>NZ_JARUVM010000033.1 GCF_029763755.1 Luteimonas sp. 8-5
CCGCGGTCGGGGCGATCTGGCGCGGCGACGTGGCCGCCATTTCGTCGATCTCCGCGCGCTACAGCCCGCAGATGCAGCTGGTCGGCAAGCTCTACCGCGATGACGACGGCTGGACCGCGGACTGGATCATGGTCGACAACGGCCGCGAACTCTCGAGCTGGTCGAGCCACGACCGCAGCGCGTTGCGGGCGATGGCCGGTGGCGCCGACGGCGCCGCGGACGCGCTGTCGGCGCGCTATGCCAAGGCCGAGCCGATCGGTGAGCCGGGCCGCCACGAGGTGATGTTCAGCGGCATCGATTCCAGCGAGGACTACATGCGACTGGTCGCGTGGCTGCGCGCGCAGTCGGTGGTGCGCGACGTGAGGCCGCTGCGCGCGACGGGCGACCGCCTCGACGTCGAGCTCGACCTGGCGACTGGCCTGGCCGGCCTGCGCAGGGTGCTGGACGACGAACTGCTGGTCGAGGAAACCGTGCTCGCGCAGGCCCCGGCCGGCGAAGGCGCGGGCCAGGCCGTCGCCTTCCGCCTGCGCTGAGGACGGCATGCAAGCCAACGACGACCTGCACACGCTGGCCACCTTCCTGAGGCGCCTGCAATGGGGGCTGGTGGCGCTGGCCACCTGCTGGCTGCTGTGGCTGCTCTCGCCGATCCTGGCGCCGTTCGTGCTGGCCGCTCTGCTGGGCTGGCTCGGCGATCCGCTGGTCGACCGCATCCAGTCGCGCGGGGTGCCACGCAACGGCGCCGTGATCGTGGTGTTCTCGGCGATGGCCGCCGTCACCCTGCTGGGCCTGCTGCTGCTGTTGCCGCTGCTGCAACGCCAGCTGGTGACCCTGTTCAGTTCGTTGCCGAACTACCGCGACTGGCTGGTGGGCGTCGCCTTGCCGTGGCTCGAGTCGCGCACCGGCCTGGAGCTGGTGGAGTGGCTGGATCCGGCGCGGCTGTTCACCCTGGTGCGCGAGCACTGGGAACAGGCCGGCGGCGCGGCCAGCACCGTGCTGGGTTACGTCTCGCGCTCGGGTTTCGCCCTGCTCGGATGGGTCGCCAACCTGGTGTTGCTGCCGGTGCTGACGTTCTTCTTCCTGCGCGACTGGGACATCTTCATCGAACGCCTCGCGGCCCTGGTGCCGCGCGACCATGCGGCGACGGTGTCGCGGCTGGCGCGCGAATCGAGCGCCGTGCTCGGCGGCTTCATGCGCGGGCAATTGCTGGTGATGCTGATCCTGGGCGTGCTCTACGGCATCGGCTTGTTCGCGGTCGGCCTCGACTTGGGCATCCTCATCGGCGTGGTCGGCGGCCTGCTCACGTTCGTGCCCTACCTTGGCCCGACCACTGTGATCGTGCTCGGCGGCATCGCCTCGATGGTGCAGTTCGGCGACTGGACGCACCTGCTGGGGGTGGTCGCCGTCTGGGGCATCGGCCAGGTGATCGAAAGCTACTGGCTCACCCCGAAGCTGGTCGGCGACCGCATCGGCCTGCATCCGATGGCGGTGATCTTCGCGGTGTTCGCCGGCGGCGTGCTGTTCGGATTCCTCGGCCTGTTCCTGGCCTTGCCGGTGGCGGCCGTGGCCAACGTGCTGTTGCGCTACGCGCACGAGCGCTACCTCGACAGCCCGCTGTACGCCGGGCACCTGCCGCCTGCGGCAGCGCCGCGCGCCATCGATCCCGCGATGGATCCGGCAGTCGACGGCACCGCCGGGGACAGGGACGACGCGTGAGCGAGCCGGGCACGCGGCAGTTGCCGCTGGCGCTGAGGTATCCGCCCGACCAGCGCTTCGAGACCTGCGTGGGCATCGTTCCGGAAGCACTGGCGCAACTGCGGGCGCTTGCGGCAGGCGACGACGGAAGTGGTGCCGGCGTCTACCTCGTCGGTCCGGCCGGCACCGGCAAGACGCACCTGGCGCTCGCGACCTGCGCCGCCGCGGAAGCCGCGGGCCGGCGCGCG
>NZ_JARUVM010000034.1 GCF_029763755.1 Luteimonas sp. 8-5
CGGGCCGGCGCGCGGCCTACCTGCCGCTGCAGGCCGCGGCCGGGCGCATGCGCGATGCGCTGGATGCGCTCGAGCGAGCGGCCGTGGTGGCGCTCGACGGCGTCGATGCGATTGCCGGCAACCGCGACGACGAGGTCGCATTGTTCGATTTCCACAACCGCGCGCGCACCGCCGGTGTGTCCTTGTTGTACGCAGGCAGGGCGGCGCCGGACGGCCTGGCGCTGGCCTTGCCGGACCTGCGCTCGCGCCTGTCGCAGTGCGCGCGGATCGTACTCACCCCGCTCGACGACGACGGCCGCCGCGAAGTGCTGCGCGAACGCGCGCGCCGCCGTGGCCTGTCGGTGGATCCGGCGGCGCTGGAGTGGCTGATGCGGCGCGTCGGCCGCGACCTGGGCGGATTGGCGCGGCTGTTCGATCGCCTGGACCAGGCGTCGCTTGCAGCGCAGCGCAGGCTCACGGTGCCGTTCCTGCGCGAGACGCTGCGCGAGGACTAGCCGCCGCGCTCCAACTCCGCGAGCCGTTGCGGGGTGCCCACGTCGGTCCACAGGCCGCGGTGGTGTTCGCCGGTGGCGGTGTCGCGCGCCATCGCCGCGCGCAGCAGCGGCGCCAGGCGGAACCGCGGCGGCTCGGCTTCGGCGCCGGGGGCATCGCCGATCACGCCGCGCCATCCGGCCAGCAGTGCCGCGCGATAGACACCGATGCCCGAGAACGTCAGCTTCGGTTCGCCTTCGGCGTGGACGCGGCCATCGCCGTCGAGCATGAAATCGCCTTGTGGATGGTGGGCGGGGTTGTCGACCAGCACCAGGTGCGCGTCGCCTTCCAGGGAACGTGGCAGTCGCGCGAAGTCGTAATTGCAGGCGATGTCGCCGTTGACCGCGATGAAGGGCGCGTCGCCGTCGCCGGCCAGCAGCGGCAGCGCATTGAGCATGCCGCCTCCGGTTTCCAGCGCCACCGGGCCCTCGTAGAGGAAATGCAGGCGCAGTCCCCAACGGCTGCCGTCGCCCAGGACCTGCGGGAACTGGTCGGCCAGCCAGCTGGTGTTGACCACGACGTCGCGCACGCCGATCGCGGCCAGCTTTTCCAGGTGCCATTCGATCAGCGGCTTGCCGCCGGCGACCAGCAACGGCTTGGGCGTGGTGTTGGTGAGCGGGCGCATGCGCTCGCCCAGGCCGGCGGCGAAGACCAGTGCCTTCATGCGCGTGCCGCCGCGAGCAACGGCCGGACCCGGGCTTCGATCAGTTCGCGCAGCGGCGCGAGCTCCGGATAGCGCGGCAGCACCGCGTCGAGGTAGGCGAAGAAGCGCGGCACGTCGGCCAGGTACTTCGACTTGCCGTCGCGATGGTGCAGCCGGGCGAAGATGCCGATCACCTTGAGGTGGCGCTGCACGCCGATCCAGTCCACGTCGCGGCGGAAACGCGGCAGTGGCGGCAGCGGCAGGCCCGCGGCGAGGGCTCGCGCGTGGTAGCGCTCCAGCCAGCCGTCGATGCGCGCCTGCGGCCAGCTGACGAACGCATCCTTGAACAGGCACAGCACGTCATAGGCGACCGGCCCGGCGACCGCGTCCTGGAAGTCGAGCACTGCCAGGCCATCGGCGGCCGCGTCGCCGCCCAGCGGCATGAGGTTGCGCGGCATGAAGTCGCGATGCACCAGCACCCGCGGTTGCGCGAGCGCCGCGTCGATGAGGCGTTGGTAGACCAGTTCCAGCGATTCCAGCGTGCCGCACTCGAGCGCGATTCCGAGGTGGCGGCCGAGGAACCATTCGTCGAACAGGCGCAGTTCGCGCGCCAGCATCGCTTCGTCGTAGGCGGGGAGGTCGGCCGGCGGCGTGATTGCCTGCAGTTCCAGCAGCTGGTCGATGGCGGCATCGAACAGCGCGTCGGCGTTGCCGTCGTCGATGACCTGCAGCAGGGTGCGGGTACCGAGGTCTTCGAGCAGCAGAAACCCGCGCCCGACGTCGCGCGCGAGCACGCGCGGCACGCGCACGCCGCCGGCTTCCAGCAGGTCGCGGATGCGCAGCCAGGGGCGCACGTCCTCGCGGTCGGGCGGTGAGTCCATGACGATGACGCTGTCGGGGGTGCCTTCGCTGCGCCAGTAGCTGCGGAAGCCGGCATCGACGGAGGCGCGCGAAAGGCGCGCGCCGGGCGCGTCGAGCGCCTCGCGCGTCCAAGCCAGGCGTTCGGCGGCGCGCGGGTCGGTGTGGTGGTCGGGTTGCATGGCGCACAGGTTAAACTGCCCGGCAGTCCGCAGGGAGATGGCCGTGGCCAAGCTGCAACCCGTGTTGCTCTCCGGTGGTTCCGGTACGCGGCTGTGGCCGCTGTCGCGCGAGGCCTATCCCAAGCAGTTCCTTCCACTGGCGGGCGCCGACACGATGCTGCAGGCGACCTGGCAACGGGTGGCCCCGCTGGCCGGCACCGCCGCGCCGATCGTGGTCGCCGGGGAAGACCACCGCTTCCTGGTCGCCGAACAATTGCGCCAGTCCGGCGGGATGCCTGCCGGTGCCGCACCCACGATCCTGCTCGAGCCGGTCGGTCGCAATACCGCGCCGGCGATCGCCGCCGCCGCGCTGCAGGCCATGGCCGGCGGCGAGGATCCGTTGCTGCTGGTCTTGCCTTCCGACCATGTCGTCGGCGACCCGGAGGCGTTCCGCGCGGCGGTGCGCACGGCCGCGGTCGCCGCCGAGGCCGGGGCGCTGGTGACCTTCGGCATCGTGCCGACGGCGGCGGAAACCGGGTTCGGTTACATCCATGCCGATATGGAGCGGGCTGAACCGGCCGACGGCGTGCGCAAGGTGCTGCGTTTCGTCGAGAAGCCCGACGAAGCCACCGCCCGCGGCTACCTGGAATCAGGCGGCTATTATTGGAACAGCGGCATGTTCCTGTTCCGCGCGTCGCGCTACCTGGAGGAGCTGGCGCGTTTCCGCAGCGACATCCTCGACGGGACGCGCGCCGCGTTCGGCGCGGCCAGGCGCGACGGCGACTTCGTCCGCCTGGATGCGGAAGCCTTCGCCGCCACGCCGGCCGAGTCGATCGACTACGCGGTGATGGAACGTACCGATGCGGCGATGGTGCTGCCGGTGGACATTGGCTGGAGCGACGTAGGCTCCTGGTCCGCGCTGTGGGACGTGGCCCGACGCGACGCCGACGGCAACGCGCACCACGGCGACGTGATCGCCGTGGACAGCCGCAACAGCTACGCCTGGTCGCGGCGCCTGGTGGCGCTGGTGGGCGTGGACGACGTGGTCGTGGTCGAGACCGATGACGCGGTGCTGGTGGCGCGCAAGGACAAGGTGCAGCAGGTCAAGGACGTCGTGGCGCGCCTGAAGGACGAGCAGCGCAGCCAGGCCGCCCTGCACCGCGAGGTGCACAGGCCGTGGGGCAGTTACGACTCGATCGACACCGGGCCGCGCTTCCAGGTCAAGCGGATCAAGGTCAAGCCCGGCGCCGCGCTCTCGCTGCAATCGCACACGCGTCGCGCCGAGCACTGGATCGTGGTCAGCGGCACCGCACGGGTGACCCGCGACCACGATGTGTTCGAACTGCACGCCAACCAGTCGACCTACATCCCGATCGGGGCGAAGCACAGGCTCGAGAACCCCGGCGACGAGGTCCTCGAGTTGATCGAGGTGCAGTCGGGCGATTACCTGGGCGAGGACGACATCGTCCGCTACGAGGACGTGTACGGCCGGACCTGAGTTACTCCGCCGCCGCGGTGCCGGCAGGCTCGACGAACTGCGCGAATACCGCGTCGATCTCGGCGTCGGCGACTTCCTTGCCTTCCTGGACGGCCGCGGCCTGCTCGAACAGCGGCATGATCATCGCCATGCCGTCGACTTCGGTCTTCAGGCGCAGCCCCGGCGGCTGCGACAGGAATGCGGCCCAGCGCTGGCGCACACGCGCCCAGTAGCCAGCCGTGGCCTTCCAGTAGTCGTAGGCCGGGGTAAAGTCGGTGTCGCTGCTGCGGATGTAGTCGTCGAAGCCGAACTCGCGCGCGATTTCCGCCTGGCTGCCGTCGGCGCTACGCCGGATCTTGGTGTTGAACTGCTCGTGGGTCCATCCCGCCGGAACGATGGTATGGCGGTTGACCACTTCCAGCGCGTTGTAGTCGCTGCGCTGGGTGTATTCGCGGCGCGGCAGCGGGCGCCAGCCGGTATCGCTGGTCCAGGTGGCGACGTCGCCTTCGAACTCCCACTTGCCGGTGCCGCAATAGCGCGGTGCGTCGCTGACTTCGTACACGCACTGGGTCCAGGCGCCGGCGGTTTCCTCGGGCGACAACGCGCGCACGGTCCAGGTCTGGTCGGCGCTGAACTCGAAACGCGACGGCGCCTCGTACTGCCAGTCCTGGCGCCAGTGCTTGGTCACGTGGCCGCTCTTCGGCGACACCAGGATGTGCTGCAGGACGATGCGGGTCGGGGAATCCTCGACCACGATCACTACCTCGTCGGCGCCGCTGCGCTTGGCCGGGTGGCGCTCGTAACCGGGCTGCAGCAGCACGGTCTCGTCGAAGGCGAAGCTGACGATGTGCTCGCCCTGCATTTTCAGGATCGCATCGTGGGCGCGTGCCACATCGCTTGCCCCGGCGGGCGCCGGTTCGGTGGCCATCGTCGCGGTAGAAAGCGTCGCGAGAGCCAGGGTCATCGCCAGCTTGTTCATTGCATCGTCTCCCCCGGCGTCGGCCGGATCAATGGGTATTGATAGTGGTTATCGTTGTCCAAGCCTTCGGCCCGGGCGAGGCGGCGCGCGGTCGCCTCGCCGAGCCGCGAAACAGGCGTCAGGGTCGCCGCCAGCAGCCCGGACGATGGCAGGTGGAAGCGCAGCAGGCTCGCCTGCCAGCGTTCGCCGCCCAGGCACTGCGCCAGCCGCGACCATAGACGTTGGGCGATGCCGTCGTCCGGTGCGCGGGCGGCTTGTGCCGGCAAGCCTTCCAGCAAGTATTCCCAGGCAAGGAAGTCGCTGTCCGGCAGCAGGTACAGGCGCCAGCAGCAATCGCCGGCGCGGTCGTAGAAGCAGATGCACTCGCGCAGGCACTCGCTGTCGATGTCGCAACAGGCCGACGCCCGCACCGCCGCGCGCCAGCCGTCCAGTTCGCCGCCGCGCTGCGGCCGGTACAGGCACAGGACCGGGCCGAGTGCGGCGAGCTGCGAGGGCGACGGCATCGCCATCGATCACCAGGCCACGGCGAAGTCCACGGAAACGTTGCGGCCCGGCGCGGAGTAGCGATCGAGCACGTTGCTCGTTCCGCTGGCGCCGAGCGGCAGGTCGCCGGCCAGGGTGTACTTCCTGTCGGCGAGGTTGAACACGCCGAAGGAAATGCGCGCTCCGGGCGTGACCTCGTAGTGCGCCAGCAGGTCGAAGACGCCATAGCCCGCCTGGCGATACAGTGCCGGATCGGAGACACGGTCCTTGCGCGCGGCGAAGCGGCCGGCCAGTTCCACTCCCCAGTCGCCGGCGTCGTAGGCCGCGCCCAGGGTCGCGGTAAGCGGATCGACGGAGTCCAGCGCCAGCCCGGTGTCGCGGTCCTCGCCGCGGGCGTATGCGGACGCGAAGCGCAGCGACCAGCCTTCGAGCGCGTCGTGTATCGCACCGAGGCTGGCGCCGGCCTTGAGTTCCGCGCCCCGAATTAGCACATTGGCGACGTTGCGCGACTGGAACACCATCAGTCCGTCGTCGTTGAAGCCGACGAAGGCGAACGACTCGATGAAGTCGTGATAACGGTTGTCGTATGCCGACAGGGTGGCCCAGGTCGCACTGCCGTTGAAGCGCAGGCCCAGCTCCAGGCCGTCGCTGGTTTCCGGCTTCAGGTTCGGGTTGGCGATGGCGGTGTAACCGAACATCACGTTGGTGAAACCGATGTTGACGTCGCCGTAGGGCGGGGCCCGAAAGCCGTGTGCGTAGCCGCCGTACACCGACCAGTCCGGGGCGAAGCGCCATACCGCTCCGAGCTTGGGCGATACGCTGTTGTCGGTCAGGCCCTCGACCGCGACGCCGGGGTTGTCCTCGGCGAAGATCGGGTCGGCTTCGGCATCGAGTTCGTAACGGTCGACGCGAACGGCCGGCACCAGCCTGAAGTCGCCATCCCGGAACTCGATCTCGTCCTGGATGTAGAAGGCCGCATTGGTGGTCTCGCTCACCGGGAAGTCGCGTACCGGGAACACGTCCGGCAGCATCGCGTTGCTGGTCGTCCCGGTGTCGAGGTTGTGGACGCGGCCATCGCGCTTCTGCGCGGTGCGGGTACGCGACAGGTCGATGCCGTAGGCCAGCGCGTGGCTGGCGCCGCCGGTTTCGAAGTCCTTGCGGAAGTTGGCCTGCAGGCCGTACGCGCGCTGGTCGAAGTCGAACTCGCGCTCGCGGCGCTCGTTGCGGCCGGTCGAAGTGCGGCGGACCTCGACGGTTTCCTGGACGGTTGCGCTGTCCTGGCGGTAGACCTGCCAGTCCAGGCTGTCGGCGAAGGCGAAGCCGGCGGCGTCCATCTCGTGCGCGAACGACACCCGCGCGCGCGACTGGTGGTCGTGGGCATCGAGCGAAAGGTTGTTCGCGCCGGTCAGCGCCTGCAGGCCGCGGCCGGTGAGCATGTCGGTATCGGCGGCCTGCTCGTTGCCTTCCACGGTCAGGCGGAAGCGCTGGTCGGCGGAAGGCGCGAAGACCAGCTTGGACACCAGGCTGCGGCCGTCGCGATCCTGCGGGTTCGGCTGCGTGCGCGTGGCGCCTTCGCCGCCGATCTCGCCCTGGTTCTCGGTTTCCTGGCCCTGGCGGTGGTTGACCACGGCCATGCCCGACCAGCGTTCGCCGCCGATCGCGACGGTGGCGCCGGTGGTCAACGCGTTCCAGCTGCTTTCCGTGCCCAGGCGCACGCCGACGTGGCTGTCCTTGCCGTCGGTGAGATAGTCGGAAGGATCCTTGGTGGTGAATGCCACGGTGCCGCCCAGTGCGTCGGAGCCATACAACGAACTTGCCGGGCCGCGCACGACCTCGGCCCGTTTGAGCGTGTCGACGTCAATGAAGTTGCGGTTGGCGTCGGAATAGCTGCCGATGGCCCAGGCGTCCGACACCGGGATGCCGTCGACCTGGATGCGCACGCGGTTGGCGTCGAGGCCGCGGATGCGGATGCTGCCGATGCCGAAGCGGCCGAAGCCCGAGGTGACGCTGATGCCGGGTTCGTAGCGGAACAGGCTGGCCAGGTCGTGGGCGAGCAACTGGTCCATGCGTTCGCGGTCGATCGCGTCGACGGTGGCGGGGACATCGGCCTCGGCACGCTCGGTGCGGGTCGCGACGACGACGACGCGCTTGAGGTCGGCAGCGGAATCGCTGTCGGCCCCTGCGTTGGCGGGTGCATCGGCGGCGGTGGCGGCGGCGGGCAGCGCCAGCAGCAGGGCAAGGGACAAGGGGTGCAGTCGCATCGGTCGGTCAGCTCGTTTGGGTGGTCGGCTGGCTGACCGATGGATCGGCTGGCTGGCGGGGGTTATGGGATGGCGGGGAGGCGGGCTACTTGGTCAGGATCAGCTTGTCGTTGCGGGTCAGGCGCAGCCGGTAGCACTCGCCGGCATGGCGGATCAGGACCTCGTTGCGCGCCTTCAGCAGCTCGCGGCTGTCGATTTCCGGCATTGCCGCCGGGTTCTTGGCGTCCCGGGCCTGGCGCCCGAGCGGGGAAACGGCATGGCTGGCCTGCATGGAAGTCCTCCCTGAAGATTGACAATGATAATCATTCTCATTGTCAGGTCAACCATCCGGGCCAAAAAAACGCCCCGCTGGGCGGGGCGTCGGACAGGGACACAAACCGCTAGCAGCAGCCGTGCTCGCCGCGTTCCTGGGTGCTGGGCATGGCCGCGCTGCCGCCGGTCTCGCCGCGCACGCTGGCCGCGTGGTGTTCGGCGATGACCCGCGCCACCGAGGCGGTGACCTTCTTGCCCATCGGGATGTGCAGGAACTCGTTGGGGCCGTGCGCGTTGGAATGCGGGCCGAGCACGCCGGTGATCATGAACTGCGCGGCGGGGAACTTTTCGCCGAGCATGCCCATGAACGGAATCGAGCCGCCTTCGCCCATGTACATCGCCGGCTTGCCGAAGAAATCCTGGCTGGCGGTGTCGATCGCGCGCTCGAGCCACGGCGCCAGCGCCGGTGCGTTCCAGCCGGTGGACGCCTTCTCCAGTTCCAGGGTGACCTGCGCGCCGTTCGGCGGGTTGTGGAGCAGGGCTTCCTTGAGCAGGTCGCCGGCGCGCTTGCCGTCCAGCGTCGGCGGCAGGCGCAGCGACAGCTTCACCGCGGTATGCGGGCGCAGCACGTTGCCGGCCGAAGCCAGCGGCGGGATGCCGTCCATGCCGGTGATCGAGAGCGCGGGCCGCCACGTGCGGTTGAGCACGAGCTCCGTCAGGTCCTCGTGCATGGGCTGCATGCCCGGCAGCAGCGGGAACTTGTCGTAGACCTCGGTGCCGAGCACTTCGGCCACCTTGGCCGCCTGGGTGGCGCGGTCGGCGGGAATGTCGGCATGCAGGCCGTCGACCAGGATGCGGCCGGTGTCCTCGTCCTCGATCCGCGACAACAGCTGGCGCAGCAGGCGGAAGCTGGACGGAACGATGCCGGAGGCGTCGCCGGAGTGCACGCCCTCGTCCAACACCTTGACGGTGAGGTTGCCGCCGGCCAGCCCGCGCAGCGAGGTGGTGCACCACAGCTGGTCGTAGTTGCCGCAACCCGAATCCAGGCACACCACGAGCGAAGGCATGCCGATGCGATCGGCGAGGTGGTCGACGTAGGCGGGCAGGTCGTAGCTGCCGGATTCCTCGCAGGCTTCGATCAGGATCACGCAGCGCGCGTGCGCGGCGCCCTGCTGCTGCAGCGCCATGATCGCGGCCAGCGAACCGAAGATCGCGTAACCGTCGTCGGCGCCGCCGCGACCATACAGGCGGTCGCCCTTGAGCACCGGCTTCCACGGCCCGAGGTCGTCGTCCCAGCCGGTCATCTCCGGCTGCTTGTCGAGGTGGCCGTAAAGCAGCACGCAGTCGTCGCCGGTTTCGGTGCCGCTGGCCGGCACTTCCAGGTAGATCAGCGGAGTGCGGCCTTGCAGGCGCACGACCTCGACCACCAGGCCCGGGATCGGCTGCGCCTTCGCCCAGGTCTCCATCAGCTTCACCGCCGCGTCCATGTGGCCGTGTGCGACCCATTCGGTATCGAACATCGGCGACTTGTTGGGGATGCGGATGTACTCGACCAGCTGCGGCACGATGTCCTGGTCCCACTTCTCCGACACGAACGCGTCGATGCGGGCTGGATCGAATCCCCCCTGGGGAGCGTGGCTGGCTGGCATGGGCATGGGTCCCGTTGTTCGAATGTCCCCGCAATTCTACGCCCCGCTGGTGAAAGCGGCTTTTTCCTACGGGGTCGTGCGCGGTTTGGCGATGGGCCCCGGCCGGGGCGCTCCGGACACTGCATCCACCGCTGGCGTCCGCCAGCCGGACAGCCATCCAGAGGAGACCGCCATGAAGACCTTCACCGCCATTCCGCGCTCGCTGACCCTGGGCATGCTGCTCGCGGCAGCCACCCTGTTCGGGACCGCCGCCGCCGCCGACCGGATCGACATCAATACCGCCGACGCCGCGACCATCGATGCCGGCCTGGTGAACATCGGCCGGGCGAAGGCGGAGGCCATCGTCGCCTACCGCGAGCAGCACGGCGCATTCAAGACGCCCGAGCAGCTCGCCCAGGTCAAGGGCATCGGCCTGAAGACCGTGGAGAAGAACCGCGACCGCCTGGAGTTCGGTCCCGGCAAGCCGGCTTCGGCGCCGAAGGCTGCTGCCAGGAAGTGAGCGCCATCCGGCTGGTCCATGCCACGCTTACACTGGGGCCATGGGCCAGCCGACATGAACCAGCCGGATACCGCCAACGCGTCAGCCCACGTGCGCATCCTGCGGGGGCAGGACTATCGCCGCGAACGCTGGCGCAACGGCGCAGGCTGGACGCGCCAGGTCCATGCCGAACCCGCCGCCGATGGCAGCGCGGAGTGGGACTGGCGCCTGTCCATCGCCGAGATCGATGCCGATGCACCGTTCTCCGCATTCCCCGGCGTGGACCGCGTGCTGGTGCTGCTGCATGGCAACGGCATGCGCCTGCGTTTCGACGACGGCGAAGTCCATGAGTTGCTGCCGCCGCACGACCGCCTGCGCTTCGCCGGCGAGCGTGCGCTGGTCGGCGAACTCGTCGACGGTCCGACGCGCGACTTCAACCTGATGTGGCGTCGCGATGCCATCGATGCGTCGCTGTGGCATCGCCCGCTGGTCGGCTCCATGCTGGTGTTCGTCGACCCGGGCGAGACCTGGGCGCTGCACGTGCTGGCCGGGCAGGCGCGGATCGACGGAGTGGCCGATGCGGAATCGCTTGCGGCCGGCGACAGCGCGTTGCTGCGCGCCGGCGATGCCCGCCGCCGTTACCTGCTCGACGGCGGCGGCGAGTTGCTGGTGATGCGGCTGGCGCCGCGCACGCCGGCTCAGTAGACGTCGCGGCGGTAGCGGCCGTCTGCAGCCATCGCCTCGAGGGTGTCGCGTCCCAGGATCCGTTCCAGCACCGCATCGACGCCGGGCGCCATACCACGCAGGCTGCCGCAGACATAGATCGCCGCGCCGTCGCCGACCCAGCGCCGCACCTGTTCGGCCGCTTCCTCCAGCACGTGCTGCACGTAGCGGCGTTGCGGCTGGTCGCGCGAGAACACCAGGTCCAGGCGTTGCAACGCGCCGCCCTGTTGCCAGGCCTGCAGCTCGTCGATGTGGAAGCGGTCGTGCGCCGCGCTGCGCTCGCCGTACAGCAGCCAGTTGCGGGCATGGCCCGAGGCGATGCGCGCCTTGAGCAGTGCGCGCAGACCCGCAAGGCCGGTGCCGTTGCCGACCATCAGCACGGGGCGGTCGTCCGCGGGGACGTGGAAACCGGGGTTCGGGCGCACGCGCAGGTCGACGCAACCACCGACCTCGACGCCGTCCAGCAACCAGCCGCTGCCCAGGCCCGGGCGGCCATCGGGGCGGAACATGCGGCGCACGATCAGTTGCAGGCTGCCGTCGCCGGGCACCGAGGCGATCGAATACTCGCGGCTCGGCAGCGGGGTGGCGGCCGGATCGTCCGCGGCCACCGGTCGCGGCCCGATTTCCGCCACGTCGCCTGCCTCCCACTGCAGGTCCGCCGGATCTTCCGGCACCAGGGCGAGGTGCCAGGCCTCGCCGCCGGCGCTTCCCGGATTGAGCAGGCGGCGGTCGACCAGCCGCCAGCGACGGTATTCGGGCGGGCGCCAGTCCGGGATATCGGTGCGGTCGCCGAGCAGCGCAAGCTGGTGCTGCCAGTGGCGCAGTGCGGCCGGATCCTCGTTGTCGACATCGACCCGGTCGAACAGCGGTTGCGCGCCGGCATGGCGCAGGCGCTGGTCGAGCTCGCGGCCGAAGCCGCAGAAACTATCGCCGTAGTCGCTGTCGCCCAGTGCCAGCACGCCGTATTCGAGTCCGTGCAGCGCCGGATTGGAGTCGCGCAACTTGCGCGCGAACGCGCGTGCCGGATCGGGGGCTTCGCCGTCGCCATAGGTCGCGACCACGAACAGCAGGCGCGGGTGCAGCGCCAGGTCCGCCGGTGCAATGGTGCCAAGCGCACGCGCCTCGGCGGGGCAACCGGCTTCGCGCAAGGTGCCCGCGGTACGCAGCGCCAGTGCTTCGGCGGTCCCGGTCTGGCTCGCATGCAAGACCAGCAGGGGCACGGCGGTGGCCGGTTGCGGCGCAGCCTGCGGCAACGTGTCAGCGGTGCCCGCCGCGGCCGTCCTGACCGCGCGCTTGCGACGCCGCCGGTCGAGGTAGAGCATCCAGCCGGTGATCGCGAACAGCGGCATCGCGAAGCTGGCCAGCATGAAGACGACGACGCCGCCGGTGCCGAAGAAGCTGCCGCGGTGCAGGGCGAACATGCTCGCGCCGATCTTCTGCCGCCAGCTGCCGTCGTCGTAACGTTCGTGCGTGACCGGTTCCAGGGTCCAGCGATCGAAGGCCAGTTCGTTGCGTGCGCGCTCGTGCGCCGGATCCGCATCCAGGTAACGCACGCTCGCCGGCTTGTCGCCCTTGGGCACCGACAGGGTCGCGCTGCTCCAGGCCGGCGCGGCGCGTTCGAACGCCTGCCATGTGGCATCGAAGTCGAAGGACGGGGGTGTGCCGCGATCGGTGGCATCGGCCTGCGCCGGACGTTCGCCGCGTGGCGCGCCGGCAGCGGCCCAGTTGTTGACCGCTTCCCGGTACCAGCCGTACGACCACCACAGCCCGGTCAGCGACATCACCAGGTAGGTCAGCAGCACCCAGGTGCCCACCACCGAATGCAGGTGCCAAAGGAAGTTGCGCCCCTTCTGCCGCCAGTCCAGGGCGAACCAGGTGCGCAGGCTGCCCCAGCGCCGGGGCCAGCGCAGGTACAGGCCGGACAGGCAGAAGAAGACCAGGATCACCGTCGACGCGCCGACGATCTGCTTGCCGGCGTCGTCGGCGACCAGCCAGCGGTGCAGGCGCATGGTGGTGCGGAAGAACTCCTGGTGGCGGGGTTCGCCGAGCAGTTCGCCGGTATAGGGATCGGCGTGCACGCGCGGGCCGCGACGCCCGCCGTCCTTCGGCGCCAGGCCGACGACGACCGCGTCGCGAGGGTCGGCGGACAGCTGCAGCGATGCGATCTCCTCGCCGGGCCGCTGTTCCTGCACGCGTGCCACCAGCGCGCCGGGAGGCAAGGCCTCGCCGCGCGGTTGCACGGTCATGACACCCGGATTGAGCGCCTTGAGCAATTCATCCTCGAAACTGAGGATGCCGCCGGTCACGCCGACGATGGCCAGGACGATGCCGGCGGTGATGCCGAAGAACCAGTGGAGCTGGAAGACCGCGTTGCGAAATGTGGTGGTCATGCGTGGGCCGGGGGAAGGGCGGGCGGAAGCCCATTCCCCATTAGAACACGGATGAGAATCACTCTCAATTAGGGATGGACGGCCCGCGGCCTCAGAAGCGCAGGTTCAGGCTCACCCACAGGTTCCGCGCCTTGTCCTTGTTGTTGTAGTCGTCCAGGTAGCTGGCGCTGTAGCCCCCGCCCACCGGGTCCTGGACGAACACCGTCTCGAACCCGGTGAAATCCTGGTCGAGCAGGTTGTTGATCCGCGCCGACAGGGAAAGCGCATCGCTGAAGCGGTACTGCGCTGCCAGGTGCAGAACCTCGTAGCCGCGGTAGTAGCGCGGGTCGCCGTTGTCGTCGCGGCTGCCGCGGTAGCGCCGGGAGCGCGCCTCGGCCACCAGCTGCATGCTGAAGCGCTCGCTCGCCGACCACGCGAGCGTGGCGTTGGCCATGTGTTTAGCCGACTGGGTCAGCGGCACGCCCTTGTCGGTGCCGCTGAGCTGCTCGCTGTCGGTCCAGGTGTAGTTGGCGCGCAGCTCCAGCGCATCCGACAGGCCGAGGCTGCCGGCCAGCTCCACGCCGTTGATCCGCGCCTTGTCGATATTGACCTTCTGCGCGTAGCTGCCGTAGCCCAGCAGCTCGTAGTCGCCCAGGTTCACGCAGGGACGCGTGCCGCCGGTGGCTTCGCACGAGGCGACGGCCTCGCCGTTGTCGATCTTGTCGCGGAAGTCGTTGCGGAACCAGGTGATGTTGAAGTCGTGGCGGCCACCGTCCGGTTTCCAGTACAGCGCGACTTCGGTATTGACGCTGGTTTCCGGCTCCAGGTCCGGGTTGCCGACGAAGGGCATGGTGCCCTGGCCGCCGAAACCGGTGATGCCGTCGTACAGGTCCGTGGTCCGCGGCGTCTTGTAGCCGGTGCTCACGCCACCCTTGACGGTCCAGCCAGCGCCCAGTTCGCGCACCGCATACGCGCGCGGACTCAGCCGGCCCCCGAACAGGTTGTGGTCGTCGTGGCGCAGGCCGACGGTGACGGTCAGTGCTTCGCTCGGGCTCCAGTTGTCCTCGGCGAATAGCGACCAGGTCCGGTGTACCTGCACCGTGCCGTTGCCGGCACCACCGCCTTCCATGCCGAACACGCCATCCTCGAGCTCGCCGTCGATGGCCTGGCCGCCGACGACGAGGTGGTGTGCGCCGCTGCCGACGTCCAGCGGAATGTCGAGCTTGGCGTCCAGCGTGTACTGGCGGCTTTCCATGGTGCGCTTGGGCCGCGGCAGGAAGGTGGCCGCCATGAGCGCCTGGCGCTGTTCGCGGCTCATCCCGGCATGCGGGCCGCTGGCGCAGACGGCAGCATTGCCGCAGTAGAGCTCGGCGTGGCGCAGCCGTTCGGCCACGGTGAACGGCAAGGTCCGCCCGTGGTTGCCGGTTTCGATCCAGGCCAGCGACACGAAGCTGTTGCCGAACTCCCATTGCCCCTCGTGGGTCAGCGACCACTGGTCGCGGGTGAAGCGCTGGTCGGCCGAGTAGCCCACGCGCGGCGCCGCGCGCCAGATGCCGTCGATGCCGTCGACCGTGCCGAGCGGATAGGCGGTCGTGCCGAGGTTGTTGGTGTAGGGCGTGTTGTCGTATTCCTGCCGCGACGTGTCGTAGTCGAACTGTACGCTCTGGAATGCGGCGGGTTTCCAGGACACCGTTGCACCGGCGCTGCGGCTGGTGCTGTCGACGGTCTTGCCGCCGCCGCCGAAGCCGAGCGAGCGCTCGAAGGTGGTGCCGTCCGGCGCCTGGATGGTCTCGTACTCCGGCGTGGACGCGTCGCGGCGGTACCACGAGCTGCGCACGCCCAGCCCGAGGCGGTCTTCGGCCAGCGGCCCCTGCAACGAAAAGTCCGCGGTGCGGTCGCTGCCGAATGCGTCGTCCTGCTGGTGGCTGCCGCCGAACGTCGCCGAGCCCCGCCATTGGCGCGCGACCTTGCGGGTGATGATGTTGACCACGCCACCCAGCGCGTCGGCGCCGTACAGCGTCGAGGCGGGGCCGCGGATCACCTCGATGCGCTCGATCATGTCCAGCGGCGGGATGTGGTTGAACTGGTTGCCGCCGAAGTTGTTGGGGTAGATGTCGCCGTGGTTGTTCTGGCGCTTGCCGTCGATCAGCACCAGCGTGTAGTCCGCTCCCATGCCGCGGATGCTGATGGTTTTCTGCCCGGTCTTGTCGGATGTCTCCCCGACGTCGACGCCTTCCAGGTCGGCGACCGCGTCGATCAGGGAAAGGTAGGGCCGCCTGGACAGTTCCTCGCGCGAGACCACGCTGATGGAGGCCGGCGCTTCGGTGAGCTTCTGTTCGAAGCCCGCCGCGGTCACGACGACGGGTGCGAGCGTGGCCAGATCTTCGGCAAGTGCGGGCGCTGTGGTGAGGCTGAGCAGGACCAGCGGAATGCGGGCCAGTGGATTGGCGACTTTCAAGGTTGCCCCGATCGGTTCGAAGCCAGCGGCTGGCTGGCGCGGGGCTATCTTAGATGAGAATTGTTCGCAAATGTGAACGATTATTGTTTGGCTTGATTTGCGTCAAGCGCAAGGCGCGTCAGGTCTCCGCCCAGCGCCGGAGCAGGTTGTGGTAGATGCCGGTGAGCTGAAGCAGGGACTGGCGATCGGCGCCTGCAGCGGTCAGCGCCTGGATGGTGGTATCGAGCTTGAACAGGGTCTGCCGCTGCTCGAGGTCGCGGACCATGCTCTGCGCCCAGAAGAAGGCGGCCAGCCTTTCGCCCCGGGTCACCGGCTCGACCCGGTGCAGGCTGCTCGAGGGATAGACGATCAGGTCGCCCGCGGGCAGCTTCACCTCGTGCTCGCCGTAAGTGTCGTCGACGATGAGCCCGCCCCCGTCGTATTCGTCCGGGTCGCACAGGAACAGGGTGCATGACACGTCGCTGCGCAGGTGCCCGGCGACGTCGCCGGGCGGCAAGGCCATGACCGCGCCGTCGACGTGGAACCCGTATTCGCCGCCGCCGGCATAGCGGTTGAAGCGCGGGGCCAGCGTCCGCAGCGGCAGCACCGAAGCGAAGTACAGCGGATTGCACGCGAGGGCCGCGAGCACGATGTCGCCGAGCTCGCGCCGCAGCGGGTCGCCTTCGGCCAGCTGCTCGTTGCGCTTGACCTGGGCGCCCTGGGCGCCCACGGTCTGGCGCCCGTCCACCCACTGGGCGCCTTGCAGCGCCGCGCGGAAGCGGCCCACCTGCTCGCGGTCGAGTACGCCGGGAATGTGCAGCAGCATGGCGGGCCTGTGCCTGTCGGGTCCTAGAAGCGGAAGTTCGCCGTCAGCAGCGCCGAGCGCGGCGCACCGGGCGTGTAACGATAGCCGCTCTTGTTGATCGACGCGACGTACTCCTCGTCGAGGACGTTCGACACGTTGAGGCGCAGCGTCAGGCGGTCGTTGACCGCGTAGCTGGCCACCGCGTCGAACACCCAGTACGACTCGGTTTCGGTCGGGGTGCCGATGGCGCCGTCGCTGCCGCGGTGCAGGCCGTCGGAGTAGCGCGCGCCGCCGCCCAGGACCAGCCCGTTGCCGAAGGTATAGGTGGTCCAGCCGGTGAAGGCGTGCTTCGGAGTGTAGGTCAGCACCGGCGTGCCGTCCTCGGTGAGCACCGGGCCGGAGACGACCTCGGTGTCCATCGTCGTGTAACCGGCCGAAACCGCCCAGGCGTGGGTGATGCTGCCCACGGCGGACAGTTCCACGCCGCGCACGCGCTTCTCGCCGGTCTGGTAGTACTGGTTGTCGTTGGGGTCCTGCACGACTTCGTTGAGCACGCGGGTGTCGTACAGCGCGGCGGTGACGAGCAGGCGATCGCCGGACAGGTTCCACTTGGTGCCGATTTCGGCGGTACGCGCTTCCTGCGGGTCGAACACCGGGTTGTTGGCGCTGTTCTCCGAGTTGCTGAGTTCCAGGCTGCCGCCGCCCGGGGGCTGTTCGGAAATGGCGTAGTTGGCGTAGACGCTGCCGTTCCCGGTCGGCTTGTACAGCACGCCGGTCTTCCAGCTCACCAGCGTGTCGGAGTCCCTGGCGTCGACGCCGGGCACCACGGTGCCGGCGGGCAGGTCGCCGCAGGACGGCCCGCGGCGGCCGCCGCACACGACCATGCTCTCGAACTCGGTCGTGTAACGATCGACGCGCACGCCGCCGTTGAGCTGCCAGCGATCATCGAGCTTGATGGTGTCGAACAGGTAGGCCGCCGCGGTGTCGGTGCGGCCCTCGGCGCTGGTGCCGTTGTGCGCCCACTCCAGCCCGGTCACTGCCGGATCCGGGTCGTAGAGGTTCGCGTACGGCCATGCGCTGTCGTTGATGGCTGCCAGGCCGCGGCCCAGCAATTCCTCGCGGGTGAGCTCGATGCCCATGCTCAGGTCGTGTTCGACGCCGTCCTTCTCGCCCAGATGCACGCGCAGGTTGGCCTGGTTGGTGAGGATGGTGTTGCGCTGGTCCTTGAACGTCGGCAGGCTGCGCGCGACCTGCCAGGTCGACGGGTCGTCGATGTCCGGGGTGATGAAGCGCGCCGGGTCGGCCGAAAGCATGAACGCGGTCAGCAGATAGTCCTGCTCGTTGCGGCCCCAGCGGGTGGTGTTGACCAGTGTCGCGTCGCTGGAGATGTCGTGCTCCACGCGCACGGTCGCCATGTCGACGGTCACGTCGTCGTGGTCGCGCAGGGTGCCGTAGAAGTTCGAAGGATCCACCGGCGGAGCGGCGCCGATCTCCGGGCGTGCCGGGTCGGGGGAGGTGTAACCCGGCAGCCCGATCGTCGGCACGCCGCCGTCGGGGATGTTGTTCTGCTGGATGTGCAGCAGGTTAAGGTGCACGCGGGTCGCCGTACCCAGGCCGAAGGCCAGCGAAGGCGCGAGGCCCCAGCGCTTGTTCTCGACCACGTCGCGGCCGGGGACACCGCTGTCCTGCGCCATCAGGTTGAGGCGGATGGCGCTGTTCTCGCCGAGCACGTGGTTCCAGTCGGCGGTGGCGCGGCGCTGCGAATCGGTGCCGATGGTGACCATGGCCGAAGCCGCGTCCTCGGCGAACGCCTGCTTGCTGACGAGGTTGATCGCGCCAGTCGGCGCGGTGCGGCCGTTGTCGGTGCCGGCCGGGCCCTTGGCCACTTCGATCTGCTCGAGGTTGAACACGTCGCGCGACACCGAGCCGAGGTCGCGCACGCCGTCGACGAAAATGCTCGAGGACGAATCGAACCCGCGCATGTAGATCGTGTCGCCGGTGGTGGTGTTGCCGTTCTCGCCGGCGTAGAAGGTGCCCACGCCCGGGCTGTTGCGCAGGGCCTCGGTCAGGCTGGTCGCGCCCTGCTCGTTGAACAGGTCGGCGCCGATCACCTGGATCGTCTGCGTGGTGTCCACCAGGGGCTGGGTGAACTTGGGCGAGGCGACCCGGTCGGAGGTATAGCGCTTGGGCGCTTCACCGACGACTTCGACCTTGCCCAGGGTCCGGGTCTGGTCGTCTGCCGAAGGGCCGCCGATGGCGTCCTGCGCGGAGGCGGCGAGGGGGGAAAGGGCCATGCCGGCCGCGACCAGGGCGAGGGTGGTCGGCGCTGCATGCTTGCGACGCTTGATATAGCTCATGGGGGGACGAATCCATCCGTAGTGGGAAGGGGATGACCCGGAGGCCAGGCCCCCATTCTATTGGTAAACGCGAATCATTCGCAATACCAATCCCATCCGGGGTGGCGGATCAGTCCCGGTCGTCCCGCGTCCAGACGGCGCCGTCCTCGACCTTGACCGGGAACCGGACCGCAGGCGAGTAGGCCGGCGGGTTGAGCGCGCGCCCGTCGCGGACATCGAACTTCGAGCCGTGGAGCACGCACTCGATGGTCGCTTCCTCGCCGTCGAAGCAGCCGGCCGAGAGCTCGAAGTCCTCGTGGCTGCAGCGGTCCTCCAGGGCGTAGTAGTCGCCGTCGTAGTTGACGACCAGGATCGCGGTGTCGCCGTCCCAGGCGACGGTCTGTTCGCCGGGCAACAGTTCGGAGGTAGCGCAGACGCGGACCCAGGACTCAGCCATGGCGCAACTCCTTTTCGAGGACCTCGAAGCGCAGGTCGTCGCGTTTGGGCAGGCCGAAGCGGGGGTCGACCGCCGGGAAGGGCTTTTTGATGCCGGTGCGGCGGTAGCCGCGGCGTTCGTACCAGGCGATCAGGTCCTCGCGCAGGTCGATCACGGTCATGCGCATCATCGGCAGGCGCCAGCCGTCGCGGACCACGCGTTCGGCCTCGGCGAGGATCGCCTTGCCCAGGCCATCGGCCTGACGCTGCGGATCCACCGCGAACATGCCGAAGTAGCCGGTGCCGTCCTCGATCGCGACGTGGGCGCAACCGACCATCGCGCCGTCGCGCGAGGCGACGATCACGCGGCTGTGCTCGCGCTCGATGTCGTCGCGCAACACTTCCGGGGCGATGCGGTTGCCATCGAGCAGGTCGGCTTCGGTGGTCCAGCCGGCGCGGCTGGATTCGCCGCGGTAGGCCGAGGTCACCAGCGCCACCAGGGCGGGAATGTCGTCGACCGTGGCGTCGCGGAAATCGAGTGTCATGCGAGCAGTTTTCGGACCTTGCGCAGGGCGGCGATGAAGGCGTCGATCTCTTCGTGGGTATTGTAGAACGCGAGCGAGGCGCGGCAGGTCGCGGGCACGCCGTAGTACGCCATCAATGGATGCGCGCAGTGGTGGCCCGAGCGCACCGCCACGCCTTCCAGGTCGAGCAGGGTCGCCAGGTCATGGCCGTGCGCGCCGTCGAGCAGGAACGAGACCACCGCGGCCTTGCCTGGGGCCTTGCCGATGACGCGCAGCCCTTCGACCTTGCCCATCTCCTCGTCCAGGTGGGCCAGCAGTTCCTGCTCGCGCGCGGCGATGTTGTCCATGCCCAGCGCGTCGAGGTAGTCGACCGCGGCGCCCAGGCCGATGTGGCCGGCGATGTTCGGCGTGCCGGCCTCGAACCGGTGCGGCGGGGCGTTGAAGGGGGTGCCGCCGAACGAGACCTGCCGGCTCATCTCGCCGCCGCCGAGGAACGGCGGCCTCGCCTGCAGGTGTTCGCGCCGCGCCCACAGCGCACCGGTGCCGGTCGGGCCGCACATCTTGTGGCCGGTGAGCGCGTAGAAGTCGCAGCCGATCGCGGCGACGTCGACGGCCATGTGCGGCAGCGCCTGCGAGCCGTCGACGACGGTGACGATGCCGCGCTTGCGCGCCATGCGGCAGATCTCGCGCACGGGATTGACGGTGCCGAGCACGTTGGACACGTGGGTCACGGCGAGCAGCCTGACCTCACCGGTCATGGCCGCTTCCAGCGCGTCGAGGTCGAGCACGCCATCGGGGGTGATGTCGGCGACCTTGATGGTGGCGCCCGTGCGTTCGGCGACCAGCTGCCAGGGCACGATGTTGGCGTGGTGCTCCATGCGGCTGACCAGGATCGCGTCGCCGGGCTCGAGCCGCGGCAGCGCCCATGAATACGCGGCCAGGTTGATGGCGAAAGTCGTACCGCTGGTGAGCACCAGTTCGTCGGCGCGCACGTTGAGGTGGCGGGCGAGCTTGCCGCGCGCTGCCTCGTAGGCTTCGGTGGCCTCGCTGCCGAGCGCGTGCACCGCGCGGCTGACGTTGGCGTTGTGGCGGCGGTAGAAGTCGTCGGTGGCGTCGATCACCGCGGCCGGCTTCTGCCCGGTGTTGGCAGAATCGAGGTAGACCAGCGGTTTGCCGTGGACTTCGCGCTGCAGCAGCGGGAATTCCGCGCGTACGGCGGCCCAGTCGACGGCAGCCCGGTCGATGCTCATGCCTCGCCTTCCAGTGCCAGCAGCGCGTGGTCGAGGCGTTCGGACAGCAGCGCGCGCACCGCGTCGTCGTCGACCACGGCCAGGGCCTCGCGGCAGAAGGCCACGGTCAGCAGCCGGCGCGCGTCGTCCTCGGGCAGGCCGCGCGAGCGCAGGTAGAACATCGCGGTCGGATCGAGCTGGCCGACGGTGGCACCGTGCGCGGCCTTGACCTCGTCGGCATGGATCACCAGCACCGGCTGGCTGTCCACTTCGGCCTGGTCGGAAAGCAGCAGGTTCTTGTTCGAAAGGCTGGCATCGCTGCCGTCCGCGCCGGGGCGGATGGTGATGCCGCCGTGGAAAATGGCGCGGCTGCGATCGGCGGCGATCCCGCGCCAGGTCAGGTCGCAAGCGGTGTTGCCGGCGATGTGCTCGATGCCCAGGCGGGTGTCGAGGTGGCGGCGGCCGCGGCCGAGTTGCACGCCGTTGGCGACGAGCATGGCGCCTTCGCCTTCCAGGCGCACGTTGAGCTCGTGCCGCGACAGCGCGGCGCCGAACTCCAGGTCCAGCCTTTGGTATTGCGCGTCGCGGGCGAGCACCGCGTCGGTGCGCGCGACCAGGGTCGCGCGCGGCGCTTCGTCCTGGCGCCGCAGGTGGCGCAGCACCGCGCCCGCGGCCAGGTGCACGTGGACCATCACGTTGCCGAGGTTGGCATGGTCGCCGCTGCCCAGGTGGTGCTCGACCACGGTCGCTTCGGCGCCGCGGCGCAGTTCGATGAGATTGCGCGCGTGGCTGGCGGCATCGGCGTCGCCGGAGGCGGTGCCGATGAAGACCAGGTGCAGCGGTTGCGCGAGCCGGGTGTTCTCGGCCATGCGCAGCACCGCGCCGTCGCGTGCCAGCGCCGAGTTGAGCCGGGCGAAGACCTCGTCCACGCGTGCGTAACGGCGCTGCATGAAGTTGGATGCGCGCGGATCGGGGTCGGCCAGCGCCTCGGCCAGGGTCAGCAGCTTTACGGTCGACGGCAAGCCGGAAAGGTCGGAGTGCGCGGGGTCATGGCGGCCGTTGACGAACACCATGCGCGGCGCCGGGATGCCTTCCAGCAGGGCGGCGTCGAACGCGGCGGCGGTTGCCGGGACGAAGCTGCGCCGGTCCAGGGCGCGCAGCGGCGTGTACTTCCATGCCTCGCTGCGGACCAGCGGCAGGCCGTCGCGGAGCGCGGCATCGAGCGCCTCGCGGCGCGCGGCGTCTCCGTCGAAGCCGGATGCCAGCGAGTCGAGCAGTGCGCTCATGCCGTCGCGGCTCCCGGCGCGACCCGGTCGCGCAGCCACGCATAACCATGCGCTTCGAGCTCCAGCGCCAGTTCCGGACCGCCGGTCTCGGCGATGCGGCCGTCGGCCAGGACATGCACCACGTCCGGCTTGATGTAGTCGAGCAGGCGCTGGTAATGGGTGATGACCAGGAAGGCGCGATCAGGCGAACGCAGCGCGTTGACGCCGTCGGCCACGGCCTTGAGCGCGTCGATGTCCAGGCCCGAGTCGGTCTCGTCCAGGATCGCCAGCTTCGGTTCCAGCACGGCGAGCTGGAAGATCTCGTTGCGCTTCTTTTCGCCGCCGGAGAAGCCCTCGTTGACGCCACGCTGCAGCAGGCGGTCGTCCAGGTGCAGGACGGACAGCTTCTCGCGCACCTTCTTCAGGAACTGCATCGAGTCCAGCTCGGGCTCGCCGCGCGCCTTGCGCTGCGCGTTGAGCGCCGCACGCAGGAAATAGGTGTTGTTCACGCCCGGGATCTCGACCGGGTACTGGAAGGCCAGGAACACGCCGTCGGCGGCACGCTCCTCCGGGGCGCGCTGCAGCAGGTCGCGGCCTTCGAACGACACGCCGCCGGCGCTGACGTCGTAGCCTTCGCGCCCGGCGATGATGTTGCCGAGCGTCGACTTGCCGGCGCCGTTGGGGCCCATGATGGCGTGCACTTCGCCCGGCTTCACCTCCAGGGTCAGTCCCTTGAGGATCTCGCGGCCGTTGACGGACGCATGGAGGTTTTCGATCTTCAGCATTGTTCGGGACTCGGGACTCGGGACTCGGGACTCGGAAGGACGCTCATCCGACGGCGCCTTCCAGCGATACTTCCAGGAGCTTCTTGGCTTCGACGGCGAATTCCATCGGCAGCTCGCGGAACACCTGCTTGCAGAAGCCGTCGACGATCATCGAGACCGCGTCCTCCTCGCCGATGCCGCGGCTACGGCAATAGAACAGCTGGTCGTCGCTGATCTTGGAGGTCGTTGCCTCGTGCTCGACGGTGGCCGTCGGGTGCCTGACCTCGATGTAGGGGAAGGTATGGGCGCCGCACTGCTTGCCGATCAGCAGCGAGTCGCACTGGGTGTGGTTGCGCGCGCCCTCGGCGCCGCGGTCGACCTTGACCAGGCCGCGGTAGGTGTTCTGGCCGCGCCCCGCGCTGATGCCCTTGCTGACGATCTTGCTCTTGGTGCGCTTGCCCAGGTGGATCATCTTGGTGCCGGTGTCGGCCTGCTGGCGATGATGGGTGAGGGCCACGGAATGGAACTCGCCCACCGAGTCGTCGCCCAGCAGCACGCAGGACGGATACTTCCAGGTGATCGCCGAGCCGGTTTCCACCTGGGTCCAGACCACCTTGCTGCGCGCGCCCTTGCACAGCGCGCGCTTGGTCACGAAGTTGTAGATGCCGCCAATCCCGTTTTCATCGCCGGGGTACCAGTTCTGCACCGTCGAGTACTTGATGTTGGCGTCCTCGAGCGCGACCAGCTCGACCACCGCCGCATGCAGCTGGTTCTCGTCGCGCATCGGCGCGGTGCAACCCTCCAGGTACGACACCTCGGCGCGGTCCTCGCAGATGATCAGGGTGCGCTCGAACTGGCCGGTGTGGCCGGCGTTGATGCGGAAGTAGGTGCTCAGCTCCATCGGGCAGCGCACACCGGCCGGGATGAACACGAACGAGCCGTCGGAGAAGACCGCCGAATTGAGCGCGGCGAAGTAGTTGTCGCCGACCGGGACCACGCTGCCCAGGTACTGCTTCACCAGCTCAGGGTGTTCCCTGATCGCCTCGGACATGGAGCAGAAGATGATGCCCTTGTCGGCCAGCTCCTTGCGGAAGGTCGTGCCGACGCTGACCGAGTCGAACACCGCATCGACGGCGACACCGGCCAGCTTGGCCCGTTCGTGCAGCGGCACGCCGAGCTTGTCGTAGGTGTCGATCAGTTCCTGCGGAACCTCGTCCAGCGACTTGTACATCGGGCCCTTCGGCGCGGAGTAGTAGCTGATCGCCTGGAAGTCGATCGGCGCGATCTCGAGCTTGGCCCAGTGCGGCGGCTGCATCGTCAGCCAGTGGCGGTACGCCTCCAGGCGCCACTGGGTCATCCACTCCGGCTCTTCCTTGCGCGCGGAGAGCGCACGGATCGTGCCTTCGTCCAGGCCGGGCGGCAGCGAGTCGGACTCGATGTCGGTGACGAAGCCGGCGTCGTAGCGACGGCCCAGCTGCTCCAGGATCTCGGCATTTTCGGTGGCGTTGCTCATGCTTCCTCGGCCATCTGGGCCAGGGTCACGCCGCGCAGGGCGCGCGCGACCACGTCGTTGATGCGGCGCCAGTTGGCGCGCACGCCGCAGGACTGTTCGATCCCGCAGTTGCCCGCATGCAGGCTGCATTCGGTCATGCCCAGCGGTCCTTCCATCGCTTCCACGATCTCGGCCAGGCTGATGTCGGCGGGATTGCGGAGCAGGCGGTAACCGCCGCCCGCGCCGCGGAAACCCTCGACCAGGCCGGCCTGCGCAAGCGGCTTGAGCACCTTGGCCACGGTCGGCGCTTCCAGGCCCGAGGCGTCGGCCAGCTCGACCGCGCTGAGCACGTCCCGCGGCCGCGCGGCGAGCACGGTCAGGACGACGGTGGCGTAGTCGGTCAGGCGGGTGACGCGCAGCACTTGGGCGGGCCCTGTTTAATAGGACCGAAATTGTACTATATGACGGCTTCACCGGATACGGGCCACAATGGCCGTTTATCCAAGCGTGAGAGAAGCAATGCCCCGCAAAGTCGCCGCCCGCAAGTCCCGGATCCACGGCAACGGCGTTTTCGCCCTGCTCCCCATCGCCAAGGGCGAGCGCATCATCGAGTACAAGGGCAAGCGCCGCACCCATGAAGAGGTGGACAACGAGGAGAGCGGGGACGTCGAGAGCGGCCACACCTTCCTGTTCACCCTGAACGACGAATACGTCATCGACGCCAACCATGGCGGCAACAGCGCCCGCTGGATCAATACCAGCTGCGATCCCAACTGCGAGGCGGTGCTGGAGGAGGACGAGGACCACCCGGAGAAGTCGAAGGTCTTCATCGAGGCGATCCGGACGATCAAGCCGGGCGAGGAACTGACCTACGACTACGGGATCGTCCTGGACGAGCCGCACACTGCCCGCCTGAAGAAGATCTGGGCCTGCCACTGCGGCTCGCCCAAGTGCACCGGGACGATGCTGCGGCCGAAGCGCTGACCGGCGGGGCAGGCTGCCCAACCCATTGTTGTTGCCCGCGACGGGCAAAAGGTTGCAATGACCAATGCCAGTCGGCGCACAGGCGCCGGGTGGCTAAGGTGGCCCCGAACCTACGGAGCCACCCCACATGCGCCATCGCCTGCCGTCCGCCGGCACCTTCGCCCTCCTTGGCCTGCTGGCCGCGCCCGCCTGGGCCGTCGACATCGATGGCCGCATCGACCCGGCCGAATGGCAGGGTGCCCGGCACATCACCGATTTCAGGATGGTGGAGCCCCTGACCCGGGCCCAGTCGCCGTATCCGACCGAAGCCTGGGTGCTCGCCACTCCCGAAGGCCTGGCGATCGGCTTCCGCAACACCCAGCCGGCGAGCGTGCCGCGCACCTACCAGCGTACCCAGCGCGACCAGGAAGCACAGGTCGACCGGGTCAACCTGATGGTCGACTTCGACGGCGACGGCCGCACCGCCTACAACTTCACCGTCAGCCTCACCGACGGCATCCAGGATTCCACGATCACCAACGAGTCGCAGTTCAGCGCGGACTGGGACGGCAACTGGAAGCATGCGGTCACCGAGGACGGCGATACCTGGTCGGTGGAAATGCTGATCCCCTGGTACATCGCGCCGATGCGCGCGGGCGTCGACGGCCAGCGCACCATGGGCGTGTACCTCGACCGCGTCGTCGGCAGTACCGGCGAACGCGTCGCCTGGCCGGACGCGAGCTTCACCCTGCCGCGTTTCATTTCCGACTTCACTCCGGTGACGGTGCCGGTCCATGCCCAGTCGCTGCTGGCGATCACGCCGTACGCGGTAGGCAGCTACGACAACATCAACGGCGACAGCAAGTTCGACGGCGGCGCCGACATCGTCTGGAAGCCGAACGGCCAGACCCAGCTCACCGCGACCATCAACCCGGACTTCGGCCAGGTGGAGAGCGACGACCTGGTCGTGAACTTCGAGGCCAACGAGACTTTCTTCAGCGACAAGCGCCCGTTCTTCACCGAGAACCAGGGCATCTTCTCCTTCGGCACGCCGTCGGACTTCAGCCAGTTGCTGTACACCCGCCGCGTGGGCGGGCCCTCGGACGACAACAGCGGTCCGGGCGACATCACCGCCGCGGTCAAGCTCAACGGCAGCCTGGGCGCCTACAAGTACGGACTGTTCGTGGCCGAGGAAGGCGACGAGGCCGGGCGTTCGTTCCGCGCCGCGCGCGTGGTCCGCGACTACGAGAAGCAGAACGTGGGCGTGATGCTCACCCAGGTCGAGCGGCCTTACCTGGACCGCGAAGCGACCGTGCTCGGCGTCGACCACAACTGGCGCCCGACCCAGCGCTGGAACATCCAGACGCGCCTGATCGGCAGCCAGATCGAGGAGGCCGGCGAAACGGTGCGCGGCAGCGGCGGCACGGTCTGGGCGGACTACGACTTCGAAAACGGCTGGCGTTCGCAGTGGATCCTGATGCACTTCGGCGACGACCTGGAGATCAACGACTTCGGCTACCTGTCGCGCGCCAACCTCAACTACGCGCACTGGCAGGTGTCGCGGCGCTACACCGACATGCCGGAAACCTCGGCGTACTCGTCGCACGAGTGGCGCTGGCGCATCAGCGCCACCGACAACGACCACGGCCTGGACCTGCAGCGCCAGTTCCGGGTCAATCGCCAGAGCGTGCGCCGCGACGGCGGGCGCGAGTACCTGCAGCTCAATGTCAACGCACCGGGATACGACGATCGCGTCCTGCGCGGCCATGGCATCCTGGCGCTTCCCTCCAACGTCAATTTCCATTGGGATCGCTCGCGCCCGCGCAAGGGCAACTGGGAGTTGTCGGCCAGCACGAACGTCTACAACACCGGCCTCGGCCACGGCCGCAAACCGGGCTTCAACGTCAAGTTCACCCCGACGTACTTCTTCAGCGACGCGTTCAGCGTGTTCACCTCGTTCTTCTTCGACCATGACCCCCAGTGGATGATCTGGCAGCGCGAGAACCTGGTCGGCACGTTCGCCGCCGAGCAGGTGCAGATCGACGCCGGCCTCAACTGGACGGTGGGAGACCGCCAGGAACTGCGGGTGAAGCTGCAGGCGATCGGCATGGACGCGCGGCTGCGCCAGGCCTGGCGCACGCTCCCGGACGGCACGCCGGTGCCGGTGGACGAGCCGGTGGACGACTTCAGCCTGCAGAACCTCGGCTTCCAGGTGCGTTACCGCTACGAGATCGCCCCGCTGTCCGACCTGTACATCGTCTACGGCCGCGGCGGCTACATGTACGACGAGTTCGCCCGCGACGAGGTCAAGCAGCTGACCGATGCCTTCTCGCTGCGCGACAGCGAGCAGCTGGTGGTCAAGGTCAGTTACCGCTTCGAGCTGTGACCTCGCGGATGTCCGCGGTGGCGATGCGCCAGGCGCGCTGTTCGGCGCTGGCGCCGTCGACCACCGCGCGGCGCAGGGTGTAGTTGCCCAGGTAGCGGTGCACGCTGCCGTCGTCGCGGGTCGCGGTGATCGAAACCGGGACTTCGATGTAGCGCGATCCCGCAGCCGGTTCGACGCGACCCGGTTCGCCGGGTTCGGCGACGACGCTGGCGGTGTTGGCGAAGCCGTTGGCGAACTGCTCCAGCGTCTGGCCGCTGGCCCTGCCGCCATCCGACCACAATGCATGGGCGCGCGCGTAGTCCCGTGCGCCGATCGCCGCGTAGTAGTCGCGAAGCACGGCGACTGCATCGGCGGCCGAGGGTTCACCCGGAACGACGTCCACTGAAGCAGGATCCGCCACTTCCTCGTCGAACACGATTTCCGGATCGCCCGCGGATCCGGTGTCCGCAACTGTCGGCGGACCGATCGCGCCGGGCCCGGGCTCGTCGGGCATGCCGGTCACCGAACCGGCACCGGCATCGGGTCGTGGCAGGGCGACGTCGTCGCCCGCTTCACCGCTCGTGCCGGCAGTGGCGCTTTCGCGCTTGCAGCCGGGCAGGGCGAGGACGAGCGATAGCGCGACGGCAAGCAGGGGCAGCAGCGGGCGCGTGGTCATGGCGGCCTACGATGACGCCGAACCGGTGAACGGGACGAAAACAAAAAAGGCCGGAATCCCGGGGGATTCCAGCCTTCCGGGGCGGAGCGGCGAACCGTTCCGCCGGGTGCGGCAACTCAGGACGCGGCGTCCTTCAGCTTCTTCAGCGGGCGCACCTTGACCTTCACCGAGGCGGGCTTGGCGGCGAACCACTGCTCTTCCTTGGTGAACGGGTTGATGCCCTTGCGACGCGGCTTGGCCGGCACGTTGACGGCGGTGATCTTCAGCAGGCCCGGCAGGGTGAACGAACCCACACCCTTCTTGCTGACCGAACCGTGCACCGCGTTCTCGAGCGAACCCAGCACCGCGCGGACGTCGCGCGAGGCGACGCCGGTAGCGTCGGAGATGTAGGAAACCAGCCCGGACTTGCCCAGGGCTTCCTTGATCGGCTTCGGTGCGGCCGGCTTGGCAGCGGCCTTCTTCGGAGCAGCCTTCTTTGTCGCCTTCTTCTTCGCCATATGTGTCCTGTGTTGCTCTCAGGTTGATCGGAGTAGTTGGAAAATCGTTGCCTGGAAATCCCCTTGGCAAGCGGAATGTAGGGCATGTAAGCGCTGCCGCCAAGTCCTTTGAGCGCTTTTTTTGCGGCTTATTCGTCCGTCACCGGTCCGCGGGCGGAGCCGGGCGGGGACTCAGTCCTCCTCGTGGCGTGGCTTCCAGGCCTCCACCAGCTTCTGCTGCACTTGTGCAGGAACCGGTTCGTAGTGACTGAAATCCAACGAGTAACGCCCGCGTCCGGCGGTGACCGACTTGAGCTCGGCGGCGTAACCTTCCAGCTCCGACAGCGGCACCTGCGCCTTCACCACGATGTCCCCGCCGCGCACCGAATCGGTGCCGCTGATGCGCGCCCGCTTGGAGGCGAGGCCGCCGCTGATGTCGCCCATGTGCTGTTCCGGCGCGGACACTTCCAGGTCCACGATCGGCTCCAGCACCTGCGGCCCGGCCCGGGAAACCGCGTCCAGGAAGGCTTTTTTCCCGGCCGCGACGAACGCGACCTCCTTGCTGTCGACGCTGTGGTACTTGCCGTCGTAGACGGTCACGCGGACGTCCTGCAGCGGGTATCCGGCGACGGCGCCACCGGCCATGACCTGGCGCACGCCCTTCTCCACGGCGGGGATGAACTGGCCCGGGATGGTGCCGCCCTTGACCTCGTCGGCGAACTCGAAGCCTGCGCCGCGCGGCAATGGTTCGATGCGCAGGAACACCTCGCCGAACTGGCCGGCGCCGCCGGTCTGCTTCTTGTGGCGGTGGTGGCCCTCGGCCTTGCCGGAGATGGTCTCGCGATAGGCGATGCGCGGTGGCCGGGTTTTGACCTCGACGCCGTATCTGTCTTTCAGCCTTCGCAACATGACCCGCAAGTGGAGGTCGGACAGGCCGCGCAACACGGTCTCGTTGAGCTCGGCGTTGTGCTCGACCGCGAACGCCGGATCCTCCTCGGAGAGCTTGTGCAGGGCGGTCGCCAGCTTCTGCTCTTGGCCCTTGCTGGCCGCTTCCACGGCCAGCCCGAACATCGGCTTGGGAAAGGCCAGCGGCGCCAGGTGGATGTGGTCCTCCTCGTGGCTGTCGTGCAGCACTGCGTCGAAGTGCAGGTCGTCGACCTTGGCCACGGCGGCGATGTCGCCGGGAATGGCCTGGTCGACCTCGACGTGATCCTTGCCCTGCAGCCGGAACAGGTGCGCGACCTTGAACGGCTTGCGGCCGTCGCCGACGACCAGCTGTGACTCCCGGCGCACCGTCCCCTGGTGGACCCGGAACACGCCCATCTTGCCGACGAACGGGTCGTTGGCGATGCGGAACACGTTGGCGATCACGTGCGCCGACGGATCCGGCTTCGACTCGACGCGGGTGGCCGCATCGCCCGTGCCCTTGAGGAAGGGGGGCGGGTTGCCTTCGCCCGGATCGGGCAGCAGCCGGCCGGCGATGTCCAGCAGTTCCCTTACGCCGATGCCGCTGCGGGCCGAGGTGAAGCACACCGGGACCAGGTGGCCCTCGCGCAGGCACTGCTCGAAGGCATC
>NZ_JARUVM010000035.1 GCF_029763755.1 Luteimonas sp. 8-5
TTACGCCGATGCCGCTGCGGGCCGAGGTGAAGCACACCGGGACCAGGTGGCCCTCGCGCAGGCACTGCTCGAAGGCATCGTGCAGTTCCTGGCCCGAGAGCCCGTCTTCGCCCAGGTCCAGGAAGTGGTCCATGACGGTTTCGTTGACCTCGACCACCTGGTCGATGATCCGGCGATGCCACTCGGCGACGGGGCCGGCATCGGTGTCCTCGCTGGAGGCCGCCGCACCGGCACCGAAGCAGTCGACCACGCGCTTGCCGCCGTCGGCGGGCAGGTTCAGCGGCAGGACCTCCGGGCCGAAGGTCTCGCGCAAGGTTTCCAGCAGTTGCGCCGCATCGGCGCCTTCGTGGTCGATCCGGTTCACGACCACGATCCGGCACAGGTTGCGCGCCTTGGCGTGTTCCATCATCCGCCGCGTGCCGTAGCCGATGCCGCTGTCGGCATCCACCACGATCGCCACGGTTTCCACCGCGGCCAGTGCCGACAGGGTGGGGCCGCGGAAATCGGGATACCCGGGCGTATCGATCAGGTTGAGGTGCACGGATTCCCTGTCGGCGGTCGTGTAGTCGACGCTGGCGATCGCCGCGTCGATGGAATGCCCGCGTTCCTTCTCGATCGGATCGTGGTCGGAAACGGTGCTGCCGCGTTCGATGCTGCCTGCCGACTGGAGGGCGCCGCCGGCATGCAGCAGGGCTTCGAACAGGATGGTCTTGCCGGCGCCTGGGTGGCCTGCGAGGGCCACGTTGCGGATCTGCTGGGTCGTGTACGACATGAGGCTGGCTCCACGTCCACGGGTCGACAAGCCTCCCGCAGGCGCCTGCGGGGGTCAAGCCGCAACGCGGCGGCAACGGGCGAAGGCGTAGGCTGGGCGTTCCCCCATCGAAACCAGGAGTCGACGCCATGGGTATTTCCCGCCACGCCACCGCGCATTGGGAAGGCGACCTCAAGACGGGCCAGGGCAGGCTCGACACGCCCCAGAGCGGCTTGATGTCCGGCACGCCCTACGGTTTCAACACCCGCTTCGGCGACCGCAAGGGCGTCAACCCGGAGGAACTCATCGCCGCCGCGCATGCCGGCTGCTTCACGATGGCGCTTTCGGCCAAGCTGTCCGAGGCGGGGCATCCGCCGGCGTCGCTCGATACCCGTGCCGAGGTCGACCTGTCGATGGAAGGCGGTCCGTCGCTGTCGGCGATCCGGCTCAAGGTGAAGGGCGTCGTCCCGGGCCTGGACGCGGCCGGCTTCCGCGCCATCGCCGACGACGCCGGCAAGCATTGCCCCGTATCGCGCGCGCTCAGCGCGGTGCCGATCACGGTCGAGGCGGATCTCGCTTCGTAAGAACTTGCGCAGGAGTGGCGGAAGCCGCGATTACCAGTCGAGCTGCCCGCGGACCACGGTGCAGGCGCGCCCGCCCGACCACACATCGCCGGCCGCATCCACCGTGAGCTCGATGATCGCGTCGTGGCCGACCTCGCGGCCCTGGCTGATGCGGTAGAAGCCGCCATCGCCCGGCAGCGCGTCGCGCTCGGCCAGCCACGCGGCCAGGGTGGCATTGGCCGCGCCCGACGCCGCGTCCTC
>NZ_JARUVM010000036.1 GCF_029763755.1 Luteimonas sp. 8-5
CCGCGGCGACAGCCGCGCGCGCCTGGCGGTGCCGCTGGAGGCGGTCTACCGCGGCGACAGCGTGCGCATCGGCGTCAACGGCAAGACCCTCGAGGTGCGTGTGCCCAAGGGCGTGCGCCCGGGCCAGGCGATCCGCCTGGCCAGGCAGGGCAGCCATGGCGGCGACCTGCTGCTGGAGATCGAATACGCCGCCCATCCGCAATTCGAGGTCGACGGCCGCAACATCATCTACGTGCTGCCGGTGGCGCCGTGGGAGGCCGCGCTGGGCGCCACGGTCAGCGTGCCGACGCTGGGCGGGCCGGTGGAACTGAAGATCCCGGCCGATTCGGAAGCCGGGCGCAAGCTGCGCCTGCGCGGCCGCGGCCTGCCGGGCACGCCGGCGGGCGACCAGATCGTGGAGCTGGAAGTGCTGGCGCCGAAGGCGCACGGCGAAGCCGAGCGCGAGGCCTATGCGAAGTTGCGCGATGCCTTCGGCGACGACTGGCGCCGCGCCTAGGCGGCGGAGGGACCCGGGTCGCCGCCACCGAGGTTGCTGGCGATCACTTCCGACAGCTCTTCCTCGCTGAAGGGCTTGGTCAGGTAGGCGCGGGCGCCCTGGCGCATGCCCCACATGCGATCGGTTTCCTGGTCCTTGGTCGTCACCAGGATCACCGGGATGTGCTTGGTGGTCGGTTCGCGCGAGATCGAGCGCGTGGCCTGGAAGCCGTTGAGGTTCGGCATCACCACGTCCATGAGGATCAGGTCGGGCAGCTCGCGCTTGGCGGCCTCGACGCCGGCGGCACCATCCTCGGCGGTCAGCGCCTCGTGGCCGAGCTTCTCCACGATGCGGCGGATGCCCATCAGCTGCGAAGGCGAATCGTCGACGATCAGGATGCGGGCCATGCTCTTGTGTTCCCCAGGGGTTGCGACCGCGATTGTAAGGTACCCGGAGGCCACCGCAAACCTGTAGCGGCGGGGCTGTCAGGGCGCCGGTTTCACAGGCGCACGACCGTGCGCCCGAGGGAGCCGCCGGCCAGCATGCTTTCGAACACCCGCGGAAGCTCGGCCAGCGTCGTCTCCCGCGTGCAGATGGCGTCCAGGTGGCGGGGTTTCCAGTCCGTGGCCAGGCGGCTCCAGACCTGTTCACGAATATCGCGCGCGGTTCCGGCCGACGCCACGCCCAATAGCGAAACGCCGCGGATGATGCCGGGCATGACCGTGGTGTGCAGTTCCGGCGATGCCGCCAGGCCGGCGCTGGCGACGTTGCCGTAAGGCGCGGTCTGGGCCAGCAGGCTGGCGAGCATCGGCCCGCCGACATTGTCCAGGCCACCGCCGAATCGCGCCGATTCCATCGGCCGGGTGGTCGCCAGCGCGTCGCGCCCGTGCACTTGGCTGGCGCCGATCGAACGCAGGTAGTCGTGCTGGTCGGCCTTGCCGCTGATCGCGTGAACTTCGAAGCCCGCGCGGCTGAAGATGTCCACCGCCAGCGAGCCCACGCCGCCGGTGGCGCCGGTGACGCACAACGGGCCCATCTCCGGCACCTGGCGGTTGTCGAGCATGCGCAGCAGGGCGAGTGCGGCGGTGAAGCCGGCGGTGCCCAGGATCATGGATTCGCGCAGGTCCAGCCCGGCCGGCAGCGGGATCGTCCAGCGCGATTCCAGGCGGGCGAACTTCGAATATCCGCCGTCGCGGGTCTCGCTCAGGCCGCAGCCGGTGACCAGCACCGGATCACCCTCGCGGAAGGCCTTGTCGGTCGACGCGACCACGTGGCCTGCCACGTCGATGCCGCCGACCAGCGGGAAGCGGCGCAGGATCCGGCCCTTGCCGGTACCGGCCAGTGCGTCCTTGAAATTCACCGAGGACCAGGCGGCCTCGATGACGACTTCGCCCGGCGAGAGGTCGTCCAGCGATACCTGCTCGATGCCGCTGCGGTAGCCGGCGTCGTCGTCGTGGATGCGGAATGCGGGAAAGGCGGCGGGGATGGCGGTCATTCCGGTCACCTCAGCGCAGGTCCTTGCGGCGCTTCTCGTCGAGCCATTTGTCCGCATGCGCCGGCACGTAGCCGCGCATCCATTCGAACAGCGCATCGACGTCGTCGCCGTGCCACAGGTCCTTGCGCTGCTCCGAATGCAGGAAGCGTTCGGCGACCATGCGGTCCATCATCGCCAGCAGCGGGTCGTAGAAGTCGTCGACGTCGAGGAAGGCGCAGGGCTTGTCGCCCAGGCCGAGCTGGCGCCAGGTCAGCATCTCGAACATTTCGTCCAGCGTGCCGAAGCCGCCGGGCAGGGCGACGAAGGCATCGGACAGGTCGAACATGCGCGCCTTGCGCTCGTGCATGTTGGCCACGACCTCGAGCCGGGTGACGCCGCGATGCGCGACTTCCCAGTTGACCAACTGCTCGGGGATGACGCCGACCACCTCGCCGCCGGCAGCCAGCGCAGCGTCGGCGACGATGCCCATCAGGCCGACGTTGCCGCCGCCGTAGACCAGCGCCAGGCCTTCGCGCGCCAGGCGGGCGCCCAGATGCGCCGCGCGCTCGGCGTACGCCGGCCGCGAGCCGGCGTTGGAGCCGCAGTAGACGCAGACCGAACGCAGCGAGGCCAACTCAGTTGGCCTTGTGGATCGCCCGCTTGTGCACGGCCATGGCCGCGTCGTGCACGGCTTCGGACAGCGACGGGTGCGCGTGGCAGATGCGCGCCAGGTCGTCGGCCGAGCCCTTGAACTCCATCGCCAGCACGCCTTCGTGCACCAGCTCGGAGACATTCGGGCCGACCAGGTGCATGCCCAGTACGCGGTCGGTCTCGGCGTGCGCCAGCACCTTCACGAAACCGATGGGCTCGGCCATCGCCACCGCGCGGCCCACGGCCGCGAACGGGAAGCTGCCGGCCTTGTACGGGGTGCCGTTGGCCTTGAGCTGCTCTTCGGTCTTGCCGACCCAGGCGATTTCCGGCTCGGTGTAGATCACGTTGGGGATGGTTTCGAAGTTGACGTGGCCGGGCAGGCCGGCGATCAGCTCGGCCACCGCGATGCCTTCCTCGAAGCCCTTGTGCGCGAGCATCGGGCCGCGCACGCAGTCGCCGATGGCCCACACGCCGTCGACGCCGGTGTGGCAGTGCTCGTCGACCTCGACCATGCCGCGCTGGTCCAGCTTCACGCCGGTACCCTCGGCCAGCAGGCCCTTCGTGGCCGCGCGGCGGCCGACGCAGACCAGCAGCTTGTCGACGACGATGGACTGTTCGCCCTTGTCGTCGGAGTAGGTCACGTGCACGCCGTCCTTCTTCACCTCGGTCTTGCTCACCTTGGCGCCGAGGCGGATGTCCAGGCCCTGCTTCTTGAACTCGCGCGCGGACACCTTCGCCGCTTCGCCGTCGGCGGCGGCCAGGAAGTTCGGCAGCGCCTCCAGGATCGTGACCTGGCTGCCCAGGCGGTTCCACACGCTGCCCAGTTCCAGGCCGATCACGCCGGCGCCGATCACGCCCAGGCGCTTCGGCACCTTCTCCAGGTCGAGCGCGCCGACGTTGTCGATGATGTGCTCGCCGAACTTCGCGAACGGCAGTTCGATCGAGTCCGAGCCGGCGGCGATGATGACGTTGGTGCCCTTGAGCTCCACCTCGGAACCATCGTGCTGCTTCACCTTCACCACGTTGCCGGCGTGCAGCACGCCGAAGCCGTAGTACGGGGTCACCTTGTTGGCCTTGAACAGCGCCGCGATGCCGCCGGTGAACTGCTTAACGATCTTGTCCTTGCGGCCGATCATGGTCGCCACGTCGATCTTCGGCTTGTCGAAGCTGATGCCGTGCTCGCCGAAGATGTGGCCCATGTTCCAGTACTGGCGCGAGGAATCGAGCAGCGCCTTGGACGGGATGCAGCCCACGCGCAGGCAGGTGCCGCCCAGCGCCGGCTTGCCGTCCTTGCCCAGGGCGGCGTCGATGCAGGCGACCTTCATGCCCAATTGCGCGGCGCGGATCGCGGCGTGGTAGCCGGCGGGGCCGGCACCGATGACGACGACGTCGAATTGTTCGCTCATTTCATTTGCTCACAGGGAATGAGGGGAATAGGGAATAGGGAATGGAGGGGGCCTGGAAACCATGGAAGGAGGGACTCTCCATTCCCTGTTCCCTTCATTCCCCTCATTCCCGCTACATCCCAAGCAGCATGCGATGCGGGTTCTCGAGCTGGTTCTTGATGTCCACCAGGAACAGCACCGCGTCCTTGCCGTCGATGATGCGGTGGTCGTAGCTCAGGGCGATGTACATCATCGGCGCGGCGACGACCTGTCCGTTCTCGACGACGGCGCGCTCCTTGATGGTGTGCATGCCAAGGATCGCGGACTGCGGCGGGTTGACGATCGGGGTCGACATCAGCGAGCCGAAGGTGCCGCCGTTGGTGATGGTGAACGTGCCGCCCTGCAGGTCCTCGAGCTTCAGCTTGTTGTCGCGCGCAGCGGTCGCGAAGTCGGCGATGTTGCGCTCGACGTCGGCGAACGACATGCGCTCGACGTTGCGCAGCACGGGGGTCACCAGGCCGCGGTCGGTCGACACCGCGATCGAGATGTCGGCATAACCGTGGTAGATGATGTCGTCGGCGTCGACGGACGCGTTGATCACCGGGTACTTCTGCAGCGCGTTGGCGGCGGCCTTGGCGAAGAAGCTCATGAAGCCGAGCTTGATGCCGTGCTCCTTCTGGAACTGCTCGCCGAGCTCCTTGCGCATGGCCATGACCTTGCCCAGGTTGACCTCGTTGAACGAGGTCAGCATCGCGATCGATTCCTTGGACTGCATCAGGCGCTCGGCGATGCGCTTGCGGATGCGGGTCATCGGCACGCGCTCTTCCGGGCGTGCGCCGCCGCCCACGCCGCTGGTGCGGCCGGCGGCGAAATTGACGATGTCCTCCTTGGTCACCGCGCCGCGGCGGCCGGTGCCCTCGACCTGCGAGGCGTCCACGCCCGAGGTCTCGGCGGCGAAACGCGCGCCGGGCGGAAGCTGGTCGTTGCCGCTAGCGGCCTTCGCCGGAGCCGGGGCTGCTGCCTTGGCCGGGGCTTCGGCCTTCTTCGGTGCCTCGGCCTTGGGCGCCTCGGCCTTGGCGGGCTCGGCCTTCGGCGCGGCGGCCGCGCCTTCCTCGATCACCGCCAGCACCTGCTGGCTGGTCACCGTGGCGCCGGACTCGAAGCGGATCTCCTTGATCACGCCGTCGACCGGGGAGGGCACCTCGAGCACGACCTTGTCGGTTTCCAGGTCGACCAGGTTCTCGTCGCGGGCGACGCTGTCGCCGACCTTCTTGTTCCAGGTGGCGATGGTGGCATCGGAGACCGACTCGGGGAGAACCGGGACTTTGACTTCAGTGGCCATGGCGGGCGTCCTGCGAAACGGTTGGATGGTGGCGGGCGATGGTGGTGGGCATCATTCTGCGACGTGGTCGCCGTCGATCGGGTTGACGAGCGCGTCGGCGACGAGCTGGGCCTGCTCGGCCAGGTGCTCGTCCATGTGCCCGGCCGCCGGCGAGGGCGAGCGGGCGCGACCAGCGTAATCCAGGACCTGCCCCTGCTGCAGGCAGGCGCGCAGGTGGTGCTGGATCTGGTACCAGGCGCCCTGGTTCATGGGCTCTTCCTGGCACCACATCACTTCCTTCGCGGACCCGTGGCGCTTGAGTTCGGCGACCAGCTGCTCGCGCGGGAACGGGTACAGCTGCTCCACGCGGACCAGGGCGACGTCCTTGATCTCCTGCTTCTGCACTTCCTCGAGCAGGTCGTAGTACACCTTGCCGGCGCACACGACCACGCGCCGGACCTTCTTCGCCGTGGCGGTCGTGTCCGGGATCAGCTCCTGGAAGCGGCCCTTCGCCAGCTCGTCCAGGCTCGAGACCGCGAGCTTGTGGCGCAGCAGCGACTTGGGCGTCATCACCACCAGCGGCTTGCGGGTGGACATGCGCATCTGCCGGCGGATCATGTGGAAATCCTGCGCCGGGGTGGTCGGTGCGCACACGATCATGTTGTCCAGCGCGCACAGCTGCAGGAAGCGCTCCAGGCGCGCCGAACTGTGCTCGGGGCCCTGGCCTTCGTAGCCGTGCGGCAGGAACAGCGCCAGCCCGCACAGCCGGTTCCACTTGGCCTCGCCCGAGGACAGGAACTGGTCGATCACGACCTGGGCACCGTTGGCGAAGTCGCCGAACTGCGCTTCCCAGATGTCCAGGGTCATCGGGTCGGCGGTGGCGTAGCCGTACTCGAACGCCATCACCGCTTCCTCGCTGAGCAGCGAGTCGATGATGGTCACGTCCTCCGGGCTGCCCGACGCCAGTTCGCGCAGCGGCACGTAGTAATCGTCCGTGGCCTGGTCGTGCAGGATCGCGTGGCGGTGGAAGAAGGTGCCGCGGCCGGAGTCCTGGCCGACCAGGCGCAGCTTGTAGCCTTCGTCGAGCAGGGTCGCGTAGGCCAGGTTCTCGGCAAAACCCCAGTCGCCTGCCTGTTCGCCGGCGGCCATCTTGCGCCGGTCGTCGTAGATCTTGGCCACCCGCGGATGCAGCTTGACGTTGTCCGGGATGGCGTTGATCGCCCTGGCGAGCGCGTCGAGCTTCTTGCGCGCGACCTTGGTGTCGACCGGATCGGCGATCCTGCCCTTGAGGAACGGCGACCAGTCGATGGCCAGTGTGTCCGGGCCGGTGTCGGCGATCTCGGTGGCGACCACGCCGGCGTCGAGCTTGTCGCGGTACGCATCCATCATCGCCTTGACCGCCGCCGCGTCGAGCACGCCTTCGGCCACCAGCCGGTCGCCGTACAGTTCGCGGGTGGTCTTGTGCGCGCGGATGGTCTTGTACATCAGCGGCTGGGTCGCGGCCGGCTCGTCCGCCTCGTTGTGGCCGTGGCGGCGGTAGCAGACCAGGTCGATGACCACGTCCTTGGAGAAGCGCTGGCGGAAGTCGAACGCGAGCTCCGCGCAGAACGCCACCGCCTCGGGATCGTCGCCGTTCACGTGCAGCACCGGGGCGCCGACCATCTTGGCCACGTCCGTGCAGTACAGCGTCGAACGCGCGTCTTCCGCGGCGCTGGTGGTGAAGCCGACCTGGTTGTTGACCACGATGTGCACGGTGCCGCCGACGCGGAAGCCGCGGGCCTGCGACATCTGGAACAGTTCCATCACCACGCCCTGGCCGGCGAACGCGGCGTCGCCGTGGATCAGCACCGGCAGCACCTGCTTGCGCTCGCGGTCGCCGCGGCGCTGCTGGCGCGAGCGCACGCTGCCGGCGACCACGGGGTCGACGATCTCCAGGTGCGAGGGGTTGAACGCCAGCGCCAGGTGCATCGGGCCGCCCGGGGTGGCGATGTTGGCGCTGAAGCCCATGTGGTACTTCACGTCGCCGGTGTGGGGGCGGTCGCCGGGGTGGTCGAACTTGCCTTCGAACTCGTCGAACAACTTGCGCGGCGGCTTGCCCAGGGTGTTGACCAGGACGTTGAGGCGGCCGCGGTGGGCCATGCCCAGCACCGCATCCTTGACGCCCTGCGCGCCGGCGCGGCGCAGCATCACGTCCAGCAGCGGGATCAGGCTGTCGCCGCCCTCGAGCGAGAAGCGCTTCTGGCCGACGTACTTGGTGTGCAGGTAACGCTCCAGGCCCTCGGCGGCGGTGAGCCGCTCCAGGATCCGCAGCTTCGCTTCCCTGTCCGGGCCGTATTTGCCGGCAGCCGCCTCGAGGCGCTCGTACATCCAGCGGCGCTGCTCGGCGTCGGCGATGTGCATGAACTCGGCGCCGATGCTGCCGGTGTAGGTGGCCTTGAGCACCTCCACCAAGTCGGCCAGCTTCATCCGCTCGCGGCCGGCAACGCCGCCGGTGGTGAATTCGCTGCCCAGGTCGCCCTCGGAGAGGCGGTGGAAGCCCAGGGTCAGGTCGGGCGCATCGGGCTTGGGCGACATGCCCAGCGGATCGAGGTTGGCGCCCAGGTGGCCGCGGGAACGGTAGGCGGTGACGAGCTTGCCGACGCCACGCTCGCGCGGGTCGCCCGCTCCGGCTGCCTGCACCACGCCGCGGGCGGCTTCGCGCCCGGCCCGGGCCACGGCTTCGGCGATGGCCGAGTGCGGCACGTCGCCGGCCTCGCGGCCCTTGAAGGCGTCGAAATAGGCCCTCCATTTCGGCCCGACGCTGTCGGGCGAGACCAGATACTGCTCGTAGAGCCCCTCGATGTAGTCGGCATTGGCGCCGAGTTGCGAGGACTGGGCGAACTGCTTCAGGAGGTTGTCCACTTCTTGGTTGGAAGCTCGATTGGGGGAGGAAATGGCAGCAGCAGGCAAGGCCGTCAATTATAGCCGGAGGTATTGCCGCACTGCACCACCACGCGGTGGACCGGAGCGTTCTAGATTCCCAGCGCCCTGTATTCGGTGACGGGCCGCGAGCGCTCCCACGCATTGTCGAAGGTGGCGCGCAGCTGGCGCGCGCGGCCGGGAGCGTTCAGGTCGGCTTCACCCTCGATGCTGCGGGCGAGCCGGCGGAAGTAGTAGCCGCCGCTGTCGTTGGCGAGGAAGGCCGATGGATAGTCGCGATCGACCGCATCGGCCACTTCGCGGAAAACGAACACGGTGGGCATGCGCTGGGCCAGGGCCAGCAGGGGCGCCTGCGGTTTTTGCGGCGGCTGGGCGACCTGCAGCAGTATCCGGGCCTGGCCGCCGACGCCGGCGGTGGCGAAGCGGCGCATCGCATCGATCACCGCGGGCGCGTTGAACAGTCCCGGGTCCAGTTCGTGCAGGAACAGGCACAGGCCACGCCTGGCAGCCTGGATGACGGCGGCGCTGGTGGCCACCGCGTCGCCCTGGGTGGAAACCGGAGTGGGCCCGGCCAGGATCCTGTGCATGGCCTGGTGTTCGATGCCCGCTTCATGGAAGCGCGGCCCGCGCGGGACGAAGCCATGCTGCAGATAGAAGTCCAGGGCGCCGACCTGGGCGTTGAGCGTGATCTCGTACCAGCCACGCTGCCTGGCCAGGCGTACCAGGGTCAACAGTAGCGCCGCGCCGACACCACGGCCGCGCCAGTGCGACAGCACTGCCATGCGTCCGATCCGGGCCGGCTGGCCGGCGGACGGCGGCACCAGCCGCCCGGTGCCGATGGCCTCGCCCGACAGCGTGCGCGCGATGACGTGCAGGCAGGACGGGTCCAGCGCGTCGCGCTCCAGCTGGGGCGGCACGTGCTGTTCGTGCACGAAGACCGCTTCGCGGATCGCGTGCAGTTCGGCCATGGCGCGCGGGTAATCCGCCGCCTGCACCCGGAATGGCGCGATCGCGCTCATTCCTCTTCGTCCGTGGCCACCTGGTAGTGGCCCGCTTCGTACAGGGCGAAGGCAGCGTCGCGGCCGGCCTGCGAAAGGCCGGCGTAGGTGGCCCCGTCCAGGCTTTCGGCAGATGCCAGGCGCCTGGCATCGGCAACAGGCAATTCGAAGGCTTCGCCGTTGGCGAACAGCCGGGCGCCGCGGCCGTGGCGTCGCCAGGCCATGCGGCTGAGCGGATGCCGCGACCAGGCGTGGCCGTGCTCGAGTTGCCATTCGGCCTCGATCCGCGGCACCACCGGCCCCGGCGCGATCGTGCCCGGGCTGCGATAGGTAGTGATGAAGCGGCCGAACCAGTCGCCCAGCCGTGCCGGATCGTTCATCCGCAGCACGTTCAATGCCTCGACCACCCGCTGCATCGCGGCGGCGTCGATCTCGTTCGGGTCCGCAGGAACGGCCAGGTCCGGATCGCGGTAGCGCAGGCCCTCGTCGGCTTCCGCGGCCAGGGTGTCGACGAAGTCGCCGAGCAGTTCGGCAGCCGACGGCGCGCGCATGCCGATCGAAAGGGTCAGGCAGGCGTCTTCGGCGACGCCGTGGTGCGGCACGCCCGGCGGCAGGTACAGCATGTCGCCCGGTCCCAGCACCCACTCGTGGTCGGGAGTGAAACGCTGCAGCAGCTTCAGCTCGGTATCCAGGCGGTAGTGCACCGGCGGATTGGGCGAGGTGTCGATCTGCCAGCGGCGATGGCCCTGGCCCTGGAGCAGGAAGACGTCGTACTGGTCGACGTGCGCGCCGACCGATCCGCCGGGCGCGGCGAAGGACACCATGATGTCGTCGATGCGCCAGCGCGGCAGGAAACCGAAGGCCGGCAGCAGCGCGGCGACATCGGCGTCCCATTTGTCCACGTCCTGGACCAGCAGGGTCCAGTCGTGGTTTGGCAGGGTCGGGAACAGTGCCTCGGGGAACGGGCCGTGGCGCAACTGCCAGCGGTCGCCGGCGCGGTCGTGGGCGACGATGCGCGACAGGGCCAGTTCCTCGCAGGCCAGGCCGGCGAGGTCCTCCGGGCTGATTGGCGACGTGAAACCGGCAAACGCGTTGCGGACCAGGAGCGGCCGTTTCTGCCAGTAGTCGCGCAGGAATTCTTCCGGCGGCATGCCCAGCGGCGGCAGGTGGCTGCCGTCGACCTCGATCGGTTTCGCGCCCGTCCTGGCTTTGCCCTTGGCCATCGCCGCGTTCCTAGATGTCCGTGGCCAGGCGTTCGGCGAGGCCGGTGTAGCTGCCCGGGGTCATCTCCAGCAGGCGCTGCTTCGCATCGGAGGGCAGCTCGAGGCCTTCGATGAAGGCGCGCATCGACCCTGCGTTGATGCCCTGGCCGCGGGTGAGCGCCTTGAGCTGTTCGTACGGGTTGGGCAACCCGTGGCGGCGCATCACCGTCTGCACCGCTTCGGCCAGTACTTCCCAGCTGGCGTCGAGGTCGGCGGCAATGCGTTGCGGGTTGACGGTGAGCTTGCCCAGCCCGCGCAGCAGCGCGTCGAAACCGATCAGCGCATGCCCGAACGCGGTGCCCAGCGCGCGCAACACGGTCGAGTCGGTGAGATCGCGCTGCCAGCGGCTGACCGGCAGCTTGGCGGCGAAGTGCTCGAACAGCGCATTGGCGATGCCGAAATTGCCCTCGGCGTTCTCGAAGTCGATCGGGTTGACCTTGTGCGGCATGGTCGAGCTGCCGACTTCGCCGGCCTTCACCGCCTGGCGGAAGTAGCCCAGCGAGATGTAGCCCCAGGTGTCGCGGCACAGGTCGAGCAGGATGGTGTCGATGCGCTTCATCGCATCGCACAGCTCGGCGATGCCGTCGTGCGGTTCGATCTGGGTGGTGTAGGGCTGCCAGGCCAGGCCCAGCGACTCGACCAGGCGGCGCGAGAACGCGGGCCAGTCGACTTCCGGGTACGCGGCCAGGTGCGCGTTGTAGTTGCCGACCGCGCCGTTGGCCTTGCCCGGCATCGGCAGGCCCGCGAGCACTTCGCGCTGGCGCGCCAGGCGTGCGACGACGTTGGCCAGTTCCTTGCCCAGGGTGGTCGGCGACGCGGTCTGGCCGTGCGTACGCGACAGCATCGGCAGCGCGGCGTGCTCGTGCGCCATCGCGCGCAGCTTGCCGATGACCTCGTCGAGGGCGGGCAGCATCACCGCGTCGCGCCCCTGTGCCAGCATCAGCGAATACGACAGGTTGTTGATGTCCTCGCTGGTGCAGGCGAAATGCACGAACTCCAGCGCGGGACCGAGGTCGGCGTCGTCCTTCAGCCGCTCCTTGATGAAGTACTCGACCGCCTTCACGTCGTGGTTCGTGGTGCGCTCGATTTCCTTGACCCGGGCGGCATCGGCGGTGGAGAAGCCGGTGGCCAGCGCGCGCAGGCGCGCGGCGGCGGCGGCCGGGAACGGCGCCAGCTCGGTGATGGCCGGTTCCGCGGCCAGCGCCAGCAGCCATTCCACTTCCACCCGGACACGCGCGTGGATCAGCCCGAACTCGGAGAACACGGGCCGCAATGCGTCGACCTTGGAGGCGTAGCGGCCGTCCAGGGGGGACAGGGCGAGGAGCTGGGCGTCTGGCATGGTCGGGGCCGGCGTCGGTGGGCCATCAATTCTAAACGCTGGCGGCGGTATCCTCGGGCCGTCGCACACGAAGGACTCCACGAATGGCCGGGCGCAAGGGCGGTTTCCGCATCGAACACGACAGCATGGGCGAGCTCGAAGTGCCCGCCGATGCGCTCTGGGGCGCGCAGACCCAGCGCGCGGTGCAGAACTTCCCGGTCTCGGGACGGCCGATGCCGCGCGGGTTCATCCGCGCCCTGGGCCTGGTGAAGGCCGCGGCGGCCGAGGTCAACGGCAACCTGGGCCTGCTGCCGGCCACGCGCGCCGCGGCGATCCGCAAGGCGGCGCTGGAAGTGGCGGCCGGCGACCACGACGCGCATTTCCCGATCGACATCTACCAGACCGGCTCGGGCACCTCGAGCAACATGAACGCCAACGAGGTGATCGCCAGCCTGGCATCGCGCTCCGGGCGCGTCCGGGTCCACCCGAACGACGACGTCAACCTCGGCCAGAGTTCGAACGACGTCATTCCCACCGCGATCCGCGTATCGGCGCAACTGGCGGTGGTCGAAGACCTGTTGCCGGCGCTCAAGCACCTGCGCAGCACCATCAACAGGCGCGGCCGCACCTTCAGCCGCCTCGCCAAGACCGGCCGCACCCACCTGATGGACGCGATGCCGCTGACCTTCGGCCAGGAGTTCGGCGCCTGGGCGGCGCAACTGGTTTCCGCGCAGGAGCGCCTGGAGGACTGCCTGAAGCGGCTGCGGCGCCTGCCCATCGGCGGCACCGCGATCGGCACCGGCATCAATGCAGACCCGCGTTTCGGAAAGGCCATGGCCAGGGCGCTGGGAGCATCGACGAAAACGCGCTTCGAATCGGCGATCGACAAGTTCGAGGGACTGGCGTCGCAGGACGACGCGGTGGAATTGTCCGGGCAACTCAATGCGCTGGCGGTTGCGCTGATGAAGATCGCCAACGATCTTCGCTGGATGAACTCCGGCCCGCTGGCGGGCCTGGGCGAGATCGAACTGCCGGCACTGCAGCCCGGCTCTTCGATCATGCCGGGCAAGGTCAATCCGGTGATCCCGGAAGCGACCTGCATGGTCTGCGCGCAGGTGATGGGCCACCACGCGGCGATCACCGTGGCCGGTGCGAGCGGCAACTTCCAGCTCAACGTGATGCTGCCGCTGATCGCCAGCAACCTCCTGGATTCGATCGGCATGCTGTCGAACGTGATGCGCCTGCTGGCCGATACCACGATCGCGGGCCTGAAGGTCCGCGCCGACCACGTGGCCGTCGCGCTCGGCCGCAACCCGATCCTGGTGACGGCGCTGAATCCGATCATCGGCTACGAGAAGGCCGCGGCCATCGCCAAGCGGGCCTACAAGGAAGGCAGGCCGGTGTTCGACGTCGCGCTGGAGGACAGCGGGCTGGGCGCGGCGGAACTGCGCAGGCTGCTGGATCCGGCAGCGCTAACGCGCGGCGGCATCCAGGGTTGAGGGTTCAGCGGTCGGGTCCAGCCAACGCGTCGCATCGTGCACGCGATAGAACCCGGAGTCTTCGGCCAGCTGCCGCAGCAGGTTGCCGTGGCCGGCGCCATAGATCACCAGCACCCGGTCGCCGGGTTCGGTGTGGCGCACGATGTTGTTGAAGATCCGCTGGTTGCGGCCGAACCACAGCATCATCCAGTTGGCGCCGGCCGGGTCGTCGGCGGTGCCGTAAAGGCCGATGTGGAAGTAGGCGCGGGCGTTGGCCTCGAGCCACCCGGGCGAGTTCAGGTGCAACAGCATGTCGCCGATGGTGCCGTTGTCCAGCACCTGCTGCGAGCGCGCTGCATTGCGCTTGCCGATCTCCATGTGCCGGGCGCGCTCTTCCTGCTGCCCGGCGCGCTCGATCGCGGCGAGGTAGTCGACGCTGCTCTCGTCGGCGATCGGGCCCAGGTCGTTCCAGTCCACGGCGACAACGCCGGGCAGGCCGAGGTCGCAGGCGATCCGGTAGCCGAGCTACTCGCGTTCGTCGCCTTCCAGCGGCCGGTCGCCGTGGCAGGACGCATCGAACTCCGCGTCGACGCGTGCCTGCGCACCTGCGTCGGTCTCGATCATGACGCGGGTGGGGCGGTAGCGCTCCACCAGCCGCACCACTTCGTCGATCTCGCGCTGGCGCTTTTCCGCCAGCACGTCGTCGGCGCGGGTGTTGTGCACGTCGCGCCCCGGATTGTCCATGTGGTAGCTGCCGAGGAAGAGGAAGTCGGCAACCGGTGCGGCGGCGTCCTGTGCCTGCGCGGCAAACGGGGAGAGGAGCAGGGCGGCGAGCAGCAACGGGCGCATCAGGACTCCTCTGCGATGTCCTCGACGCAATCGTCGATGTCGGACTGGTCCATGTTGGCGTAGGGCGCGAACTCGGGCAGCGAGGCAGAAAGCCGTTGCTGCGTTTCCAGCATCGCCGGCAACTGGCGGCAGATCTCGATCGCTTCGGACTTGATCTTCTCGGCCTCGGCCTCGACCTTCTTCTCGATGGCGTCGGTGTTGCCGCTGAAGATCGCCCCCAGCGACTCGGTGATGGCGGCGCCGGCCATGTCGGCGGCCTTGGCACCGATCACCATGCCGGTTTCGGCAATGCCGATCACCTGGCCGCGATACTCGAGCAGCAGCGCACGCTGCTCCGGCGTGGTGGCGACGGGCTTGCCTTCGATCAGGAGTTCGCCCTGCGGCGTGATTTCCGCCTTCGGCAGGTTTTCCTTGCCGGAGTAGTGCTTGCCGTTGACCTTGATGCTGATGCTGTCGCCACCGATCGAGATGTTGCCCTCGGTCAGTTCCTTGCGCGCCTTCTCGATTTCCCTCTCGACGGTCCTGGCGATCAGGCCCTTGGTCTCGCTGGCCGCGGAGGCGGCCTCGGCCGGCGGTTCCTGCTTGCTGCAGGCCCCCGCCAGGGGAAGGACGACGAGCATCGCGGTGAGCAGCGTGGTGCGGATCGTGTTCATGTGGCCTCCGGTCACAGTGAGGCGAATTCGCCGCGGACGTCGCGCTCGCAATTGTCGACGTCGGCCTGCTCGAGATTCGCGTAGGGCTGGAATGCCGGGAGGGTGGAGGCCAGGCGCTGCTGCGCGACCATCACCTCCGGCAGGCGGGCGCAGATGGCCAGGACGGCGGGCTGCACCTGTTGCTTGACGATGCGTTCGACGCGGCGTTCCAGGCCGCCGGTCAGCGCGCTGAACACGAGGCCGACCCAGGAGCGGTCCATCATGTCGAGCGCCACCTCGGCGCTGCGCTCGCCGATGTCGATGCCGGACAGCGCGATCGCGATCACCTGCTCGCGATAGGCCAGCAACAGTTCGCGCTGGCGGGCATCGACCTCGACGGCCTTGCCGTCGACCAGCAGGTCGCCCTGCGGGGTGATCTCGGCCGGCGGCACCGCCTCGCTCCGGCGATGCTTGTCGCGCTTGTCGTCCTTGCCGGAGAAGCGAAGGCTGTCGTCGTCCAGTTCGAGGTTGCCGGTGCGCAGCTCTTCGCGGGCCTTGGCCATCTCGGCGCGCATCTCCACGCGCGCTTCGGCCATTTCCTGGCTGATTTCCTTGCCGATGTCGGTGGCCGGCGGGGTGGCCTGCGCTGCCAGCGGCAGGGCGAGGAGCAGGGGGAGGATGATGGTCGAGGCGATTTTCATGTCAGGTTCCCGTAGAGGCGTGTGTCGATGTCCGGTGGACCGTCAGCCTTCGTCGCGCCAGCGGCGGAGACGGATCGCGGCGACGATCATTGCGACGCCTGCGACCGCGCCGACCCACAACTGTGGCGTAGCCAGGACCGAATAGGTGGTGCGCAGCGAGGTCAGGGCGCCGAGCTGGCCGGGGCCGTGGAACTCCGACCCGCTGAGGTCGACCACGTCGAACCAGGTGCCCGGCACCACGCTCAGCAGCGAGCGCGAGACGATGTTCTTCCAGAACCAGCCGGCTTCCAGGTCGAACAGCTGCATCAGGTCGAACCAGGTGACGAAGATGCCGGCGAACACCGGGATCATGATCGCCCACAGGAACGGCTTGCTCTTCGCCCAGGAGGAACACAGGAGCAGCCAGCCGGCGGCCGGCAGCGCCCACAGCGCGTAGACCGGGATCACCGCGATCAACTGCCCGGTAACCTTGAGCGGGCTGCCCGGGCCCCACACCATCTCGAACGGATTCCCGCCGTGCAGCAGCACCATCGCGCTGAGCACCATCAGGAAGCCGAACATGGTGGCCACGGCGGCGGCGACCGCGAGCGCCGGGGCGACGAGCAGCGCACTGGCGACCTTGGACAGCACGGTCTCGCGGTCGGACAGCGGCAGCGACTTCCAGAACAGCACGCTGCGATCCTTGCGCTCGTCGTACAGCGCGCCCAGGCAGTAGAAGAAGACGACGAACGCGAGCACGATCAGCGGCCAGGTGGAGGCCATCATCATGCTCAGGTCGATGCCCTGCCCGAGGCGGTACAGGTCGTGGGCGTCCATCTGCGCGGTGAAGGCTTCGAGGTCGATGCCGTTGAACTGGAACCTGCCGTCGCCCATCTCGAAATTGCCGGTGGCGCGGCGCGCGGCCATCTCGCCGACGCCGAAGCCCATCAGCGACAGCAGCAGGAAGATCCCGCCGGCCACCAGCGGTGCCCAGAGGAAGCCGCCCTTGTGCTCCCAGAACTCGCGCCGCAGCAGGAGCTGGAACTTGTGGGTGGGATGGGACATCGTTTTCGCGGGGGCGTTCATGCGTAGGTTCCCTTCATCGTGGCGACGAACAGATCGGCCAGGCCCGGCGTGCGGGTTTCGCCCAGTTCGGCGAGCTGCGTGCCGGGCACGCCGTCGAACAGCATCACGGTCTTGCCGAAAGGCAGGGCGCGTTCGTCGATCGGTTTCAGCGCGCGCGCCGCTTCGGCCCTGGCGCCGTCGACCAGCACTTCGACATAGCGTTCGCCGATCGCTTCCATCGGTGCCGACAACACCATCCGGCCGTCGCGGATGAACAGCACGTCCGTCAGGATGTGCTCCACTTCCTCGACCTGGTGGGTGGTGATGAGGATGGTCTTGTCCTCGTCGAAGTAGTCCTCCAGCAGGCGCTGGTAGAACTGCTTGCGGTAGAGGATGTCCAGGCCCAGCGTGGGCTCGTCCAGCACCAGCAGGCGCGCGTCGATCGCCATCACCAGCGCCAGGTGCAGCTGCACGATCATGCCCTTGGACAGTTCGCGCACCCGCATGTTCGGCTTGAGCTGGGTATTGGCCAGGAAGCGCTGGCAGCGGGCCCGGTCGAAGCGCGGATGGACGCCGGCGACGAAGTCGATCGCTTCGCCGACCCGGATCCAGCGCGGCAGCACCGCCACGTCGGCGATGAAGCAGACGTCGTTCATCAGCTCGTCGCGCTGCGTGCGTGGATCGCGGCCGAGCACGTCGAGCTGGCCCTCGAACGGCACCAGGCCGAGGATCGCCTTGAGCGCGGTGGTCTTGCCCGCGCCGTTGGGCCCGATCAGGCCGACGATGCGGCCGGCGGGAATCTCGAAGTCGGCGCCGTCGAGCGCGACCTTGTTCTTGTAGGCCTTGCGCAGGCCGCGTGCGGTGACGACGGCGTTCATCGGCTGCCTCCATTGGCATGCTTGAGCAGTTCGTCGACACCCAGGCCCAGGCGCCGGATGCGTTCGAGGACCAGCGGCCATTCCTCGGTGAGGAAACGTTCGCGTTCGCTGGCGAGCAGCTTCCTGGATGCTTCTTCGGTCACGTACATTCCGAGTCCCCTGCGCTTTTCCACCAGCGCCTCGTCGGCCAGTTCCTGGTAGGCGCGCGATACGGTGATGGGGTTGAGCTGGTATTCGGCGGCCACCTGGCGCACCGAAGGCAGGGCATCGCCGGGCTTGAGTTCGCCGTCGAGCATCATTGCGATCACTTTCTCCTTGAGCTGGCGATAGATGGGGGCGCTGTCGTTCCACTGGATCGGGCTCATGGCTCAGCTCCCGGTGACCGTGCGCAGTCCCTGCGCGAACGAGAAGTAGGGAAGGGCCAGGCCGGAGCGGGCGCGGCGCTGGTGGCGATGGCGGCGCGCGGCGGACTCGCCCTCGGCCATGTCGGCAGGGGAGGCCTCGATGGTCTCCACGGCGACCAGTGCCTCGGCGCCGGGCATCGGCATGGCCATCGGGGGCGGCCCGCCAGCGAGCAGCAGGAGACCGAACACCGCGGCTGTCGCCGACAGGGCCGTCACGGAGTGCTGGAGCTTGCGGTTCATCTGGAAGTCCTGCTTTGGGTAACTGGTGTTGTATGCAACTATAACACCTACAGGACCGAAGTCAACGCGCCGGACCCCAACTGATGGCATAGACGGCCGCGATAGGGTCTAGAATCGGGCCATGACCACGATCCGACCCCGCAAACCCTTGTCCCGCGCGGCTTCCAGGCTCCTCGGCATGCTCCTGGCGAGCCTGGCGGGGCTGGCCGTGGCCGCCGGTGGCGGCCTCCTGGACCACAGCTACCGGCCCCTGGCCGGCAAGCAGCCGGTCGACCTGGCGGCGACCTACGGCGGCAAGGTCCTGCTGATCGTCAACACCGCCAGCAAGTGCGGCTACACGCCGCAGTTCGAGGCCCTGGAAGCGCTGCACGCGAAGTACGGGGCGCAGGGGTTCGCCGTGCTCGGGTTCCCGTCCGGCGACTTCCGCTCGCAGGAATTCGAGGACGAGGACGAGATCCGGGAGTTCTGCACGCTGACCTATGGCGTGAAGTTCCCGATGTTCGAGAAGGTGCACGTGGTCGGCGACGAAGCCACGCCGATCTACCGCGACCTGCTGGCGGCGACGGGCCAGGCGCCGAAGTGGAATTTCCATAAATACCTGGTCGGCCGGGACGGCAAGGTGCTGGCCGATTTCCCCAGCAAGACCACGCCCGACGACCCCGCGGTGGTCGCGGCGATCGAGGACGCGCTCGCGGCCGGGCGCTGAACGGAGGCGGCGTGAATTCGCCGGGCCGACGTTGCCCGGCTGCCCTCCGGCCGCGACAATAGCCGTGGACCAGCCCCGGTTTTTCCCGGCATACACAGGAGTTCCACCAATGACATTCTTCGCGCGCGGCATCGCCGCGCTCGCGTTCGCCGCCGCCCTCGTCGGCCTGTCCGGCAGCGCACTGGCCCAGACGAAGCCCACGCTCGACTCCGAGCGCGACAAGGTCAGCTACATGATCGGCATGGACGTGGGCCGTTCGATCGAGGCCGCGGGCCCGGACGTCGACCTGAAGGCATTCGAGCGCGCGTTGCGCAATGCGCTGGAGGGCGGCGAGCCGCTGGTGCCCGAGAGCGAAGTGCAGGCGCTGGCCCAGTCGTTGATGGCGCGCATCGCATCGCGCGCCGGCAAGCTGCCGGCAGGCACGCTGGTGCCGGAAGTGGCGCGCGACAAGGTGGGCTTCCTGGTCGGCGCCGACGTCGGTCGCCAGCTGTCCACGATCGCCGACGAAATCGAAGTGCCGATGCTCATCGAGGGCGTGCGCACCATCCTGGCCAGCACGCCGCCGCTGCTCGGCGAAGCCGAGGCCAACACGCTGCGTGCAGCGTTCGCGGAACGCATGCAGGCGCGCGCCGAAGCGCTGGCCGCGGCCGCATCGGCGAAGAACAGGGCCGACGGCGAGGCGTTCATGGCGAAGAACCGGCTGGTCAAGGGCGTGTACGCCACCGGCTCGGGGCTGCAGTACATGGTGCTGCGCCAGGGCAACGGCCCGCGTCCGGTGGCCACCGATACGGTCGAGGTCAACTATCGCGGCACCCTGCTCGACGGTACCGAGTTCGACAGCTCCTATGCGCGCGGCCGCCCGGCGACGTTCGCGCTGTCGCAGGTGGTGGCCGGCTGGACCGAAGGCCTGGCCCTGATGCCGGTGGGCAGCAAGTACCGCTTCTGGATCCCGTCGGACCTCGGCTATGGCAGCAAGGGAATCCCGGGTGGTCCGATCGGACCCGACGCGACGCTCGTGTTCGACGTGGAACTGCTTTCCATCCAGCCCTGACCCTTTTCCTTCCGGAGCCAACCGATGCGACTGTCCCCCCGTTTTGCCGTGACCGCGCTGGCGGTATCCCTGGCGCTGCTCGCCGGTTGCAACAAGGCCGATGAGCCGAAGGGCGAGGCCAAGGCCGACGCCGCGGCGAGCGCCGATGCGGATGCGATTCCCGGTCTTCCCACCGAGAAGGACCGCAACAGCTACATGGTCGGCATGGCGCTCGGCCGCCAGTTCGAGCCGATGAAGGACGAGCTCGACATCGACGTCGTGGTCAAGGCGATCAAGACCACGCTCGCCGGCGAGAAGCTGCTGATGACCGACGAACAGGCGCAGGCGATCGGCGAGGGCTTCCAGCGCAAGCTGCAGGCCAGGCAGATCGAGAAGATGATGGCCGATGCCAGCGCCAACGCGGAGGCGGGCGCGAAGTTCCTGGCCGAAAACGCGAAGAAGCCGGGCGTCGTGACCACCGATTCGGGCTTGCAGTACCTGGTGATCGAGCCGGGCAAGGGCGACAAGCCGACCGCGGAAGACACTGTCAGGGTCAACTACAAGGGCTCGCTGCTGGACGGCACCGTGTTCGACGATTCGGCCCAGCACGGCGGTGCGGCGGAGTTCCCGCTGGCCCAGGTGGTGCCCGGCTGGCAGGAGGGCATCGTGCTGATGCCGGTGGGCAGCAAGTACCGGTTCTGGATCCCGTCGGAGCTCGGCTACGGCGAGACCGGCACCCCCGGCGGCCCGATTCCGCCCAACTCGACGCTGGTGTTCGAGGTCGAGCTGCTGGACATCGTCGACAAGGCGCCCTGATGCGGATCGGCATCTTCGGCACCGGCTACGTCGGCCTGGTCACCGGCACCTGCCTGGCCGAAGTCGGCCACGACGTGCTTTGCATCGACGTCGATGCGGGCAAGGTCGAGCGGCTCAACCGCGGCGAGGTGCCGATCTACGAGCCCGGACTGGAGCCGATGGTCCGTGCCAACCATGCCGAAGGCCGCCTGCGTTTCGGCACCGACGCCGCCCAGGCCATCGACCATGGCGAAGTGCTGTTCATCGCCGTTGGCACGCCCCCGGACGAGGACGGCAGCGCGGACCTGCAGTACGTGCTTGCCGTGGCGCGCACCATCGGCGAACACCTGCAGCGCCCGGCGGTGGTGGTCAACAAGTCGACGGTCCCGGTCGGCACCGCCGACAAGGTCCGCGCCACGATCGCGACGACGCTGCAGGAACGGGGCGTGGAGATCGATTTCGACGTGGTCTCCAATCCGGAATTCCTCAAGGAGGGCGCGGCGGTGGAAGACTGCATGCGCCCGGACCGGATCGTGGTCGGTGCCGACAACCCGGAAGCCGTGGAAAAGCTGCGCCGCATCTATGCGCCGTTCAACCGCAACCGCGAGCGGATGGTGGTGATGGACGTGCGCTCGGCCGAGCTGACCAAGTACGCCGCCAACGCGATGCTGGCGACCAAGATCAGCTTCATGAACGAGATCGCGAACATCGCCGAGCGGGTCGGTGCCGACGTGGAGATGGTGCGCCATGGCATCGGCTCGGATCCGCGCATCGGCTGGCACTTCATCTATCCCGGCGCCGGCTACGGCGGCTCCTGCTTCCCGAAGGACGTGCAGGCGCTGGCCCGCACCGCGATCGACCACGGGTATGAGCCGCGCCTGCTCGGCGCGGTCGAGGCGGTCAACGACGCGCAGAAGGGCCATCTGTTCGAGCTCGTCCAGCGCCACTACGACACCGGCGAGGACGAAGGCGTGCGCGGCAAGACCTTCGCGGTCTGGGGCCTGGCGTTCAAGCCCGATACCGACGACATGCGCGAGGCCTCGAGCGGGCGGTTGCTGGCGCAGCTGTGGGAAGCGGGCGCGCGCGTGCGCGCCTTCGACCCCGAAGCCCGAGGCGAAGCGGCCCGAATCTTCGGTGCACGCGAAGACCTGGAGTTGTGCGCGTCAGCAGCCGATGCGCTGCAGGGCGCCGACGCCCTGGTCGTGGTCACCGAGTGGAAGCAGTTCCGCAGCCCCGATTTCGCCGCGCTGAAGTCCGCGCTGGGCGATGCGGTGGTGTTCGACGGCCGCAACCTGTACGACCCGGCCGAAGTCGAAGCCGCGGGCCTGGCGTACTACGGCATCGGTCGTGGCCGCTCGATCGCGGGGCGCTGACATGGACCTGGCGACGCTGGAAGCACGGCTGGTGGAGTTGGAAACGCGGCTCGCGTTCCAGGAGCAGGCCATCGCCGATCTGAGCGATGCGCTGGCCGCCTCGCGCACGGAAGCCGCGCGCAATGCCGAGCTGCTGCGCCAGGCGTTGCAGGACCTGAAACAATCTCGCGGCGATTTCTTCGCCGATCCCTCAAGCGAACCACCGCCGCCGCATTACTGACATGAGCGATTCACTCCGCGACCAGCTCCTCGGCCTCGGTTTCAAGGCGCCGGCCAAGCCAGAACGCAAACCCGACCGCAAGCCGCCCGGCCGCAAGCCCGCGGCGAAGCAGGGCGGCAAGCGCCCGCCCGCGCGCGGGCCGCGCGAGGACATCGACCTGGCCAAGGCCTATGCGATCCGTGCGCAGAAGGAAAAAGACGAACGGATCGAAGCCGAGAAGAAGAAGCAGGAAGCCGCGCGCCAGCGTCGCGAGGCGCAGGCCCGGCTGGCGCGGCTGGTCGAGGGCAAGGCGCTGAACGATCCGTCCGCCGAGATCGCGCGCCATTTCGAGTACGGCGGCAAGATCAAGCGCGTGCACGTCAACGAGGCGCAGCTCAAGGCCCTCAACGCCGGCGAACTCGGCGTGGTCCAGGTCAACGGCCGCTACCTGCTGCTGGAAGCGAAGCTGCTGGCCGAGGCCGAGCAGGTCTTCCCGCAGGCCGTGGCGCTGAAGGTCGACCCGGACGCGGCGCCGGAAGACGACGTGCCGCCCGACCTGGTCTGGTAGCTATTCCGGATCGTAGTCGAGGTTGGAAGCCAGCAACCGCTCGGCTTCCTGCAGGGTGATGCCCTTGCGCCGCGCGTAGTCGGACGCCTGTTCCTTCGAGAGCCTGCCGACCACGAAGTACTGGCTGCGCGGATGGCTGAAGTACCAGCCCGACACCGCGGCCGCCGGATACATCGCGAAATGGTCGGTGAGGGTGATGCCGGTGTTGGCAGTCGCGTCCAGCAGGCGGAACAGGGTCGCCTTCTCGCTGTGTTCCGGGCATGCCGGATAGCCGGGTGCGGGGCGGATGCCGCGGTACTTCTCGGCGATGAGCGCGTCGGCGTCCAGCGATTCGTCCGCGGCGTAACCCCAGAACTCCTTGCGCACGCGCTGGTGGATGCGTTCGGCCAGGGTCTCGGCGAGGCGGTCGGCCAGGGCCTTGAGCAGGATCGCGTTGTAATCGTCGTGGTCGGCGCGGAAACGTTCCAGGTGCGGTTCGATGCCGTGGCCCGCGGTGACCGCGAAGCCCCCGATCCAGTCGCGCACGCCGCTGTCCTTCGGCGCGATGAAGTCGGCCAGGCACAGATTGGGACGTTCAGGCGGCTTGTCGGCCTGCTGGCGGAGGAAGTGCGCCATCGTGGGAGCGGCGGCAGCCGCGATCTCCACGTCGTCGCCGACGCTGTTGGCCGGCCACAGTCCGATCACAGCCTTCGCCGTCAACCATTTCTCCGCGACGATCCTGTCCAGCATCGCCCTGGCGTCGGCGAACAGCTCGCGCGCCTGCGGTCCCACGACGTCATCGTCGAGGATCGCCGGGTAGCGGCCGGCCAGTTCCCAGGCGTTGAAGAACGGGCCCCAGTCGATCAGGTCGACCAGCTCGCCCAGCGGGTAGTCGTCGAACACGGTGATGCCGGGCTGCCGGGGTTCCGGCGGCACGTAGGCAGCCCAGTCGCCGTCGAAGCGCTGCGCCCGCGCGTGCTGCAGCGACACCAGGCGCTTGCCGCCTTCCTTGTTGCGGTGGCGTTCGCGGATCTCGGCGTAGTCGGACTCGTTGGCAGCGACGAAGGCTTCGCGCTGCCCGGGCGAGACCAGGGACTGGGCCACGTTGACCGCGCGCGAGGCGTCCTTCACCCAGATCGTCGCCGACTTGTAATGGGGGTCGATCTTCAGCGCGGTATGCGCGCGCGAAGTGGTGGCGCCGCCGATCAGCAGCGGGATGGTGAAGCCCTGGCGCTGCATCTCCCTGGCGACATGGCCCATTTCCTCCAGCGACGGCGTGATCAGGCCGGACACGCCGATCATGTCGGCGTTCTCGGCCTTGGCCGTATCCAGGATCTTCTGCGCCGGCACCATCACCCCGAGGTCGATCACCTCGAAGTTGTTGCAGGCCAGGACCACGCCGACGATGTTCTTGCCGATGTCGTGGACGTCGCCCTTGACCGTGGCCATCACGATCTTGCCGTTGGACTTGCCGGTGTCGCCGGTACGCAGCTTCTCGGCCTCGATGTAAGGCAGCAGGTGGGCCACGGCCTTCTTCATCACCCGCGCCGACTTGACCACCTGCGGCAGGAACATCTTGCCCGCGCCGAACAGGTCGCCGACCACGTTCATGCCGTCCATCAGCGGGCCTTCGATCACGTCCAGCGGCCGCGCCGCCTGCAGGCGCGCCTCCTCGGTGTCCTCCACGACGTACTGGTCGATGCCGTGCACCAGCGAGTAGGTCAACCGCTCGCCGATCGACCCGCTCCGCCACGCATCCCGGTCCCCGGTCCCCGGTCCCCGGTCCCCCTTCTTCCCCTTGAACCGCTCCGCGATCTCCAGCAGACGCTCGGTCGCGTCCTTGCGGCGGTTGAGCACCACGTCCTCGACACGCTCGCGCAGTTCCGGGTCCAGCTCGTCGTACAGGGGCAGGGCGCCCGCGTTGACGATGCCCATGGTCATGCCCGCGCGGATGGCGTGGTACAGGAACACCACGTGGATCGCCTGGCGCACCGGCTCGTTGCCGCGGAACGAGAAGGAGACGTTGGAGACGCCGCCGGACACGTGGCAAAGCGGGAACCGCCGGCGCAGTTCGCGCGCGGCCTCGATGAAGGCGACGCCGTAGTCGTCGTGCTCCTCGATGCCGGTGGCGATGGCGAAGCAGTTGGGATCGAAGATGATGTCCTCGGGCGGGAACCCGGCTTGCGTGGTCAGCAGCCCGAACGCGCGCGAGCAGATCGCCACCTTGCGTTCGGCGGTGTCGGCCTGGCCTTCCTCGTCGAAGGCCATCACCACCACCGCTGCGCCGTAGCGGCGCACCAGCCGCGCCTGGCGCAGGAATTCGGCCTCGCCTTCCTTCATCGAGATCGAGTTGACGATGCCCTTGCCCTGCAGGCACTTGAGGCCGGCCTCGATCACGTCCCAGCGCGAGGAGTCCACCATCACCGGCACGCGCGCGATGTCCGGCTCGGCCGCGATCAGGTTGAGGAAGGCGACCATCGCCGCCTTCGAGTCGAGCATGCCCTCGTCCATGTTGACGTCGAGCACCTGGGCGCCGTTCTCCACCTGCTGGCGGGCGACCGCGACCGCCTCGTCGTAGCGGTTCTCCAGGATCAGCTTCTTGAACTTCGCCGAGCCGGTGACGTTGGTCCGCTCGCCGACGTTGATGAAGTTCGACTCGGGCGTGATCGCCAGCGGCTCCAGGCCGCTGAGCCGGGTGTTGCGGGCCAGCACCTTCACTGCCGCTTCGCTCATGCCGCGTCCGCCAGGGCGGGCACCGCGCGCGGCGCGAGGCCGCGCACCGCCTCGGCGATCGCGGCGATGTGTTCCGGGGTGGTGCCGCAGCAGCCACCGACCAGGTTGAGCAGGCCGCTTTCGGCGAAGCCGCGCAGGTCGCGGGCCATGTCTTCCGGGGTCTCGTCGTAGCCGCCGAACGCATTCGGAAGGCCGGCATTCGGGTGCGCGCTGACCCGCGTGTCGGCGACCTGCGCGAGCACGTCCACGTGCTGCCGCAGTTCCTTGGCGCCCAGGGCGCAGTTCAGGCCGATGGACAGCGGGTGCGCATGGCGCAGCGAATACCAGAACGCCTCGGCGGTCTGGCCGGAGAGCGTGCGCCCGGAGGCGTCGGTGATGGTGCCGGAGATCATCACCGGCAACCGGCCGCCCGCGGCTGCGAACGCGTCGTCGATCGCGAACAGCGCGGCCTTGGCGTTGAGCGTGTCGAAGATGGTTTCCACCATGAGGATGTCGGCGCCGCCTTCGATCAGGCCGTCGGCGGCTTCGCGATAGGCCTCGGCCAGCTCGTCGAACGATACGGCGCGGAAGCCGGGGCGGTTCACGTCCGGGCTCAGCGAGGCGGTGCGGCTGGTCGGCCCGAGCACGCCCACGGCGAAGCGGGGCTGCCCCGGCGTGCGCGCTTCGGCCGCGTCGCAGGCCGCGCGCGCCAGCACGGCGCCTTCGCGGTTGAGTTCGCGCACCAGGTCCTGCAGGCCGTAGTCCGCCAGGGAAACCCGGGTCGAGTTGAAGGTGTTGGTTTCGACCAGGTCGGCGCCGGCGTCCAGGTATGCCTGGTGGATGCCGCCGATGATGTCGGGGCGTACCAGGGTGAGCAGGTCGTTGTTGCCGCGCTGGTCGTGTGCGGCGTCGGCGAAGCGCTGGCCGCGATAGTCGGCCTCCTGCAGCTCGTGGCGCTGGATCATCGTGCCCATCGCGCCGTCGATCACCAGGATGCGCGCGGCGAGCGCAGCCTCCAGGGCCGCGACGCGGGCCGGGTTCAACCAGGGGAGGCTTGTGATGGTGTCCTGGCCGCTCATGGCTTGCGTCCGATCAGCGAGATCACTTCGAAGTGCGGCGGGCGCCGCTCGCGCGTCACCGTTTCGCTGGACAGCAGCTCGAGTCCGGCCTTGTCGATGAAGCGCCGCAGTTCCTTGTCGGTGAAGCCCAGGTTGACGTGGCCGAAGGCTTCGACCGCCGCGCGGTGGCCGTGCCGGGCCAGGCTCGACAGCAGCAGCTGGCCGCCGGGCCGCAGGACCCGCGCGGCTTCCGCCACGGCGTGCGCCGGCTTCGCGGCGTAGGTGAGAGCGTGCATCAGCACCACCAGGTCGAAACTGTCGTCGTCGCAGGGCAGGGCATGCATGTCGCCTTCGCGCACCTCGACGTTGGGGAAGCGGCTCAGGCGCTCGGCCGCGGCCGCGACCACGCGCGGGCTGGTGTCGATGCACACGTAGCGGCCCGAATGCGGCGCCAGCAGCTCGGCCAGCACGCCGTCGCCGGAGGCGATGTCGAGTACGTCCCCCGGTTCCAGCAGCGGCAGCGCGGTACGTGCCAGCGCTTCCCAGGTGCGGCCCGGGGAGTAATGGCGTTCCATGTCGCCGGCCACCGAGTCGGCCCAGTTCTGGTCGGCCGCGCGGGTGGCGAGCACTCCCGGCACGCGGCTTGCGTCCTGGCGCAGCAGCGGATCGTCGCTGCCGGTGCTGATCGAATGCCATAGGGCACGCTGGGCCGGATCGAGCGCGGCCTCGTCGAAACGGTAGTAGGCGGAAACGCCGGCGCGGCGGTCGCGCACCAGCCCGGCCTCCTTGAGTTTGGCCAGGTGGGTGGACACGCGCGGCTGCGCGAGCCGGGTGATCGCGGACAGCTCGGCCACGGTGAGCTCCTCGCCTTCCAGCAATGCCAGCAGGCGCACGCGGGTAGCGTCGGCGAATACCTTCAGGCGGTTCGACCAGCCTTCGAGGTCCATGAATATCTTTCCATCGCGATTCAACGATATAAGTCTCTGCCGGTTGCGGCGCCGGGTCAAGCCGGGGTTCGGTTCTGCGCGGCGCCCGGCTACAATTGCGGTTCTGTCATGTCTTGCCAGGGTGGCCGCGTGGATTTCCGTTTCACCGAAGAGCAGTTGATGATCCAGGACGTGGCGCGCCGCATCGGGCAGGAGGTGATCGCCCCCAGCGCCGAGCACCACGACCGCACCGGCGAGTTCCCCCTCGACAACATCCGCCTGCTCGGCGAGAACGGACTGATGGGCATCGAGGTGCCGGCCGAATACGGCGGCGCGGGCATGGACCCGGTGGCGTACGTGCTGGCCATGGTCGAAATAGCGGCTGCCGACGCCGCGCACTCCACCATCATGTCGGTCAACAACTCGTTGTTCTGCAATGGCATCCTGACCCACGGTACCGAGGCGCAGAAGCAGAAGTACGTGCGCGAGATCGCCGAGGGCAAGGAGATCGGCGCGTTCGCCCTGACCGAGCCTCAGTCGGGTTCGGACGCGACGGCGATGCGTTGCCGCGCGGTGAAGCAGGCCGACGGCAGCTTCGTGGTCAACGGCAAGAAGAGCTGGATCACCTCCGGCCCGGTGGCGAAGTACATCGTGCTGTTCGCCATGTCCGACCCGGAGAAGGGCGCCCGCGGCATCACCGCCTTCCTGGTCGACACCACCCGCGAAGGCTTCGGCCGCGGCAAGACCGAGCCCAAGCTCGGCATCCGCGCCTCGGCCACCTGCGAGATCGAGTTCAACGACTACGTGGTGCGCCCCGATGAAGTGCTGGGCGAAGAGGGCCACGGCTTCAAGATCGCGATGAGCGTGCTCGACGCCGGCCGCATCGGCATCGCCAGCCAGGCGATCGGCATCGCCCGCGCCGCCTACGAGGCGACCCTGCGGTACGTGCGCGAGCGCAAGGCCTTCGGCCAGCCGATCGGCGCGTTCCAGATGACCCAGGCCAAGATCGCCGACATGAAGTGCAAGCTCGACGCCGCGCTCCTGCTGACGCTGCGCGCGGCATGGACCAAGGGCCAGGGCCAGCGCTTCACCACCGAGGCCGCCGTGGCCAAGCTCACCGCCTCGGAAGCGGCGATGTGGATCGCCCACCAGGCGCTGCAGATCCATGGCGGCATGGGCTACTCGAAGGAGATGCCGATCGAGCGCTATTTCCGCGATGCCAAGATCACCGAGATCTACGAGGGCACCAGCGAGATCCAGCGCCTGGTCATCTCCCGCCAAGAGACCGGGTTGCGCTGAGCCAGGCCATGCGCGTCCCCGAAAAACCAGAACAGCAGTCGATTTCCCTCCGTTTCTGAACCACACGGGGCCCGTGCAGTTGCGCGGGCCTCACTGCATCCGGACACAGGAATCCATGAACGCAGCAAAGAAGAAACCCAGGCCCGCAACCGGCAAGAAGAGCGCACGGGGCAGGACGTCGATCGAACCGATCCTGGAGGCGCTGCGCAAGCGCGCCCCCAAGGCGATGCAGGCGCAGGCGGAGGCGTTCGCCAAGGCCTTCTACGTGCGCATGTCGGACGACGAGATCGTCCAGCACAGCGCCGACGGCTGGGCCAACCTGGCGTGGGACTTCCTCGAGCAGGCGCGCAAGCGCAAGCCGGGCACGGCCGAAGTGCGCGTGTTCAACGCCAGCGTCGAGAACAACGGGTGGGAGTCGCCGCACACCGTGGTCCAGGTGGTCAACGACGACATGCCGTTCCTGGTCGATTCGGTGACCATGGCCTTGGCCGACCAGGGCATCGGCGTGCACGTGCTCGGCCACCCCGTGGTTCCGGTCAAGCGCGACAAGGCGGGCAAGCTGGTCGCGGTCGGCAGCGAAGCAGGCGAGGGTGCCCAGGGCGAATCGCTGATCCACCTGGAGATCGACCGCCAGACCGCCGCCGCCATGCCGGCGATCGAGGCAAGCATCCGCGCGGTGCTGCAGGACGTGCGCGCGAGCGTGTCCGACTGGGGCGAGATGCGCGCCAGGATGCTGGCCATCGCCGACGAGCTGTCGAGCCGGCGCATGCCGGTGTCCGATGCCGGCCGTGCCGAAGCCCAGGAGTTCCTGCGCTGGGCCGCCGACAACCATTTCACCTTCCTCGGCTACCGCGAATACGACGTCGTTCGCAAGGGCGGCAGCGAACTGCTGTGCGCCGACGAGTCCACCGGCCTGGGCCTGCTGCGCGGCCGCGAGAAGGGCAAGGCGCGCGACCTGAAGACGCTGGCGGCGCACTACATGCCGCAATCGGGTTCGGTCGACGCCCTGATCCTGACCAAGACCAATGCGCGCGCCACCGTGCACCGCCCCGGTTACATGGATTACATCGGGGTGCTCAAGTTCGACAAGGACGGCCGTCCGGCCGCCGAGCAGCGTTTCCTCGGCCTCTACACCTCCAGCGCCTACAGCCGCCGCCCGTGGGAGATCCCGCTGGTGCGCGAGCGCCACGAGTACGTGATGCGCAAGTCCGGCCTGTCGCCCAGTGGGCACAGCGGCAAGGCGCTGCGCCACATCATCGAAAGCCTGCCGCGCGACGAGCTGTTCCAGGCCACCGAAGAAGAGCTGCTGCGGACCGCAACCGGCATCCTCGGCCTGCAGGAGCGCGTGCGCAGCAAGCTGTTCCTGCGCCGCGACCGCTACGGCCGCGTCTGGTCGGCGCTCGTCTACATCCCGCGCGACCGCTTCAACACCGACGTGCGCCACCGCATCGAACGCATGCTCAAGCGCAGCCTGGGTGGCGACAGCGTCGACACCACGGTGCAGCTGGGCGAATCTCCGCTGGCGCAGTTGCACATGATCATCCGCCCGAAGTCGGGCGAGGCCGCCGAGGTCGACGTCGCGGAGTTGGAGGAGAAGCTCGCCGGCATCGTGCGCAACTGGCAGGACGACCTGCGCGAGGAACTGGTCGCCGCCGAAGGCGAGGAGCGCGGGCTCAAGCTGGCCAACCGCTATGGCCGCGCGCTGCCGACCGGCTACATCGAGCAGGTCACGCCGGCGATCGCCGCCCGCGACGTGCAGTGCCTGGCCTCGCTGGCCGACGCCGGCGACCTGCGCGTCAACCTGTACCGCTCGCGCCGGGGCGAGGGCGGGCTGCGCCTGAAGTTCTACCGCCTGGACCACGACATTCCGCTGTCCGATGCGCTGCCGATGATGGAGAACATGGGGCTGCGGGTGATCACCGAGCATCCGTTCCGCATCGAGCTGCCCGGCAGCGACGGCGAGACCGTGGCCTGGATCCAGGACTTCGAGGTCGAGGCCGCGCGCCCCGACCTCGACATCACCACCCTGGAAGCCGATTTCGAGGAAGCCTTCGCCCAGCTCTGGCGCGGCCAGGCCGAGAACGACGGCTTCAACCGCCTGATCCTGGGAGCCAGCCTGACCTGGCGCCAGGTGTCGGTGCTGCGCGCCTACGGCAAGTACCTGCAGCAAGTGGGCGTGCCGTTCTCGCAGAGCTACGTCGAGGAGACGTTCAACCGCTACCCGCTGCTGGCGCGGCTGGTGGTGGCGCAGTTCGAGGCGAAGTTCGACCCCGCCGCCGAAGGCGACAAGGCGGCCGCAAAGCGTGGCAAGGCGGCGTTGCAGCAGGACCTGCATTCGCTGGCGCCCGACGAGGCCACCCGCGCCGCGCTGCAGCCGGTGCTCGATGCGTTCGGCGGCAAGCGCGAGCGCCAGGTCGACGCGATCCGCAGTGCGCTCAAGGGCCTGCTCGACAGGGTCGCGAGCCTCGACCAGGACCGCATCCTGCGCAGCTTCATCGGCTGCATCGACGCGACCCTGCGCACCAGCTACTACATCGACTACACCCGGGGCGGCACCCGCGTCGATGCGCGCGGCAACGGCGTGCGCGCCGATGGCGGCCCGGCCGACTACATCGCGTTCAAGCTCGATGCGGCCAAGGTGCCGGATGCGCCCAAGCCGCGCCCCTACCGCGAGATCTGGGTGTGCGGTCCGCGAGTGGAAGGCGTGCACCTGCGCTTCGGCCCGGTCGCGCGAGGCGGCCTGCGCTGGTCCGACCGCCGCGAGGATTTCCGCACCGAAGTGCTGGGCCTGGTCAAGGCGCAGATGGTCAAGAACACGGTGATCGTGCCGGTCGGTTCCAAGGGCGGCTTCTTCTGCAAGCAGCTGCCCGATCCGTCGGTGGACCGCGACGGCTGGCTGGCCGAGGGCAAGGCCTGCTACAAGCGCTTCATCAACGGCCTGCTCGACATCACCGACAACCTGGTCGACGGCAAGGTCGTGCATCCGTCCAACGTGGTGCGCCACGACGGCGACGACCCCTACCTGGTGGTGGCCGCGGACAAGGGCACGGCCACGTTCTCCGACATCGCCAACGGCATCGCCCAGGCGCACGGCTACTGGCTCGATGACGCCTTCGCGTCCGGCGGTTCGGTCGGCTACGACCACAAGGGCATGGGCATCACCGCGCGCGGTGCGTGGGAGTCGGTCAAGCGCCACTTCCGCGCCCTGGGCCGCAACAGCCAGAAGGAAGACTTCACCGCCGTGGGCATCGGCGACATGTCCGGCGACGTGTTCGGCAACGGCATGCTGCTGTCGAAGCACATCCGCCTGGTGGCGGCGTTCGACCATCGCCACGTGTTCATCGACCCGAACCCCGACGCCGCCATCGGCTTCAAGGAACGCCAGCGCCTGTTCAAGCTGCCGCGTTCGTCCTGGGCCGATTACGACACCAGGCTGATCAGCAAGGGCGGCGGCGTGTTCCCGCGCAGTGCCAAGTCGATCAAGCTGTCGGCCGAGGCCAGGACGGCGCTCGGCATCGACGCATCGGTCGAGGCGATGAGCCCGGCCGAGCTGATGAGCGCGATCCTGAAAGCGCCGGTCGACCTCCTGTGGAACGGCGGCATCGGCACCTACGTCAAGGCGTCCAGCGAGAGCAACGCCGATGTCGGCGATCGCGGCAACAACGCCCTGCGGGTGAACGGCGCCGACCTGCGCTGCAGGATCGTGGGCGAAGGCGGCAACCTGGGCATGACCCAGCTCGGCCGCATCGAGGCCGCGCTCAATGGCGTGCTGCTCAACACCGACTTCATCGACAACTCCGCCGGCGTGGACACCTCCGACCACGAGGTCAACATCAAGATCCTGCTCAACGGCGAGGTGCAGAAGAAGAAGCTGACGCTGCCCGAACGCAACAAGCTGCTGGCGTCAATGACCGACGAGGTCGCCGAGCTGGTGCTCAACGACAACTACCGCCAGAACCAGGCGATCAGCCTGATGGAGCGGATGAGCGTGTCGCGGCTCGGCTCCAAGCAGCATTTCATCCGCACCCTGGAATCGCAGGGCCTGCTCGACCGCCAGATCGAGTACCTGCCGTCGGACGCCGAGATCGCCGAGCGCAAGGCGCGCGGCCTGGGCCTGACCCGGCCGGAGCTGGCGGTGCTGCTGTCTTACTCCAAGCTGGTGGCGTTCCAGCAGATGCTGGACTCGGACATTCCCGAGGACCCTTACCTGTCCAAGGAACTGGTGCGCTATTTCCCCGAGCCGCTGCAGGCCAGGTACGCGAAGTCGATGGAGCAGCACCGGCTGAAGCGCGAAATCATCGCCACGGCCGTCACCAACTCGACCATCAACCGGATGGGCGCCACCTTCCTGCTGCGCATGCAGGAGGATTCGGGGCGCACGCCGGGCGAAGTGGCCAAGGCGTTCACCATCACCCGCGAGACGATCGACGCGCGCGACCTGTGGGCGCAGATCGACGCGCTGGACGGAAAGGTCCACGAGTCGGCCCAGGTCGACGCGCTGCAGGTGATCTGGAACCTGCAGCGGTCGTTCACCCGCTGGCTGCTGTCGCGCCCCGGCGCGATCCCGGACATCACCAGTGCGGTGGAGCGCTACCACGGCGGTTTCCTCGACATCCGCAACGGCGACAACATCATCCCGGCGTCGATGCGTCCGGCCTACGAGGCGAGCATCGCCGAATGGAAGGCCAAGGGCCTGCCCACTGCACTGGGCACGCAGCTGGCGGCGATCCCGTACCTGGAGCCATCCTGCGACCTGATCGAGCTGGCGCGCGAGCGCAAGCTGCGCACGGTGGACGTGGCCAAGGCGTACTTCCGCCTGGCCGAAGCCCTGAACCTGCCGTGGCTGCAGCACCAGATCGACGCGCTCAAGGTCGATGGCCGCTGGCACGCGGTCGCCCGTGGCGTCCTGCGCGACGAGTTGGGCACCCAGTTGCGGACCCTGACCGGGCAGGTGCTGTCGATGCCGGGCCGCGATGCCGACGCCAAGGTCGCGCAGTGGCTGCAGCGCGACGACGCTTCGCTGCGCTTCACCATGGCGATGCTCGGCGAACTGGCCACGCAGAAGTCGATGGACTACCCGACCGCTTCGGTCGCGGTCCAGCGCCTGTCGCAACTGGCTTCGCGCGGCTGAGCCATGGAAGGCCGCCTGCCCGCGTCGCCGCGCATCGCCCTGCTGGCCAGCAACACCGACAGCGCCCGCAAGGCGCTGGCCGCGATGCAGGCGGCGTACCCGCACGTGCCGCCTGAAGAGGCGGACGTGCTGGTGGCGCTGGGCGGCGACGGCTTCATGCTGCAGGTGCTGCACCAGCATGGCGGCCTGGGCAAGCCGGTATACGGCATGAAGCTTGGCAGCCTGGGCTTCCTGATGAACCACCAGCGCACCGACGCCCTGGTCGAGCGCCTGCACGCCGCCGAACCCGCGGTGCTGCGGCCGCTGGAGATGCTGGCCCTGACCGAATCGGGCACGAGCACCGGTTCGCTGGCCTACAACGAGGTCTCGCTGTTGCGCCAGACCCGCCAGGCAGCGCACGTGGCGATCGACCTGAACGGACAGGAGCGGCTGGGCGAACTCATCTGCGACGGGGTCATGGTCTCCACCCCGGCCGGCAGCAGCGCCTACAACTTCTCGGCCAACGGTCCGATCCTGCCGTTGGGTGCCAAACTTATGGCATTGACACCGATCGCTCCATTCCGTCCACGACGCTGGCGGGGGGCGGTGCTCAAGTCCGGGACCGAGGTCAGGTTCCGGGTCCTGGATCCGTACAAGCGCCCGGTCAGCGCGACCGCGGACTCGCACGAAGTAAGGGACGTGGTGGAAGTCACGATCCGCGAGGCCAGCGAGCGGACGGTCACCCTGCTGTTCGACCCGGAGCACAACCTCGAAGAGCGGATCCTCGCCGAGCAGTTCGTGTCCTGATCTTTCCCTTTTTTCCGTGGCGCGACAGGGGCTTGCGGACGGGGACGAAAAGGGTACCCTGAAGTCCAGGGGAAAATACGGCGGCGTATCGTGAGCGGATCGTACGAAGTGCGAATCAGCACCCAAGGGCTGGTTTGCGGAATGTTCGTCAGTCGCCTTGACCGGCCATGGCTCGACTCGCCATTTCCGATGCATGGCGTGAAGGTCAAGACCGAACGCGACATCGCGATGTTGCGCAGGGTCTGCAGCCATGTCTGGGTAGACACGTCCCGCGGCGAATCGCCGGACCCGCGTTACCTGGCATTCGAGGCGCCCAAGCCCGGCGCCGCATCGAACGGCGAGTTCGAGCGCCTGCGCAAGGTCACGTGGACGATCGAGTCCGACCTCAAGGAAGAGCTGAAGCAGGCCGCCGAGGTCAACACCGAGCTGGAAGCCAGCATCACCGAGGTGATGACCGACCTCCAGGAAGGCAAGCAGATCGACCTCGATCGCCTGAAGGACGGCGTCGACGCGATGATCGAGTCGATCCTGCGCAATCCCAGCGCCTTCGTCTGGCTGCGCGAGATGAAGGCGCGCGACCGCTACACCTACCAGCACGCGCTGGGCTGCGCGATCTGGGCGGCGAGCTTCGGCCGCCACCTCGGCCTGGAGCGCGAGGAGCTCCGGGTGCTGGCCATGGGCGGCATGCTCTGCGACGTCGGCAAGGCCAAGCTGCCACCGGAACTGCTGGTGAAACAGGATCCGCTGACGGCCGCCGAGGTGCAGCTGCTGCGCGACCACGTGCGCCTGGGCCTGGAAGTGCTGGGCGTCAACGCGGCGCTTTCGCCCGCGATCATCGAGATCGTCGCCACCCACCACGAACGCTACGACGGCAGCGGCTATCCGCGCGGCCTCAAGGCGGACCAGATCCCGATCTTCGGCAGGATCCTGGGCATCGTCGACAGCTACGACGCGATGACCAGCGTGCGGCCGTACGCGCAGAACCGCTCGCCGCACGATGCGATCAACGAGCTGTACCAGCAGCGCGGCAGGCTGTTCCAGGCCGAACTGGTCGAACAGTTCATCCAGGCCTGCGGCATCTATCCCACCGGGACCTTGGTGGAACTGTCCAACGGCCAGGTCGCGGTGATCACCGAGGTGCACAGCCTCAAGCGCCTGCGGCCGCGGGTGATGCTGCTGCTCGGGCCCGACAAGTCGCCGCTGGAACGGTTCCGCGAACTGGACATGGGCGAGACCGAGTTCGACGAGACCGGCGCGCCGCTGACGATCAGGCGCGGCCTGCCCAACGGTTCCTACGGGCTCGATCCGGTCGAGCTGTTCCTGGTCTAGGACCGGCCGATGCTGCAGGATCCGCTGACTGGCTTGCACTCCCGCCAGAATTTCCTCGCGCTCCTGCGCCAGCACGTGGTCATCGCCAACGAACGCCAGGCCATGCTGGCGCTGATCGTGGTCGACATCTGCGGCTTCGCCCGGCTCAACGCCGCGCACGGTTACGAATTCGGCGATGCGGCGCTCAAGCACGTCGCCCAGCACCTGCGCGCGGTGGTACGGGAGCAGGATCACGTGGGCCGCATCGGCGACAACCGTTTCGCGTTGCTGCTCACCCAGGTGATGAACCAGGGCCATGCGGAACTGGCCGTGCAGAAACTGTTCCGGCACCTGGAAGTACCGTTCGAAGGCACCCAGGGCACGGTGCGGCTGACCGCCAATGCCGGCGCCGCGATCTGTCCCGTGCATGCCAGCCATCCGGAATTCCTGATGCGCCAGGCCGAGAAATCGCTTGCGCTGGCCCGGGCCACGGGCCAGAACTGGCTGTTCCCGCCGGACGTCGACGTCGACCAGGGCTTCTCCGAGTTCTGGGACCTGGAGATCGAACTCGACGGCGCCATCGACCGCGGCGAACTGCTGTTGAGTTACCAGCCCAAGCTGCGCACTTCGGACCTGGCCACGATCGGTGCCGAGGCGCTGATGAGCTGGCCGCACCGTACCCGGGGCCTGGTCAGCCCGGCGCAATTCATCCCGATCGCGGAAAAGACCGGGCAGATCAGGCCGATGACGATGTGGGCGTTGAACACCGCGATGCGCCACGCCGGAACCTGGAAACACCTGTCGCCGCTGTCGGTGGCGGTCAACGTGCCGGCCGAACTAGTGTCGCGCGAGGACCTGCCGGACATCGTCGAGAACGCGATGCAGCTCTGGGGCAAGTCGGAGGTGCAGCTGGTGCTGGAGATCACCGAGCGTTCGCTGGTCGCCGACCCGCAGCACGCTTTCCGGATCCTGTCGCGGATCCGCGACCTCGGGGTGAAGATCTCGATCGACGATTTCGGCACCGGCTATTCCTGCCTGGCCTACTTCAAGGACATCCCGGCCGACGAGCTGAAGATCGACAAGTCCTTCGTCCAGGGCATGCTCACGGACCCGGCCAGCGCCGACATCGCTTCCCTGATCATCGACCTGGCACACCGTTTCGGCCTGTCCGTGGTCGCCGAGGGGGTGGAGAACGCCGAAACCCTCGCGCTGCTGCGCGAGCGCCACTGCGACGTGGTCCAGGGCCACCTGTTCGCCAAGGCGCTGCGGCTGGACGCCTTCCGCGACTGGATCCACAACCGGCCGTCCCGGCAGCCCGAGTCTCAAACCATGGAACTGGATACTGAGACAATGCCCGAATGGTACAAGTCGCTCCCCCAGAATCCCTAGGCTCCGGACCGGCAGGCACCCGCCCGGCCAACGACCCGCTCACCGTGGCGATTTCCTCGCGGGCCCTGTTCGACCTGGAGGACAGCCACGCGGTGTTCGAGCGCGAGGGCATCGCCGCCTACCAGGCGTTCCAGCGCGAACGCGAGGACGACATCCTGGCGCCGGGCATCGCGTTCCCCCTGGTGCGCAAGCTGCTGGCGCTGAACGCGGCCGCGCCACCGGTGGGCGCCGAGGGCGAGGCCACGCCCAGGGTCGAGGTGATCCTGCTGTCGCGCAATTCCTCGGACACCGGCCTGCGCATCTTCAATTCGATCCAGCACCACGGGCTGGATATCCGCAGGGCGACCTTCACCTCGGGCGCGCCGACCTGGCCCTACATCAAGCCGTTCGGGGCGGACCTGTTCCTGTCCGCGAACCCGGAATCGGTGCGGCGTGCGCTGGAACACGGCGTCGCCGCCGCCACCATCCTGCCGGCCTCGGCCGGCGCCAATCCTGCCCGGACCGAACATCGCGACCAGCTGCGCATCGCCTTCGATGGCGACGCGGTGATCTTCAGCGACGAAAGCGAGCGCGTGTCGCGCGAGCAGGGCGTGGAGGCCTTCGGCCGGTTCGAGCGCGAGCGGGCGCGCGAGCCACTGTCCGGCGGGCCGTTCCGCGGCTTCCTGGATGCTTTGCACCGCCTGCAGGCGGCATTCCCGCCCGGCGAGGACGCTCCGATCCGCACCGCGCTGGTCACCGCGCGCTCGGCGCCGGCGCACGAGCGGGTGATCCGCACCCTGCGCGAGTGGGGCGTGCGGCTGGACGAGGCGCTGTTCCTGGGCGGGCGCGACAAGGGGCCGTTCCTGCACGCGTTCGGGGCGGACATCTTCTTCGACGACTCCGAACACAACATCGCCTCCGCCCGCGACCACGTCGCCGCCGGCCACGTCCCCCACGGCGTCGCCAACCCGTAGGAGCGCGCCCCGCACGTGAGCGGGTGGTTCGCTTCGGTTCGTACAATAGGGGATGGCCAGCTACTTCTCCGACAAGTCGTTCCGGTTCCTGCGCGGCATCGCCCGGCACAACGAACGCGCCTGGTTCCACGCGCACAAGGCCGACTACGAGGCGCACGTGCGCGAGCCGTTCCAGCGGCTGCTGGGCGACCTGCAGCCGGCGCTGGCGGCGATCAGCCCGCACTATCGCTCCGAACCGCGCGCCGTGGGCGGCTCGATGTTCAGGATCCAGCGCGACACCCGCTTCGCCAGCGACAAGTCGCCGTACAAGGGCTGGCAAGGTGCGCGCCTGTTCCATTACCGGCGGCGCGAGGTCGCGGCGCCATCGTTCTACATCCACCTGGAACCGGGCGAATGCTTCGTCGGCGCCGGCCTGTGGCACCCGGAGACGCACACGCAGCGCAAGGTGCGCCAGTTCATCTTCGAGAATCCCGGGAGCTGGGCCGCCGCCGCGCACGCGCCGGCATTCCGCAAGCGTTACGAACTGGGAAGCGAGGACATGCTGGTGCGCACGCCGCACGGATTCCCCGCGGACTTCGAATGGATCGACGACCTGCGGCGGCGCAGCTTCACCGCGTACCGAATGCTCGACGACGCCACCATGACCGGGCCGCGCCTGCGCCAGGCGATCGAGCGCGACCTTGCGGCGCTGGCGCCCTTCGTCGACTATCTTTGCGCTTCGCTGGACCTGGAGTTCTGAACCGATGAAGACCAGGGCGTGGATTGCCGTGCTGCTGGCCGCCGTCCTGGTCCTGGCGGTATGGACGGTAGCCGGGCCATGGCTTGCGGTTCGCGCCATCGACGACGCGATCCAGGCGAACGACGCGCAGGCCCTGGCCCGGCAGGTCGATTTCCCGCTGTTGCGCGCGAGCCTGAAACGCCAGCTTGCAGACCGCGTGGTCCGTGCTGCCGGCCCCGACGTGCAGGCCAGCGCCCTGGGCGCCTTCGGGCTCGGCCTGGCGACGGGCGCCACCAGCCTGGCGGTGGATGCGACCGTCAATCCCGTGGGCCTGGCTGCGCTGCTCGAGGGCCGCGCCGTGTGGCGCCAGGTCGGGAACGACTTCGCGCCGCCCGATCCGGATGCAACGACGCGACGGACGTTCGAGGACGCGACGTACCGCTACGAGTCGCTGTCGCGGTTCACCGCGACGCTTCCCGACGAAGACGGAAGCGAGCTGGTGGTCGTGCTGGAGCGGCAGGGATTGCGCTGGCGGCTGGTGGACGTGCGCCTGCCGCGGTAGGTAGTGCGGCTACGGAAGGATGTCGCGGCGCCAGGATTCCAGCGCATCGAGCAACTGCAGCTTGTCCGGTGCGCCGGCATGGTCTGCGCGCAGTTGCGCGATCTCGGCTTCGAAGTCGCCGAGGTTCGGATCGGAGAGGGTGGAGCCGGGCTGCAGCCGCAGCTTGCGCCAGTCGTCCCAGCGCTGGCGTTCGGACGCCGACAGCAGCTCCGGCCAGTTGCGGGCGCGATAGCGGAACAGCAGTTCGGGCAGTCGCGGATCCTCGAAGCCGAAGTCGCGCCCGGCCAGCGCCGTGGGTGGCGTGGCACGCACGGCGGCGCAGCGGCGGCGGTCCGCATCGGGAAGGAATGCGTCGTACAGCGACGCGTCGGCATCGGACGGAACGAACTCGCGTTCGACCGCGTAGACGCGGCGGACTTTTTCCGCCAGCGCCGGGCCGGCAGCGCGCAGCCGGGCGGCGCGTGCTTCGGCCAGGCCGCGGTCGATCGACAGGCGTGCGAAGTCCGCCCCGCGCAGGTGCGCCCAGGCGACCAGCGACGGGCAGCGGTTGAGATGGATTTCCTTGAGGGGAATACGCGCCTCGCCCTCGGCCAGCTGGTCGCGGCGCAGGTACAGGCGCGACGCGATGGTGTCCGGG
>NZ_JARUVM010000037.1 GCF_029763755.1 Luteimonas sp. 8-5
GTGCGAAGTCCGCCCCGCGCAGGTGCGCCCAGGCGACCAGCGACGGGCAGCGGTTGAGATGGATTTCCTTGAGGGGAATACGCGCCTCGCCCTCGGCCAGCTGGTCGCGGCGCAGGTACAGGCGCGACGCGATGGTGTCCGGGTCCAGGTCGAGGATGATGTCGGGTTCGGCATCGAGGTCGAACACGATCACCCGGCTGTCCATCCTTGGATGGCGCGCCAGCGGCAGCACCGCGGCCGCGCACAGGCGCTCGGCGGGATAGCGTTGCGACACGTGCAGGAGCGGCGTCATCGCGATCGTGTCGACCAGGCTGCCGGCATGGCGCTTGTCGCGCAGGCGCAACGCGTAGTCCCAGAACCGCGGCTGGCTGTTGCGCAGCAGGCGGGCCATGCCGATCAGCGCACGCACGTCCGACAGCGCTTCGTGCGCGTCGCCCTCGCGCACGCCGTTGGCCGTTGCCAGGTGCTCGAGGCGGAAGGAGGTCGCACCGTCCTCGCGCCGGGGCCACTGGATGCCGTCCGGGCGCAACGCGTGCGCCAGGCGCAGCACGTCGAGCAGGTCCCAGCGGCTGTTGCCGTTGCGCCACTCGCGCTCGTAGGGATCGTGGAAGTTGCGGAACAGCCCGTTGCGCACGAACTCGTCGTCGAAGCGCAGCGAGTTGTAGCCCAGGGTACAGGTGCCCGGCCGGGACATTTCCTCGACGATGCGGGCGAAGGCCTCGAACTCTGCGATGCCTTCGCGCATCGCGCGCTGCGGCGTGATGCCGGTGACCAGGGTTGCGCCGGGCGAGGGCAGCAGGTCGTCGGCCGGCCTGACCATGAAGTCGACCGGCGCTTCGATCTCCCCTAGCGCCTCGTCGGTGCGGATCGCGGCGAACTGGGCGATGCGCGAGCGGCGCGTGTCGGCGCCGAAGGTTTCCAGGTCGTAGAAGAGGAAGCTGGCGCTCATTCGGCAGGCAGCGGCGGCAGTTGCCGCGACACTTCGGCGTCGACTGCTTCCCAGTCCACTCCGGCCAGCGAATCCAGGCCACGCGTGGCTTCGACCAGGATCCCGCGCTGGATCTCGCTGCGCTGCAGAGCGACCGAGTAAGGCATCCGCATGAACGTGACCATGGCGTAGTGCGGTACGAAGCGACCCGGATGGCGCTGCTGCAGCGCCAGCTCCAGTTCGCGCTGGAGCAGGAAGTCCGGGTCGTCGACCAGGTCGCGCATCTCGATGTAGTTCTCCAGCGCCATCTGCTGGATGGCGCGGGCATCGGCCATGCGCTCGGCTTCGAAGGCGGCGAATGCAGCGGCCAGGTCCGGCGCGGCATCGATGTGGCCGGCCAGCGCCACGCAATCCTCGAATGCGCAGTTCATGCCCTGGCCGTGGAAAGGCACCATCGCGTGCGCGGCGTCGCCGAGCAGTACCGCGCGGCCGTCCAGGTGCCAGCGGTCCAGGTACAGCGTGGCCAGGTTGCCGGTGGGGTTGGCCTCGAAATCGTGTTCGAGCTCCGGGATGAGCGGCAGCGCGTCGGCGAAATCGCGTTCGAACAGCGCCCGCGCATCGGCGGCGGAGGCGACGGTGTCGAAGTCCGGGTCGCCGCTGCCGTCCGGATGCAGGGCCATGAACAGGGTGACGGTGAAGGTGCGTTCGTCGTTGGGCAGGGCAATGCACATGTAGCGGCCGCGCGGCCAGATGTGCAGCGCGTTGGGCTCGATGCGGAAGCCGCCGTCGGGCGCCGGCGGGATCTCCAGTTCCTTGTAGCCGTGCTCCAGCCACTGGGTGCGTTCGCCCAGGTCCGCGTGCCGCCCCATCTGCGCGCGCAAGGTGGAACCGGCACCATCGCAGCCGAGCAGGGCCTCGAAGGGATGTTCGTGCGCGCCGCCGTCGCCCTGGTAGGTGGCGACCTTGCGCTCGAAGTCGACGCTGGCCAGGCCGCGATCGAAGTGCAGGGTCGCGCCGGCGGCTTCGGCGGCGTCGAGCAGGCTGATGTTGAGTTCGCCACGGCTGACCGACCAGATCACTTCGCTGTCGTCACGACCGTAGCGCTGCAGCTGCGGTTCGCCGTGCAGCGGATGGACCATGCGTCCGCGCATCATCACCGCGCGCTCGAGCACCGCGCCGTCGGCGTCGGCCTGGCGCAGCGCGTGCAGGCCGCGTTCGGCCAGGGCGAGGTTGATCGAACGGCCGCCGGCGTAGCCGTGCAGCCGCGGGTCGCC
>NZ_JARUVM010000038.1 GCF_029763755.1 Luteimonas sp. 8-5
CGCGCCGACCGCGACCGCGTCGCCGGCGCGCGCGCCCTGGTCGCGGCCGGTTGCAACGTCATCGTCTGCGACGACGGCCTGCAGCATTACCCGCTGGCGCGCGACGTCGAGATCGAAGTGCTGGACGCGACCCGACGCCATGGCAACGGCCAGCTGATCCCGGCGGGCCCGCTGCGCGAACCCGTGGCGCGCGCCGCCGACTGCGACTTCCACGTGCTCAACGACGCCGTCGGCGACGCCGAGCCGGGTTTCGGCGAGTGGCTGATGCGCCAGTCCGCCGACAATGCCGTGCCGCTGCTGGGCGGGCGCGCACTGCCGCTGGACAGCTTCGCCGGCAAGCGCGTGCACGCCGTCGCCGGCATCGGCAACCCCGAACGCTTCTTCGCCATGCTGCGCAGCCGCGGCATCGCGGTGGTGCCGCATGCCTTCGCCGACCACCACCGTTTCACCGCGGAAGACTTCGAGTTCGGCAGCGACCTGCCGGTGCTGATGACCGAGAAGGACGCGGTGAAATGCGGAGGCTTCGCCAACGACCGCCACTTCAGCGTCCCGATCAGCGCGCAACTGCCCGAGGCCTTCTGGATCGCGCTCCTGGACAGCATTCGCCAATCCCATGCCTGACTTCATCGTCGCCAGTCCCGCCCGCCATGCCGCCTCGCGCCTTCCCGGCAAGCCCCTTCGCCTGCTCGGCGGCGAGCCGCTGGTGCTGCATGTCGCCCGGCGTGCGCTGGCCGCCGGTGCGCGCGAGGTCTGGGTCGCGGCGGACGACGAGCGCATTGCCCGCGCCCTGGATGGCAGCGGCGTGCGCATCGCCATGACTTCGCCGGCACACGCTTCCGGCAGCGACCGCCTCGCGGAGTGCGCCGAGATCGCCGGCTGGCCAGACGACACCGTGGTCGTGAACCTGCAGGGCGACGAGCCGTTCGCACCCGCCGCGGGCATCCGCGCCGTCGCAGGGACGCTGCTGGCGTCCGGTGCCGAGATGGCCACGCTGGCCACGCCGGTAGAGGACGCGGCGATGCTGTTCGACCCGAACACCGTCAAGCTCGTGCGCCGCGACGACGGCGACGCGCTGTACTTCAGTCGCGCGCCGCTGCCGTGGCCGCGCGACGCCTTCGCCCAGGCACGCGACACCTTGCCCGAAGGCGGAAACTGGCTGCGCCACATCGGCATCTACGCCTATCGCGCCGGTTTCCTGAAGCGCTTTGCCGCCTTGCCCCCGGGGCGCCTGGAACAGGTCGAATCGCTGGAACAGCTACGCGCGCTCGAGGCCGGCCATCGCATCGCGGGCGGCATGCCGCCAGAACCGTTCCCGCCCGGCGTCGATACGCCGGAAGACCTGGAACGCGCCGAGCGCCGCCTCGCGGAGGCAGCGCGTTGAAGCGATTGTTGATCGTCTGTCTTGGCAACATCTGCCGCTCGCCGATGGCCGAAGGCGCCTTGCGCGCGCGCCTGGAGGCCGCCGGCCTGGGCAGTCGTGTCCAGGTCGACTCGGCCGGCCTGGGCAACTGGCACGCCGGCCAGCCGCCGGACCGCCGCGCCATCAAGTGCGCCGCCGGCCACGGCGTCGACATCTCCGGCCTGCGCGCGCGCCAGATCACCGATGCCGATTACCGCGAATTCGACGTGCTGCTGTGCGCCGACGCGGACGTGCTCTACACCGTGCGCGCCCACGCCCCGCCCGAGGCCACCGCGCACACCGAACTGCTGCTGGACTGGTGCGGCCTCGGCCCCAACGCACAGATCCCCGACCCGTACACCCTGAACGCGGCCGCGTTCGAACACGCCTGGGAGCTGGTGGATGTGGCGGCTGGGGCGATTGTGGCGGCGATGAAGCAGGGGGAATAAGGGGAACAGGGAATGAGGGGAATGGATGGAGCATCGCGAGCGGATGGTGTCGCGACGCCGCAGCCATTCCCCTCATTCCCTTCATTCCCCTCACTCCCTTCGCTGCACGGGCGATAATCCCCACATGCCCCAAGCCCCCGCAGATCCCAAGGACGTCAAGCCGCCGCGCTCCTTCGACGGCAAGGCATTCGTGCGCGGGCTCGGGACGGCACCGGGCGTGTACCGCATGTACGCGGCCGACGACTCGGTGCTGTACGTGGGCAAGGCCGGCGAGCTCAAGAAGCGCGTGGCCAGCTACTTCAACGCCGCGCCGAAGTCGCCGCGCACCCAGGCGATGCTGGCCCAGGTCGCGCGCATGGAGGTCACGGTCACCCGTACCGAGACCGAAGCGCTGCTGCTGGAAAACCAGCTGATCAAGTCGCTCAAGCCGCGCTACAACGTGCTGCTGCGCGACGACAAGAGCTATCCCTACGTGCTGCTCACCCAGGAGCAGTGGCCGCGCCTGGCCATGCATCGTGGCGCGCGCGCCATTCCCGGGCGGTACTTCGGCCCCTACGCCAGCGTCGGCGCGGTGCGCGAAACCCTGAACCTGCTGCACAAACTCTTTCGCCTGCGCAGCTGCGAGGACAGCGTGTTCCGCAACCGCTCGCGGCCCTGCCTGCAGTACCAGATCGGGCGCTGCTCGGCGCCGTGCGTCGGCCTGGTCGACGCTACCGAGTACGCCCGGGCCGTGCGCCGGGTCGAACTGTTCCTGGACGGCCGCAGCGATGAACTCAGCGCCGAGCTCGAGCGCAACATGGCCGAGGCCAGCGAACGCCTGGACTTCGAGGAAGCCGCGCGAGTGCGCGACCTCATCGCCACCATCCGCAAGCTGCAGGCGCGGCAGTACGTGGACGGCCGCGCCGCCGACCTGGACGTGCTCGCCTGCGCGATGCAGGGCAGCAGTGCCTGCGTGATGCTGCTGGCCTTCCGCGACGGCCGCAACCTGGGCACGCGCGCCTTCTTCCCGAAGACCAACGGCGCCGAAAGCCCCGAGGAGGTACTGGCCGCCTTTGTCTCGCAGTACTACGGCGAACAACCGGCGCCCGGCGAGATCGTGCTCGACCGCGACATCGAGGACCGCGCCCTGCTGCAGGAGGCGCTGTCGGAGGCCGCCGGCAAGCGCGTGCAGCTCAAGTGCAACGTGCGCGGCGAGCGCGCCGGCTACCTGGACATGGCCAGGCGCAACGCGGAACTGGCCCTGGCCACCGAACTGGGCAGCCAGGCCAACCAGCGCGCCCGGCTGGCGTCGCTGCAGGAGTTGCTCGGCCTGCCCGAACCGCCGCACCGCATCGAGTGCTACGACATCAGCCACACCATGGGCGAGGCCACCGTCGCCTCGCAGGTGGTGTTCGACGAGAACGGCCCGGTTCGCGGCCAGTACCGCCGCTACAACATTTCCGGCATCGAGCCCGGCGACGACTACGCCGCCATGCACCAGGCGCTGGAGCGCCGGTTCAAGCGCGCGGTCGACGAGGGCGGGGTGCTGCCCGACGTGCTGTTGATCGACGGCGGCGCCGGCCAGGTGGCGCAGGCAAGAGCGGTGCTGGCCGAACTGGGCATCGCCGAGCGCATCGTCCTGGTCGGCGTGGCCAAGGGCGAGGGCAGGCGGGCCGGACACGAGGCCCTGCTTCTGCCGGACGGGCGTGAAGTCCGCCCCGGTCCGGAGTCGCCCGGCCTGCAACTGGTGCAGCAGGTGCGCGACGAATCCCACCGCTTTGCGATCACCGGCCATCGCGGCCGCCGGCAGAAGGTGCGCAACACCAGCAGGCTCGAGGACATTCCCGGCATCGGACCGCGCAGACGCGCTAACCTGTTGCGGCATTTCGGCGGCCTGGGCGGGCTCAAGGCCGCCGGCGCGGAGGAGATCGCCCGGGTCGAGGGCATCAACGCAGCGCTTGCCGAACGGATCTGGGCCAGCCTGCACGGAATCGGACAAACGAGTAAGGAAGCATGAAACTGACGGTACCGACCATCCTGACGCTTCTGCGGATCGCGATGATCCCGGTGCTGGCGGTCGTGTTCTACCTGCCCTACGGCTGGAGCAACTTCGCCACCGCGGCGATCTTCGGCCTGGCCTCGCTGACCGACTGGCTGGACGGCTGGATCGCCCGCCGCTACGGCCAGTACTCGGCCTTCGGCGCGTTCCTGGACCCGGTGGCGGACAAGCTGATGGTGTCCACGGCGCTGTTCCTGATCGTCCAGGGCCACCCGACCGCGTGGATGGCGCTGTGGGCGGCGGTGATCGTCGGACGCGAGATCGCGGTGTCGGCCCTGCGCGAATGGATGGCCGAGGTCGGCCAGCGCAAGAAGGTCGCCGTGGCCGCCCTGGGCAAGTTCAAGACCATCGCCCAGATGGTCGCGCTGCTGTTCCTGCTGTACTCGGTGTCGCCGGCCAGGCCGCCGCACCCGCAGCCGTGGATGGGCGAGGTCATCTTCCACATCGGCGACTGGCTGCTGGCCGCCGCCGCGCTGCTGACCCTGTGGTCGGGCCTGGGCTACCTGCGCGCCGCCTGGCCCTCCCTGAAGGGTGAGTCGTAAATCTATTGACAGGTTCACGCCCAGCCGTAAAATGGCGGGCTCCGCGGGAATAGCTCAGTTGGTAGAGCACGACCTTGCCAAGGTCGGGGTCGCGAGTTCGAGTCTCGTTTCCCGCTCCAGTTTTTCGAACCCCGGCTTGCCGGGGTTTGTTTTTTTGTAAAGAATCGAAAGTCCACCGGCCGGGTGGCAGAGTGGTTATGCAGCGGACTGCAAATCCGCGTACGCCGGTTCAATTCCGACCCCGGCCTCCAGCTTCCGATCAAGCCCCGCCTCGAGCGGGGCTTTTTCGTTCCGGCTTTTTCGTACCATGGGCGCGACGGCCCGGATGGCGAAACTGGTAGACGCAAGGGACTTAAAATCCCTCGGCCGCAAGGCCATGTCGGTTCGATCCCGACTCCGGGCACCAGATGTGTGTACAATGTATGTACAACATCTGGAGGTGCGCCATGGGCACCGTCGCCAAGCGCAGCGAAACCGCTGCGGAAACCATCAACTTCCGGGTTCCCCGGGCCAAGAAGGCGCTCATCGACCAGGCCGCGACGGCGCTGGGGAAGAAGCGCACGGAATTCATGCTCGACGCGCTTTCCGAGAAGGCCCGGGAAGTACTGGCCGACCAGACCCGGTTCCAGGTCGACCAACGCCAACTTGCCGAGTTCAATCGCCTGCTGGAAGAGCCGATCAGCGACGCAGCCATCCGGATGTTGCTTCGGAAAGCCCCTTGGGAGCGGTGACGCGTGCGGTTGCGTCCACCCGAGCGGCTGGGTCCCCACCATCGGCTCGATGGATTCACCTGTCGGCACGAAGCCCTTGCGAAGTGGCTGCAGGCGCGGGCGCTGCGTAACCAGGGCCAGGGTGCCTGCAACTGCTTCGTGGTTTGCGATGCCCGCGGGGATGGCAATGCCGTCGTTGGCTTCCATGCGCTGGCCGCAGGTTCGCTGGCGCATGCATCGGCGCCGGGGCGGATCCGCCGCAACATGCCCGACCCGGTTCCCGTCGCCGTGTTGGGGAGGCTCGCAGTCCACAGCGCCTACGAAAAGCATGGCATCGGCCGGGGCATGTTGCGCGACGCGACACTGCGCTGCATCCGCACGGCGCGCGAGAGCGTCGGCATACGTGCGATCCTGTGCCACGCCATCGACGACGAGGCCAGGGCTTTCTACCTCCACCATGGGTTTGTACAGTCGCCGGTGGACGATCTGACCCTGATGCTCGGCCTGGCCCATTTCCACCAACAGGATTGAAGAGACCGACCGATGCGTTATTCGGCCTACATCGCCAGCCTGTTGCTGACCGCCCTGGCCGCCTGGCGGGTGCTGGCCGGTGGCGGAACCGGGTGGGGCTGGGTGCTGGCGGTTGCGGGGCTGCTGGCCCTGCTGGGCACCGTCGACCTGCTGCAGCGGCGCAGCACCCTCCGGCGCAACTACCCGTTGCTGGCGCACCTGCGCTACGGGCTGGAGGCGATCGGCCCGGAGATCCGCCAATACTTCATCGAGCGCGACACCGAGAAGGTGCCGTTCTCGCGCGAGCAGCGAGCCCTGGTCTACCAGCGGTCCAAGCACGTGATGGACGTGGTGCCGTTCGGCACCGAGCGCAATGTCTACGGCGTGGACTACGAGTGGATCAACCACTCGCTGGCGCCCTCGTTCATCGAGTCCCACGACTTTCGCGTGCGCGTGGGGGGCGAGGGCACTGCGCAGCCATACGACGCCAGCGTGTTCAACATCTCGGCGATGAGCTTCGGCTCGCTGTCGGCCAGTGCGGTGCGTGCGCTCAACAACGGCGCGCGCAAGGGCGGCTTCTACCACGACACCGGGGAAGGCTCGATCTCGCCCTACCACCGCGAAGGCGGCGGCGACCTGGTGTGGGAAATCGGCTCGGGCTACTTCGGCTGCTGCGAGGTGGCCGGGCGTTTCAGCGAGGAGCGCTTCGTCGCCAACGCCACCGATCCACAGGTGAAGATGATCGAGGTGAAGCTCTCGCAGGGTGCCAAGCCCGGCCACGGCGGCATGCTGCCGGGGGCCAAGGTCAGCCGCGAGATCGCGCTCACCCGCGGCGTGCCCGAAGGCGTGGACTGCATCTCGCCCGCGCAGCATTCGGAATTCTCCACGCCGCTGGGGCTGCTGGAATTCGTGGCGCGGCTACGCAGGCTTTCCGGCGGCAAGCCCACCGGGTTCAAGCTCGCCATCGGCCATCCCTGGGAATGGTTCGGCGTGGCCAAGGCGATGGAGGAGAGCGGGATCCTGCCGGACTTCATCGTCGTCGATGGCGCCGAGGGCGGTACCGGCGCGGCGCCGGCCGAGTTCATCGAGCACGTCGGCGTGCCGATGCACGAAGGCCTGATGCTGGTGCACAACACCCTGGTCGGGCTGGGGCTGCGCGACAAGGTGAAGGTCGCGGCGGCGGGCAAGGTGGTCAGTGCCTTCGACATCGCGCGCACCCTGGCGATGGGTGCGGACTGGTGCAACGCCGGTCGCGGCTTCATGTTCGCGCTGGGCTGCATCCAGTCGCAGAGCTGCCATACCGATCGCTGCCCGACCGGCATCGCCACCCAGGATCCACGCCGCTGGAAGCACCTGGACGTGGCCGACAAGAGCAACCGCGTCTTCATGTTCCACCAGAACACGCTGCACGCATTGCGCGATCTGCTGTGCGCCTGCGGCCTGAACGGCCCCGAGGAACTGGGACCGGAACACATCCTGCGCCGGGTGTCGCCGCTGGAAGTGCGCTCGCTGGCCTCGCTCTACCGATTCCTGGAACCCGGAGAGCTGCTGGGCCAGATACCCGAGCACGCGGTGTTCAAGGCGTTCTGGGCCAGTGCAAGGAGCAACAGTTTTGCGCCGCCGGAAGCAGTCCAGGCCCTCAGAAAGCGCAAGTAGAATACTATAAGATACTAAATCTTCGAATTTATACTTGATTAGTATCGTTAAAGATACTAACATGCCCCCATGGACACCATCCTCCAGATCCATGTGCAGGGGCAGTGGCACCGGGCCGCGATGGTGTCCGCGACCGATCGCGGCCTGCGCTTCGAATACCTGCCCGACTACGTCTTCGGCAACGGCCCACGGCTGCCCGTGACGCTGGGGCTGCCGGTTCGACTCGACACGGTCCGGGCGACGCCATCCCAGGCACGGACGCCGCTGGCTTTCCTTTGGGATCTGGTACCCCAAGGGGCAGGCAGGCAGCATCTGGCAGGCTTGCTTGGCGTTTCCGACCAGGACCCCGCCCAGGATCTTTATCTGGCCGCGCACGGCGCTTTTGCCCCGATCGGGCAATTGCGCCTGGAAACCGCAGTGGAGTTCTACCGGCGACAGGCCGGAGACCAGCATGCCGCGGGCTTCAGCCTGGCCGACATGATCCAGCGCAACGACGCATTCCTCGACCAGTTGACCCTGCACGGCATGCTCGCGGCCGGAACACCCGGTGTGCAGGGCGTGGCGCGCAAATTCCTGCTGGTGGAGGGCAACGACGGACGCTGGTATCCGGACATGGCGCTGGACGACGCGGAGGTCCAGCGACACTGGATCGTGAAGTTGCCGCGCGGGCGGGAACCTGTCGATCGCCAGATCCTGCGCCACGAGGCGATCTACCTACGCGCGGCCGCGGCCTGCGGGTTGCGATCGATTCCGGACGTGCGCCACGAGGCCGACATGCTGTTCCTGCCGCGCTTCGATCGCCGGGTCGAAGATGGCCGAGTAGTGCGGCTGCACCAGGAAACGTTTGCCTCCCTGATCGGGGCCAGCGGTTTCGGCCGTGGCGCATCGATGTTCGAACTCGTGTCCAGGCTGGCCGAGGTCGCGACGGACCCCGCCACGGAGATCGCGGAGTTTCTGTGCCGCGACGCATTCAACCGGGCATTGCGCAATCCGGACAACCATTTGCGCAATAGCTCGGTGCAGCGCCTGCCCGACGGCACCGTGCAGCTGACGCCCCTGTACGACATCGGCCCCATGTACCGTGATCCGGAACTGGTTACCCGCACCTGCCAGTGGCGCACCGACCGCCAGGTCGTGGTCGACGATTGGCCAGCCATCGTCGAACACCTGGGTGTGAACGATGCGGTGCGGCGCGATGTTGCGGTCGCGCTGCATCGATTCGGGGTCGAGCACGTTCCGCGCCTGCCCGAACTGCTTCGCCGGTTCGAGGCAGACGAACGTATCGTCCAGGATTGCCTGGGCAGCATCGAGGCGCAGGTAAGCAACCTCCAGGAGATCGGCATCCATGGCCAGGCATCGTGATCTGGAAACCGTACGCGAACTGCGTGACGCACTCGATGCCGACCTGGCAAGCGGCAGGCTGAGCGTCGGCCAGGCCGTCAGGCGGCTGCGCGAGATCAGCGGACTGAGTCAGGAGGAGTTCGCGCGGCATCGCGGCATCGCGTTGCCGACCTTGAAGCGGATCGAGCTCGACAAGGCCAATCCCACCGTCCGGACGCTTGAACGGATCGGTGAAGTTTTCGGCCTGAAAATCGGATTCGTTCGCCAGGGTTGACGGCGCGATCAGAGGATTTCCAGGACGCGCTCGGGCGGGCGGCCGATGACGGCGCGGTCGCCGTTGACGAACACGGGGCGTTCGATCAGGCGCGGGTATCCGGCCATGGCGGCGATCAGCGCCTCGTCGTCGAGTGACGGGTCGTTCAGGCCCAGCTCGGCATATTCCGGTTCGCCGGAGCGCAGCAGCCCGCGCGCGCCAATGCCGAGCTTGCCCAGCAGCTCGCGCAGCTCGGCGGGCGAGGGCGGTGTCTCAAGGTAGTAGACGAGCTCGGGCTCGATGCCGCGCGCGGTCAGCAGTTCCAGCGCGCCGCGCGATTTAGAACAACGGGTGTTGTGGTATAGCCTTGTTGCAGCCTGCTTCATGGCCGGATTGGACTCCTACGGACGTATGGGACACGGATGCTCGACCTGCACTGCCACATGCTACCCGCGATCGACGACGGCGCCCCGGACCTGGCGACGTCGCTGGAGATGGCGCGCATGGCCCATGCCGACGGCATCCGCACCGTCGCCTGCACGCCGCACATCTATCCGGGCCTGTACGAGAACAACGCCACGGGCATCCGTGCCGCGATCGCCGCGCTGCAGGCGGAACTGGATGCAGCGGGCATCGACCTGGAACTGGTCGAGGGCGCCGACGTGCACCTGGACACCGACCTGGCCGGCGCGATCCGCGACGACCGCGTGCCGACCCTGGCTGGCAGCCGCTACCTGCTGCTGGAGCCGCCGCACCACGTCGCCCCGCCCGGATTCGAGCAGCGCGTGTTCGAGCTGATGACCGCGGGCATCACCCCGGTGATCACCCATCCCGAGCGGCTGAGCTGGGTCGAGGACCACTACGAGCTGTTCATGCGCCTGGTCGACCGGGGCGCCTGGATGCAGATCACCGCCGGCGCGTTGACCGGCCGTCACGGCCGCCGGCCGAAATACTGGGCCGAACGCTTCGTGGGCGAGGGCAAGACCCACATCCTGGCCACCGACGCCCACGACACCCGCCGCCGCCCGCCGTTCCTGGCCGAGGCCCGGGAGGCCGCGGCCGCCCTGGTCGGCGCCGCGGAAGCCGATCACCTGGTCGTGACGCGGCCGGCCGGTATCGTGGCCAACGATGCGCCCGACGCCCTGCCACCCCTGCCTGCCGGTGCCACGCAAGCGCCGAAAGCGGCCGGTTTTTGGCATTGGCTGCGGGGCACCGCATAATCCTTGGCTCGCTGAATGGGCCCGCACAGGCCCGGAACTCCTTCGAATAGCATGAGCAAGCCGTTGATTCGCCGCGCCCCGATCCCTGCTTTCCGCCTGCCGGCCCTGCTGCTGGCGCTGCTGGCGTGCTGGCGTGCTGGCTGCTGGCTGCCTGCGGCAGCTCCCCGGTGCGCAATCCCAACCTGCTGCAGAACGAGGTGATGCGCGCGCCCGACACCACCTCGGCCTCGGGCATCTACACCGGCGGCAGCGACTACCGCATCGGCGCGCAGGACCTGCTCGAGATCCGGGTGTTCGGCATCCAGCAGCTCGACAAGGAAGTGCGGGTCAATTCCAACGGCCAGATCTCGCTGCCGCTGATCGGTGGCGTCATGGCCGGCGGCAAGACCATCCCCGAACTGCAGAAGACGCTCGAGGACAAGCTCAAGGACGGCTACCTGCAGGATCCGCAGGTCAGCGTGTTCGTGAAGGAATACACCAGCCAGCGCATCACCCTCGAAGGCGCGCTGACCAAGCCGGGCATCTACCCGATCACCGGCCGGACCACGCTGTTGCAGGCGATTGCCCTGGCCGAAGGCGTCACCGACCTGGCCGACCTGCAGGGCGTGGTGATCTTCCGAAAGGTGAAGGGCAAGCGCATGGGCGCGGTGTTCGACCTGGCCCAGATCCGTGCCGGTGCCGTCGAGGACCCGCGCGTCTACGGCGACGACATCGTCATCGTCGAGAAATCCGGCAGCAAGAGCGCCTACCGCACCTTCATCGAGTCGGTGCCGGTTTTCAACATCTTCCGGTGGTACTGAGCATGCGCAAGCTGATCGCCACGTTCGCGCTGCTGCTCCTGGCCGTCGGCCTGCTCGCCGGCTGCGCGAGTTCCCCAGCCTACAACCCCGAGTTCACCAACAACGTCGCCTTGCCGCCGCCGGACACCACGACGGCGTCGGGCGCGTACGAAGGCGGCAGCGACTACCGCATCGGTGCCCAGGACCTGCTCGAGGTCAGCGTGTTCGGCATCGAGGACCTGTCGCGCAGCGTGCGGGTCAATTCCAACGGCCAGATCTCGCTGCCGCTGATCGGCGGCGTCATGGCCGGCGGCAAGACCATCCCGGAACTCGAGCGCGAGATCGGCGCCAAGCTCGAGGACGGCTACGTCCAGGATGCCCAGGTCAGCGTTTTCGTGAAGGAGTTCACCAGCCAGCAGGTCACCCTGGAAGGCGCGCTGAAAAAGCCGGGCATCTACCCGCTGACCGGCACCACCACCCTGGTCCAGGCGATCTCCATGGCCCAGGGCCTGGACGACCTGGCCGACCTGCAGGGCGTGATCGTGTTCCGCACCATCGATGGCAAGCGCATGGGCGCGGTCTACGACCTGGCCCAGGTGCGCGCCGGCAACGCACCGGATCCGCAGATCTATGGCGACGACGTGATCGTGGTCGAGAAGTCGGGCAGCCGCTCGGCGTTCCGCGAATTCATCCGTTCGATTCCCGCGATCGGCATCTTCGCGTTTTTCTGATCACCCGTCTTGACCCCCAAGGACGCAAACCAACTCGATGTCTGACGACAATCTCCCGGTAGGATCCAACGACAAGGAGCCCAGGCTTCCGGCCCATCGCGTGCCGCAGCAGGGTGCGCTCGCGCTGCATACGGGCGGCACCGCGCTCGACCTGTTCGAGGAGCCGGCGCGCGACGAGGACGAGATCGACCTGCTGGCCTACTGGCAGATCCTGCTCAAGCGCCGCTGGCTGGTGCTGGGCGTGCTCGCCAGCGTCGTTGCGCTGGCGTTGCTGGTCACGCTGCTGACGCCGCCGGTGTATCGCGCCACCGCGACCCTGCAGATCGACCGCGAAGCGATGCAGGTGATCCAGGTCGACGGCATCCAGGCGCCGGAAGCCGCCAACAGCGGCGACTTCTACCAGACCCAGTACGAACTGCTGAAGAGCCGCTCGCTGGCGGAGCGCGTGGCCGACACCCTGAACCTGGCCAACTCGCCGTCGCTGCAGGCCCTGGCGAGCCACTCCTGGCTGCAGCGCCTGACCCAGGGTCTGCGTCCGCAGACCCGCGAGGAGGCCGCCGAGTCCAACACCGCCGAAAGCAAGAGCGCGGGCATGCGCGATGCGGCCAGGATCATCCAGGACGGCCTGGCGATCGAGCCGGTGCGCAACTCGCGCCTGGTCAAGCTCAACTTCGACAGTGGCAACCCGGTGTTCTCCGCGCGCGTGGCCAATGCCCTGGCCGAGGGCTTCATCGCCCAGCAGCTCGAGCGCCGCTTCGACGCTTCGTCGTACGCCAAGACCTACCTCGAGGACCGGCTGCGCCAGCTCAAGGCCAAGCTGGAGGAATCCGAGCGCGAGCTGGTCGCCTTCGCGCAGAAGGAAAACATCGTCAACGTCGGCGAGAACCAGCTTTCGCTGGTCTCGCAGAACCTGAGCGAACTCAACCGGCAGATGGCCGATGCCCAGGCCCAGCGCATCCGCGCCGAGGCGCGCTGGCGCGAGGCGTCCGGTTCCAGCGGCGCCGCGCTGCCGGCCGACATGCTGGCCAACTCGATCATCCGCACCCTGCAGCAGCAGCGGGCGGAACTCCAGGGGCAGTACCAGCAGAAGCTGCAGGTGTTCAAGCCCGACTACCCGGAGATGAAGCAGCTCGAGGGCCAGATCGCCGAGCTCGACAAGCAGATCGCAGGCGAACTGCGCAACATCCGCTCTTCGGTGAAGTCCGAGTACGACGCCGCGCTGGCGCAGGAGAACCTGCTGAGCAACAAGCTGGCGGCGCTGCGCACCGAAACCCTGGACGTGGACAGCCGCAGCATCCAGTACAACATCCTCAAGCGCGAGGCCGACACCAACCGCCAGCTCTACGACGCGCTGCTGCAGCGCTACAAGGAAATCGGCGTGGCCGGCGGCGTGAGCGCCAACAACGTGGCCATCGTCGACCGTGCGCTGCCGCCGCAATCCCGGTACAAGCCCAGCCTCACCCTCAACCTGGCGATCGGCCTGTTGCTGGGCGCCATGCTCGGCGTGCTCGCCGCCTTCGTGCTCGAGTTCCTCGACCAGACCCTGAAGACCCCGCAGGACGTCGAGCAGCGGCTCAAGCTCTCGGTGCTGGGCATCATCCCCAAGCTCAAGAAGCAGGAAGTGCCGGCGCAGGCGCTGCGCGACCTGCGTTCGGCGTTCTCGGAGGCCTACCGCTCGGTGCGCACCGCGCTGCAGTTCTCCACCGACAACGGCGTGCCCAAGGTGCTGCTGGTCACCAGCGCCGGCCCGAGCGAAGGCAAGTCCACCACCGCCTGGTCGCTGGCGCGCAACTTCGCCCAGCTGGGCAAGCGCACGCTGCTGATCGACGGCGACCTGCGCAATCCTTCCTTGCATCGCGTCGCCGAAGTACGCGGCGAGATCGGCCTGAGCAACCTGCTGTCGGGCGCGGCCAACATCAACGAGGCGATCCAGGAAACCGACGACCCGCGCCTGAAGATCGTGCTCGCCGGTCCGCTGCCGCCGAACCCGGCCGAGCTGCTGGCCGGCAGTAAATTGATTTCGCTGCTGACCGTGGCCGGGGAGAGCTTCGACCAGGTGGTGATCGACGGCCCGCCGGTGCTCGGCCTGGCCGACGCGCCGATCCTGGCCAACGCGGCATCCGGCACGCTGCTGGTGGTGGAGGCGGGGCAGACCCGCATCCAGGCCGCGCAGATGGCGGTCAAGCGCCTGCTGGTCGCGCGTGCCCGCATCATCGGCGCCGTCCTCAGCAAGTACTCGGCCGCCCACCACGGCCAGGGCGAAGGCTATGGCGGCTACAGCTACTACGCCTACGGCGGCCCCGCCCAGCTCACCCACAAGAAGCGATAACCCACCTGTAGGAGCGGCGGAAGCCGCGAAGGGAGAAAAGGGGAAGCTCCTTGCGCTCACCCACCGCCCAAATCCTGGAAACCGCCCTGGCGCTGCATCGCGCGCCAGGCGAACGGTTCCGTTTGCGCGAGCGCCCGCTGCCGGATGGCATCGTCCACGTCCTCGAAGTCGCCTCCGGCTCGCCCCAGGCGTTGGCGAACGCGGCGGCCGAAACCGGCCACGACGAACAGGAAGTGCTGGAGGCCTCGCGCTTCTACCTCGAGCAGGTGCTGTTCGCCGCGGAGGACGCTGATGCCTACCGCGTGCTCGGGCTGGCCCATGACGCCCCGCAGGACACCATCCGCCTGCATCACCGCTGGCTGCAGCGCTGGTTGCATCCGGATCGCGCACAGGCCGGCGACGCCACCGTGTTCGCTACCCGCGTCAACCAGGCCTGGGCGCAGCTGCGCACGTCTGAATTGCGCCACGACTACGACGTGCGCCTGGCCGAAGCACGCCTGGCCGGCGGCGACGCGCCACTGCCCGCGGACACGGTGCATCGCTGGGAGCAGATCGACATGCCGGCCGCCAGCCACGGCGGCCGCTCGCGCTGGCTGCTTGGCGCCGCGCTCGCAGCCTGCGCCGTGCTCGCCGTGCTGATCTTCCGGCACCAGGAAACGATGGCGCCGTGGGAGCAGCACGAAGGCGAGCAGGTCGCCGCCGCGGATGCGGGGCCGGAAATGGACGATCGGGATGTGGGGGTGTTGGCGGCGGAGTTGATGAGGCCGGTGGAGGAGCCGCAAGAAGCGGGAACGGGGAACGGAGAACGGGGAATGGAAGTTGTGCCGCTCGTGGCGGTAGTGGCGCCGGAGGTGAGAGTGCCGCCGGAAGCCAAGGCCG
>NZ_JARUVM010000039.1 GCF_029763755.1 Luteimonas sp. 8-5
GGGGAACGGAGAACGGGGAATGGAAGTTGTGCCGCTCGTGGCGGTAGTGGCGCCGGAGGTGAGAGTGCCGCCGGAAGCCAAGGCCGCCCCTGTACCTGCACCGGCGCCTGCGCCGCGAAAGATGCAGGCCGGCACCGTGATTTCTTCGGTATCGACAGTGTCCGCCAAGCCGGCGCCCCGGGTAGGAGCGGCGGAAGCCGCGAAGCCCGAGCCCAAATTGGTCGCGGCTGCCGCCGCTCCTGCAGAGGCGAAAACTCCTGCCGTTGAAGTGGCGGCTGCCGCCGCTCCCACGCCGCCGGCCGCAGTCGATCCGAAGGTCCTGGTCGAGCGCATGCGCCTGGCCGAGAAGCGGATGGCGCAGGTGACGGCGTATCTCGCGGCCAAGCCGGGCGCGGCGCCGATGTGGAACGATCCGCAGACCGAGGCGGCTGCAAGGCAGGCGCGGGCGCAGATCCGGCCGCGCCGGGGTGCGAAGCTCGAGCTGATCGAACCGCAATGGCGGTTGCAGAAGGACAACGCCAGCATCAGCGCCGGCTACAAGGTGCGTAGCGACGGCGGCGCCGGCGAGGGCAGGCTGCACGTGCAACTGGTGTGGCGCGAAGGCCTGTGGCTGGTGCGCGGCGTCGAACTGGCGCCGGCGGCATGAAGGCGGCGCTGCGGATTCCATTCGCCGTCGCGGGCCTGCTGGTGCTGGTCTGGATCGGCTGGACCGCGATCCAGGTCACCCGCGCCGATGCCCTCGCGCAGACGGACCCCGAAGCGGCGCTGCGAATCGACCCCGACCACCCGCAGGCGCTCTTGCGGCTCGCCTGGCGGCAACTGGGCAACGACGACACCGAGGCGGCGATGGCGACCGCCCGTCACCTGCTCGCTGTCGAACCGGGGCAGGGCGATGCCTTCGCGGTGCTCGCCCTGGCCGCGGCCAAACGCGGCGACACCAACGCCGAAGCGCTGGCGAAGATCGCGCTGCAACGCGCACCGCGCAACCGCGACCTGCGCACCCAGGAAGCCGCAAGGGCGTTGAGGGCCGGCGATCTGCCCGCGGCCATGGCGCAGATCGATGCGCTGTTGCGGCTGACCCCGAGCCGCGGCAAGACCCTGTACCCGGCGCTGGCGCAGCAATCGGCCGACCCGGCCTTCGCCGAGGCGCTGGCCGCCACGCTGTCGGCCGATCCGCCTTGGCGCCGCGCTTTCCTCAACGTGCTGGGGTCGCAGGGCACCGGTATCGCCTTCGACCGCATCTATTCCGCCTTGCGCCGCCGCGGCGAACTGCCGGAAGCCGAGACCACCCGCTGGCTCGACCGCATGCTGGCCGATGGCCGCTGGGGCGAAGCGTACGCCCACTGGGTCGGCACCCTGGGCCCGGTGCAGAGCATCCCGCTGGTGCGCAACGGCAACTTCGAGTCCGAGCTCTCGGGCATGGGCTTCGGCTGGCGCAACACGCGCGCGGCCGGGGTGTTCACCGATGTCGCCGAAGGCGCCGGCCGCAACGACAGCCGTGGGGCGCACATGCACTTCATTGCGCGGCCCGCCGCACGCGGCAACCTGCGCCAGGCACTGCTGCTGGCGCCGGGCCGCTACCGCCTGTCATTGCAGGTGCGCGCCGAATTCCTGCGCAGCGACCAGGGCCTGTACTGGTCGATCCGTTGCGACAAGGGCCGGACCGTGGCGAAGCTCGGTCCGCTGGAAGGCAGTTTCGACTGGCGGGAGATGACCGCCGAGTTCGAGGTTCCGGCCGAAAAGTGCCCGGGGCAATGGCTGGAACTGGTCAATCCCGCGGTCCGCGGCTCGGCCCAGCAGGTCAGCGGAGATCTCTGGATCGACGACGTCGCCATCACGCCGCTTCCGGCATCCTAGCCGTGATGGTTGCCTGAACGCCTGCTCCGGCAAGCCGTTCACGACCTTGTAGCCTCCCAACCGTTGGCGTATTTTTGGCCAACAGGTTCGTGAAACCCGTCACAAACTTGCCCCCCACTCAGGACGAATCGCATGAAGACGCTCGCCAAGGTTGTACTCGCCGCCACCGTCGCCCTGGCTCTGCCCGCCTTTGCGCAGGAGACCATCGGCACCCTGACCGTCAACAGCGGCACCGTGATGACCAGCAACGGCGGCGAGTTCGCCACGGCCGGCACCGGTGAAAGCATCCAGGTCGGCGAGCAGGTGATGCTGGCCGAGAACAGCAGCGCCACCATCAGCTTCACCAACGGCGCCGTGGTCAACTACACCGCGCCGGGCGTCTACACCATCAGTGGCCTGCCGGCCGCAGGGGCCAGTGCCGTGGGCACGGCCGGTGGCGCAAGCACGGCCGCGACGGTAGGCATCATCTTGGGCGCCGCCGCCCTGGGCGCGCTGGGCGTCGAGAACGCGGGCGAGGGCGAGGAAGTCCCGCCGGACCAGCCGATCAGCCGCTGATCCCGCCGCCCCCCGGAGGGGGCGCCTTGCGCCCGGAAATGGCCGCCCCAGTGCGGCCATTTTTGTGCATGGCAGCATAAGCTGTCCCCTTGCGGTCCCGTTTTGCGTCACAATCAACTGAATGGGCCGTCAGGGGGGCTGCCCATCCGTCCCGTCTTTCAAAAAGGAACTTGTCCGTGAAGTCGCCCATTCGTTTCGCGCTGGCCCTCGTCGCTGCCTCCCTGTTCGCCCCCGCCCAGGCCCAGGAAGTCATCGGCACCCTGACCGTCAACCAGGGCACCGTCATGACCAGCACCGGCGGCGAATTCGCGTCCGCGACCACCGGCGAGGCCATCCAGGCCGGCGAGCAGATCATGGTGTCCGAAGGCGGCAGCGCCTCGGTGACCTTCAACAACGGCGTGGTGACCAACCTCGGCACGGGCGTGCACACCATCAGCGGCATTCCGGCTGCGGCCACGGGTGGCGTCGCAACCACCTCGGTCGGCACCGCGGGTGGCGCCAGCGCCGCCGCCACGGCAGCCGTCGTGGCCGGTACCGCCGCCGCAGCCGCCGCCGCCGTCGAAGCCGCCAACGACGGCGACGACAAGGCTCCGGATTCCCCCGTCAGCAAGTAACCCCGCACCCCGGGGTAGGAGCGCGCCATGCGCGCGATAGCTCCACCCATCGTCGGTCTTCTGTTCCTGGCCACGGCCTTCCCGGTCGTGGCCCAGGACGTTACGGCCACCTTGCGCATCCACGGCCAGGTCATGGTCAGCGCCGGCGGCGACTTCGTCAGCGCCCGCGACGGCCAGCCCGTGCTTGCCGGCCAGCGCATCCTGGTCGGAGACGGCGCCAGCGTCACGGTCGAGTACGGCCGCGACTGCACGCGGAGTTTCGATACCGCCGGTGTCCATGTCATCCCGCCCGGACGCTGCGACGAGGACCGCGACGACAATCGCGAAGACGACCGTTCGCGGCAACGCGAACAGTCGGCGGAGCAGGGCGCGGGGCAGGGCAGCGCCACGGTCTCGTCTGCCGCCACGCCCTGGACCGCGCTGGCGACTGCGCTCGGCGCCGTCGCTGCGACCGGCGCGCTGATGGAGCAACAGGAAGATTCACCTCCCGATCACCCCATCAGCCGTTAAACCTTACTTACAATCGAAGCGACCCCAAGCACGGAGCGCCTGGATGCACCCCGCCAATCCGCATGCCGTTTCACGTAGTTGGCATGCCGCGCTCTACATCTTCCTGGTCTACGTCTTCGTGACCGGCGGCAGCTCGCAGGCACGCGGGTGGACGGATGCCATCGCGCAGGTGGCGGCGTTGCCGATCCTGGCGGTGGGCGCATGGCGCCTGGGTGCTATGCCGGAGTCGCGCGTTCGGGTGCTTGGCCTGGTGGCGATTGCAGCGATCACCTTGCTGCCCTGGTCGCAACTGCTGCCGCTGTCGCAGGGTCTCTGGAACATGGCGCCGGCGCGCGAGGCGCTGGGTCGCGACTTGGCAATTGTGGGCGTGGACGGCGTAGCGACGACTTGGTCGTTGACCCCGGCGGCGACCTTGCGCGGCGCGTTGTCGCTGTTGCCCGCGGTCGCCCTGTTTGTCGCGGCGCTCGGCGTGGATACCGCGACCCAGCGGCGCCTGCTGATGCTTTGCGTGGCGTTGCCGGTGGCGAGCCTGGTGCTGGGGTTCCTGCAGCTCGGGGCGCCGCAGGACAGCCTGCTCAATCCGTATCCGGAGTGGGCGCCTTCCATGGGGGGCATTTTCGCCAACCCCAACCACCAGGGCACTGCCATGCTGATCGGCCTGGGTATCTGCGTTGCATTCGCAGTGGGCGCATTCGGGGTGCGCAACGAAGTCACCGGCAAGCCGCGCAATCCGTGGCCGGCGACCATCGCCGGCGGCACCTTGCTGCTGGGCCTCCCGCTGACCAACTCGCGTGCGGCGGTGGTGATCGGTGTGCTGATGCTGGTGATCGCGCCGCTGGCGATGGCGGTGTCGCGTCTCCGCAGATCGGGGCAGGGCCAACGTGGCGTCGTCGCCTTGCTGTTTGCCGCCGGATTGGCCGCTTTGGGGTTGTCGGCGGCGATGGGATGGATGAGGGTCGACGAGATTGAGGAGTTCCGCTGGGTAATGCGGCAGGCCGCGGCTGCCTTGGCCATCACCCATCTGCCTTGGGGCAGCGGCGTTGGAAGTTTCGTCCCCGTTTTCCAGCAGGCCATGCCGGAGTCGCTGCTGATGGCGAACTACATCAACGCTGCTCATAACGACTATGCCCAAGTGTGGCTGGAAAGCGGTGTGCTCGGGCTCCTGGCAGTCGGGCTGGTGCTGGCGGCGCTCGCGGCCGCGCTACGACATCACTGGATGCATCAAGGTGGTGATCGCCGGCTGGTGTGGTGCGGATTTCTTGGCATGTTCGCATTGCTGGCGCATGCCGCGACCGACTATGCCCTGCGCACACCGGCATTGATGGCGGTGGCCACGCTACTGGTGGCCGTGCTTCTGGCACAGTGCGCCAAGTCGAGGCACGAGTCCGTATGATTCACGTCGATCCGTTCAACCAGGCACGCAGTACCTCATGACCCAGGCGAAACTCCCTGATCCATCCAATACGTGTATCTCGATCGTGGGCCTGGGCTATGTCGGACTGCCGCTCGCGGTGGAGTTCGGCAAGCACTACGAAACGGTTGGTTTCGACATCAACAGTGACCGTGTTGCGGAGCTGCGAGCTGGGCGGGACAGCACCCTGGAGGTTGAACCTGAGGAGCTGGCAGCATCGAAGCGGCTGACATTCACTTCAGACCTCGAACAAGTTGCCCGCTGTAATGTCTATATCGTCACCGTTCCTACGCCGATCGACCGCGCACGGCGCCCGGATCTGACGCCGCTGACCAAGGCCAGTGAGGCCCTGGGCAAGGTGCTCAAGCGCGGCGACATTGTCGTCTACGAGTCTACTGTGTACCCGGGGTGCACCGAAGAAGTGTGCATTCCCATCCTGGAGAGTGTCTCTGGCATGAAGTTCAACCAGGACTTCTATGCCGGTTACAGCCCGGAGCGGATCAACCCCGGCGACAAGCAGCATCGGGTCACGACGATCAAGAAAGTGACCTCGGGTTCGACGCAGGAAGTGGCGGACTTCGTCGACCGGCTCTACGGCAGCATCATCACCGCAGGCACGCATAAAGCCAGCAGCATCAAGGTGGCCGAGGCGGCCAAGGTCATCGAGAACACCCAGCGTGATCTCAACATCGCGCTTGTCAACGATCTGGCCATGCTGTTCAACAAGTTGGGAATCGATACCCTGGAAGTGCTCGAGGCTGCGGGCACCAAGTGGAACTTCCTGCCGTTCCGCCCGGGCCTGGTCGGAGGTCACTGCATCAGCGTGGATCCGTATTATTTGACTCACAAGGCTCAGGAAGTCGGACATCATCCCGACGTGATTCTTGCCGGCCGGCGCACAAACGATGGAATGGGGGCGTACGTAGCGGAGGAAGTGATCCGCCTGATGGTGCGAAAGGGCATTAACCCTGTCGGGGCGCGCGTCCTTGTGCTAGGCCTGGCATTCAAGGAGAACTGTCCCGACCTGCGCAACACTCGCGTGGTGGACATCATCGCCGCATTGCAGAGTTACAGCGTCAAGGTGGACGTGCACGATCCCTGGGTGAATACTGACGAAGCGAGGTACGAGTACGGGCTGGGACTCATTGCGCAGCCGGAAGCAGGCAGCTACGACGCTATCGTTCTGGCGGTCGGCCACCTCGAATTCGCCGGCATGGGTGCAACGGGCGTCCGAGCGTTTGGCAAGCCTGGCTCGGTTCTCTACGACGTCAAGTGTCTTCTTCCGCGCGAAGCGGTGGATGGTCGCCTGTGAAGATTTTGGTTACAGGCACAGCCGGATTCATCGGTTCGCACGTTGCTATGAAGCTACTCGAGCGGGGCGACGAAGTGGTCGGCATCGATAATCTCTCCGACTATTACGACGTCGGGCTGAAGAAGGCCAGATTGGCGCGCTTCTCCGGCCATCCGAACTACACGCACATTCACGCCGATATTGCCGACCGGGAGCCGATCGAACAGGCCTTTGCCGCGCACAAGCCGCTACGCGTGATCAATCTCGCCGCGCAGGCCGGTGTGCGCTACGCCGCGCAGAATCCCCACGTGTACGTGGACAGCAACGTGACTGGCTTCCTGCACGTCCTGGAAGGGTGCCGCCACCATGGCGTCGAGCACCTTGTTTTTGCGTCCACCAGCTCGGTCTATGGCGCGAATACGAAAATGCCGTTCTCGGAGCACCACCACACCGAGCACCCGCTGACGTTGTACGCCGCTACCAAGAAGGCCAACGAGATGATGGCGCACAGCTATGCGCATCTCTATGGCATTCCATGTACGGGTCTGCGGTTCTTCACCGTATATGGTCCTTGGGGGCGTCCGGACATGGCGCTATTCCTCTTCACTAAGGCGATCCTCGCCGGCGAACCGATCAAGGTGTTCAACCGAGGTCACCATAAGCGGAGCTTCACCTATATCGATGACATCGTGGAAGGGGTGATCAGGGCGCTTGACCGCGCACCTGCCGTCAAAGCTTCGTGGCGAGGTGACGCTCCGGATCCTGCAGCCAGCGGTGTTGCCCCGTATCGATTGTTCAACATCGGCAACGAGGAGACTGTTGAGCTGCTTCATTACATCGAAGTACTGGAGAAATGCCTCGGACGCAAGGCGGCGATGGAGATGCTTCCGCTGCAGTCGGGGGACGTTCCGGATACGGAGGCCGAGATGGCGGAACTTTATAGCGCGGTCGGATACCGGCCCACCGTGGGAGTGGAGGAGGGAGTTTCCCGATTCGTAGCCTGGTACAAGGAGTATTACTCGTGAGCGGCCATGCCAAGAATTTCGCGCTGATCGGTGCGGCCGGCTACATTGCCCCGAGGCACATGCAGGCGATTCGGGATACCGGGAATCGTCTGGTTGCCGCTTATGACCCAAACGATTCGGTCGGCATCATAGACAGCCATTTTCCAGAAGCGGACTTCTTCACCGAATTCGAGCGCTTCGACCGGCATGTGGACAAACGCCGTCGAGCCAACCACGAAAAGCGGGTGGACTTCGTCTCGATCTGTTCCCCGAACTACCTGCACGACTCGCACATGCGCTTCGCCTTGCGTTCGGACGCGGACGCGATCTGCGAGAAGCCGCTGGTACTGAACCCATGGAATATCGACGGACTTCTGGAGATCGAGCGGGACACTGGGCGCAAGATCAACACTATTCTCCAGCTGCGCGTCCATCCAGCGATCATCGCCCTGCGCAAGAAGGTGGCGACGGGTAACTTTGGCTCGAAGCACGAGGTCGACCTGACCTACGTCACCTCGCGAGGCAACTGGTACCTGCAGAGCTGGAAGGGCGACGAGCGCAAATCGGGGGGCATAGCCACCAACATCGGTGTGCACTTCTTCGACATGCTGCACTTCATCTTCGGAAGGCTGCAGGAGAACGTTGTCCATCTGTACGAGCCCACGAAGGCCGCAGGCTACCTGGAGTACGAGAGAGCACGGGTGCGGTGGTTTCTCTCCGTAGATGCGGCGGACGTCCCGGAGCCGGCCCGTGGCCACGGGCAACGTACCTACCGCTCGATCACGGTCGACGGCGAGGAGATCGAGTTCTCGGGCGGCTTCACTGACCTTCACACGCGGAGCTACGAAGAAATCCTCGCTGGTCGCGGATTCGGGCTCGAGGAGAACCGGGTCGCGATAGAAACCGTCGCAAGTATCCGCGGGGCACAGCCCTCTCTGGGTGGTGAGCGCCATCCTTTCGCAAGGGAATGAGATGGAATACTTCAAGCATGAAAGCGCGATAGTCGATGAAGGCGCGCAGATCGGGGCGGGTTCGCGAGTGTGGCATTTTGCCCACGTATGCGGAGGAGCCAGGATCGGTGCCGGTGTGTCGCTTGGCCAGAACGTTTTCGTTGGCAACAAGGTGGCGATCGGTGACCACTGCAAGATTCAGAACAACGTGTCCGTCTACGACAACGTGACTCTGGAGGAAGGGGTTTTCTGTGGCCCCAGCATGGTTTTCACCAACGTATACAACCCACGCTCGCTGATCGAACGCAAGGACGAGTATCGCGACACGCTTGTGAAGCGCGGCGCTACCTTGGGAGCAAATTGCACCGTCGTCTGCGGCGTCACCATTGGAGAATTCGCCTTTGTTGGCGCCGGTGCAGTAGTCAACAAGGATGTGCCTGCGTACGCATTGGTAGTCGGCGTCCCTGCGCGCCAAATCGGCTGGATGAGCGAGTTCGGTGAGCAACTCGACCTGCCAGTGCGCGGGGAAGGGCGGGCCACCTGCTCGCATTCCGGCAAGCAATACATCCTCCAAGACAACAGCCTCGAACCGGTCGCTGCCTGACCGTCAGGGATTTTCATGCAATTCATAGATCTCGCCGCGCAGCAGGCCCGCATCAGGCCGCAACTCGATGCCGCGATCGCGCGCGTGCTGGCCCATGGACAATACATCCTCGGTCCGGAGGTTGCGGAACTGGAGGAGCGGCTGAGCGCCTACACCGGCGCCAGACACTGCATCTCTGTCGCCAACGGTACCGATGCAATCCAGATTGCGCTGATGGCGCTGGGGGTGGGGCCGGGCGACGAGGTGATCACTCCCGGATTTACCTACATTGCCACCGCGGAGGCAGCCGCAGTGCTCGGTGCCAGTCCGGTGTATGTGGATATCGATCCCCGCACCTACAATCTGGATCCCTCATTGCTGGAGCAGGCGATCACGCCTCGGACCAAGGCGATCATTCCCGTCTCGCTATATGGCCAATGCGCGGACTACGATGCCATCAACGCAGTCGCGGAGCGTTATGGCGTCACGGTGATCGAGGATGCAGCGCAGAGCTTCGGTGCGACCTACAAGGGGCGCAAGAGTTGCAATTTGACGCGGATCGCGACCACCAGCTTCTTTCCGAGCAAACCGTTGGGTTGTTACGGCGACGGCGGCGCAATCTTCACCAGCGACGACGAGTTGGCAAAGGTGATGCGGCAGATCGCGCGGCATGGACAGGAGCGGCGTTACTACCATGTCCGGGTAGGTGTGAACAGTCGGCTGGATACCCTGCAGGCAGCGATATTGTTGGAGAAGCTGAGGATCCTCGACGAAGAGCTGATTTTACGGCGGCAGATCGCAGCAAGATACGAACGGGCCTTGGCTTCTTCGCCGGTCGCGGCGCCGGAGCTCAACGACCACTGCGAGAGCGCTTGGGCGCAATACACGATTCGGGTGATGGGCCGAGATGCTGTCGCTGCACAGCTTGGCTGCGCAGGCATTCCCACTGCAATTCACTATCCCTTGCCGATCAACCTGCAGCCCGCGTTAACGGCCTCCGGAGCTAATCTCCCGGTGGGCGATATGGCTGCAAAGGAGGTTCTTAGCCTTCCTATGCATCCCTACATGTCGCTGGACGACGTGGAGAACGTCTCATCGGCCCTCGCCAATATCAGATGAAACTTGCAAGGTTTCTCAATGGGGGGGAATTCTCCAGGAATGTCCTGCGCCTTATGGCGGGTACAACCATTGCGCAGGCCATTCCGATCGGAATCAGTCCCATCCTGACGCGGATCTATACGCCGCAGGATTTCGGGGTCCTCGCGCTTTTTGTTTCGATCACGTCTGTCTTTGCCTCGGTTGCAAGCGCGCGATACGAGCAAGCGATCGTGCTCCCGGATTCGGACGAAGATGCGTTGACCATTGCCGCGCTTGGCTTGACCATCGTAGTCTCCATTTCGACGTTGCTGCTCGTCTGTGTGGCTGCATTCGGCGACGAGATCGCGGTACTGCTCAAGAACGAGGCGATCGGCGGATGGCTGTATTTCATCCCATTGACGGTGCTGTCAATGGGGATATTCAACATCCTCGTTTATACCAATTCTAGAAGAAAGCAATTCGGAGAAATCGCCACCGCCAATATTGCCAAATCGATCGCAATGGCAACAGTGCAGCTATTAGTTGGAATATTCAAGTCTGGGCCAGCCGGGTTGGTGCTGGGGCACGTAGCGTCGTCCCTTGTGTCCAACGCCCGCCTGTTTCGAAGGTCGCTCTCGATCCCTGACCTGTTCCGAGCATTCCAGCTTTCGGCACTCCGGCGCAATGCTGTTCGTTATCGCGATTTCCCCCTTTACTCGATGCCTGGGATATTCGCGAATACGTTGTCGCTGAATGTGGCGAGTGTTCTCATTTCTGGCTTTTTCGGGGTGGCGACCCTGGGTCAGTATGCGCTAGTGCAACGAGTAATGACTGCCCCCGCCACGTTGATGGGTACGGCTATCGGGCAAGTGTTCTACCAGCGCGCCGCAGAGCAAATGCGCCACCAGCGATCCGCCAATGCGGCCTTCCTCTCCGCGATCTCGCGGTTAGCCGTTCTATCGACCGTGATCTTCGGTGCCCTCTATTTCGTGGTGGATGATTTGTTTGTGTTTATCTTCGGCGCGAATTGGGCAGCTGCGGGAAAGATGGCCAAAATCATGTCCCCGCTTTTCGCTATCAGGTTCGTCGCCTCGCCTTTGAGCATGATGAATCAGGTGTACGGTCGAAATCACGTCGGATTGATCATCAACCTCACCCTGCTTCTGGCGACGGTGGGGATTATCTGGGGCGGAAGCCGATTCTTGAGTGGCTTCGATGCAGTCTTGCAATGTTTGACCGTCGTATTGTCAGCGATCTACCTCGCCATGCTCTTGGTGATTCATCGGTATGCAAGGGACGTAAAATGAAAGCATTTGTGAAACGACTGATTGTCCGTTGGATGCCGGCCAGAATGGCAACGCGGCTGTTGTTCCTCGGTCCGAAGCGATGCGTTCTATACTTCCTCGCACAGCGCGTGCTTAGGATCAATTCTCACGTTCCTTGGCCAGTACATTGGAGTTCAGTAGTAAACTCGCCTGGAAAAATCAGGCGGTCGGCCGAGCTCCCTTACCTCGGTCACCACCCAGGATGCTACATCCAGGCCATCAATGGGATCGAGCTGGGGCGAAATGTCCGGTATGGGCCTGGTGTGCATCTCATCTCGGCTAGTCATCGGTTGGATGACTTCGACATTCATGAGCCGGCCGATCCAATCGTCATTGGCAATGACTGCTGGATCGGTGCCGGCGCAATAATTCTCCCTGGAGTGAACCTCGGCGACCACGTGGTGGTGGCTGCGGGCGCAATCGTGACAAAAAGTTTCGAATGCAATCAACTCATTGGGGGCGTGCCTGCAAGGGTCATCTCCGGCTTGCCCCCATACAGTGGATCGTCCGACTGGGGGGTCTATGACTGACGTCGTATTTGTGGTCGGTGCGCCACGCTCGGGCACCACGTTGTTGCGCCGAATGCTTGACAGTCATTCCCACTTGGCTGGGCCACACGAATATCCGCTCTTATGCACCGCAATCGAGTACTTTAGAGAAAGGGGTCTCACGGAAGTTCATGGATTCCTGGATCTGATCTATTCATCGGAGCGTTTTTCAGCATGGGGCGTTGAGCGGGCACTAGTTGAGCGGCGAATTGTCGACGGAATAGGGAGTGTTAGGGAGCTTGTCGAATGCATACTCGATGCCTACCTGTCGAGCAGAGGGGCAACGACATTCGTCGACAAGAATATTAGAAACATCGCGGCTCTAGAGTCCCTCCTGGCGATGTTCCCGAGAGCTAAATTTGTCCATATCGTTCGGGACGGGCGAGACGTGGCCCTTTCGTTGCGTGATCGCAAATGGGCCTCCTACCAGCTTGGGGTATCTCCGCGGCGGGACATACGGCATCTCAAGGGCGGGGCACTGCTTTGGCTCGACGCTATAGGTTTGTTCAATACGTTCATTCGTTGCTATGGGCCACTTCATCTGCGTGTTAGGTATGAAGATCTAGTCCTCGCCCCAGAGAAAGTCCTGTCGGGGATATGCGAGTTTCTCGGGCTGGAGTATGAACATCGAATGCTCAAGTTCTATAGCAATAAAGATCCCACCATGTCGGATAAAAGCGCCGTGTTGAACCATGGGTCTCTTCTCGGGCAAGAGGTGACTAGCACGCGGGTCGAACGATTTCGGTCATCTCTTGCGAGCGGTGAAATATCAGCCGTGGAGAATTTGCTGGAGGATCAGCTTCGGATGCTTGGATACCAAGTGCAAAAACCACGCGCAAGCGTCAAGTTTGATCTCGAGTATGTAGTGGGACGTTGTTTGAGTGGCCCGTTTCTATGGGCAAGGAGAATTGTCGCTAGGCATCTCAAGTGAAGCACTCTAGTAGCGTGACTTCGTTTGAAGTGCGTGCAGCCGATGCCAGAAGCTTCAGCGGGAGAACGCGTGGCGGAGCGATGAGACATGGAAAAGCATAAGCAACGCATTGCCAAGCGAGTTGGCTGGCTAGCTCAGATCCTATCGGAGCGTTTCGGCGTGGAGTTCGATTATGCCATCGCAGATGGCGTAAGCTGGATTTCCATTCCGGGAAGCGAAGGCCGGATTGAGTTTGTATGCTCCAAAGCATTCTCCGCAGGGGCGAGTCCGCCCGGCGTCAGGCTTTGGGATCCCGAGCGAGAGGGCTGGAAGGCCCCGCTTGGTGCGCCTATTCCAATGCCAGGAATGGATTGTGTCGACGGAGCCACAATTATCGAGCGCCGAAGCTATGGATTTCGCGTCCTCTTCGACGTGATTGGCTTTGCCTCCTGGATGCTATCACGCGAGGAGGAGATCGGCGCAACAGACCTCGATGAGCATGGAAGATTCCCCGCCACCGCATCCCATGCATTCCAGCATGGCTACCTCGAGCGACCTGTGGTGGACGAATGGTTGGAGGTGGTGCGTCAACTCGCAGTCCAAGTTTGGCCGGGGCTTCCTATAAGCATGCCCCGGTTCTCGGTGGAAGTCTCGCACGACGTCGACACGCCAAGTCGTTACGCGTTTACAACGCCAGTGCAGTTCGCGAAGGTCCTGGTTGGGGATGTGATAAAGAGGCACCAGATTCTGAATCCGTTCTTTGCGCCCTATTACAGGCAATATGCAAAGCGGTCGCTTCACCCACGTGATCCGGCGAACACCTTTGACTGGATCATGGACAAATCCGACGCGTACAGGATCCGGAGCGCTTTCTACTTCATATGCGGGAGAACGGATCCGACGCGGGATGCCAGATACAACTTGGAAGACCCTGCCATTCGTGAGCTCTTGCGCCGAATTCACGGGCGTGGCCATGAGATCGGATTGCACTGCAGCTATCGCTCATTCCAGAATCCTGCGGTTATCGAGGCGGAGGCGAGATGCCTGCGCCGTGTTTGCAATGAGGAAGGTATCAGCCAGTTATCCTGGGGCGGGCGTATGCATTTCCTCAGATGGGAAACTCCGACGACGCTGCTGAGCTTGGACGCGGCGGGCATGGCTTACGACAGCTCGATGACCTATGCCGACAGGCCGGGATTCCGATGTGGCACATGTTTTGAGTATCCCGGCTTTGATCCCATCGGGAATCGGGTTCTCGGGGTGCGCGTCCGGCCGCTTATAGCAATGGAATGCACTGTCATGGCCCCGCGTTACATGGGATTGGGGATTGGAAGCAGCTCTCTCGCCATGTTTATGCGGCTGATGCAGGCATGCCGCGCCGTCGGTGGCGCATTCACGCTGCTATGGCACAACACCGAACTGGAAGATACTCGAAAGAAAAAGCTTTACGAAGCGATACTACAGGGAGCAACGGATTGAAAAGAGTCTTGACCGTCGTGGGGGCAAGGCCGCAGTTCGTCAAGGCGGCTGCTGTGTCGCGCGCGCTTGCGCGAACAGGCGGCTTCGACGAGATCATGGTCCATACAGGACAACATTACGACGACAACATGTCCTCGATCTTTTTCGAGGAGATGGAGATTCCGCGCCCGCGGTACAACCTGGGTATCGGTGGAGGAGGGCACGGCGCCATGACGGGCCGTCAACTTGAACAGCTAGAGCGCGTGATCCTGGAGCAGCATCCGGATCTCGTGCTGGTTTACGGAGACACGAACTCCACTTTGGCGGGGGCTCTTGCCGCAGCGAAGTTGCACGTCCCGATTGCACATGTCGAGGCGGGTCTGCGGTCGTACAACCGGCGCATGCCGGAAGAGATCAACCGGGTTCTCACTGACCATCTTTCTGACATCTTGTTTGCTCCGACAGAGACAGCGAGACAGAACCTCCGCCTCGAAGGTATTACCCATGAAGGAATCCATGTCGTGGGTGACGTGATGTACGACGCAACCATCTTTTATCGGGAAAGGGCCAGGGAGCCTTCCTGGTTCCCCGATCTAAGCATCGAGCGCGAAGCATTCGTGCTCTGCACGATCCACAGAGCTGAGAACGTCGACGACCCGTCGCGACTGCAGCGTATTCTTTCGGGTCTTCGCGATGCGGACCTTCCCGTCTTGCTCCCTATCCACCCCAGAACGCGCGCCCGGATTGCCGAATCCATGATTGAGGTGGGCGCTAACATTGTCCTCTGTGATCCCGTGGGCTATCTGGAGATGACTTGGCTCGAGGCGAACTGCGCGGTGGTCGCGACGGATTCTGGCGGAGTGCAGAAGGAAGCCTATTTCCATGGAAAGCATTGCGTCACCCTTCGCGATGAAACCGAATGGGTCGAACTGGTGAGCTTGGGGGTCAATGTGCTGGTCGGCGCGGATTCCGAGAAAATTCGCGCTGCGATTGTGGCTCGCGCGGGCAAGCCGACGGTGCCGTCGGTGGTGTATGGGCGGGGCCATGCCGCAGGGAAGGTGGCCGAGGTTTTGCTTTGAAGATGCGTATCGCCATCGTCACTTACAACTGGCCTCCAAGAAATGCGATCGGTACGCATCGCCCATATGCCTGGGCGAAGTACTGGGCGCGTCTCGGTGTTGAAGTGACGGTGCTTACCGCTCGAAAGCAGGCATTCGACGAACCCCTAGACCTCCAGCTGCCCGTTTTGCCCGGTGTCGATGTCCAGGAAGTCGAGTCTGGCGGATCGGCAAGCGTCTTTTCATCCAGCTCCGCGGGACGTATCGCCGCGATGATGAAGCGCGTGAAGCGTGGGCTCCGGTCGCGGCTTGGACTGGTACTGGACCCGCGCGACGCTTGGGCGCGCGCGGCGGCCACGCAAGGAGCGGCCATCGCAGACCGCGTGGACGCGGTAGTAAGCACCTTTGGGCCGCGTTCCTCGCATATTATCGCCGCGCAGATGAAACGCCATCGCCCGGGACTGCTCTGGGTGGCTGATTATCGCGATCTTTGGAGTAACAACCATTTGGCTGGCTATTCTTCTCGGGCGTTCGACAGAGAACGGGCCCTGGAGGCCCGAACTGTAGGCTCCGGCGCGGACGTGATAACTACCGTGTCCCGGGAGCTTGCCGACCAACAGCGGGAATACCTCGGAAAGCCCGTCTGGGTCATCCCCAATGGTTTCGACGGTGAAATTGCCCCGCCCGCAGGTCGCCTACAGGAAAGACGAACGTTGCGCATCGTCTATACGGGGATGATATATCCGGGTGCCCGGGACCCGACACCGTTGCTCAAGGCGCTAAGGGAACTCCTGGATGAGGGTCGAATTGACGGCAACTCCCTCGGCGTCGACTTCTACGGACCAGCCGAACCGTGGCTGGAACGCCTCGTTGCCTCGTTCGATCTCGGACCATTGGTGCGGATACGCGGCCGCGTAAGCAGGGCGGAATCGCTCGCTTCCCAGGCAAATGCCGACTTGTTGCTGCTGTTGGAGAGCGGATCGCCGGAGGCGGCAGGGGTGCTTACGGGCAAGCTCTTCGAGTACCTCGCGGTCAACAGGCCCATCCTCAGTCTGGGTACCCGTCGTGGATTCGCCATATCCCGCATTCTCGAAGAGTGCGGCTCCGGGATATGTGTCGAGGGAGATGTGTCTCTTGTCAAGCAGATTATCCTTGGCGTATTGGCTGGCGAGCCGATCTCTTGGTTTTCTCCGAACATGGAGGCAATCGCTAGGTATTCCAGGAAGGAGCAGGCTGGTTGTCTCCTTGAGCTCATCCGGGGTCGTCTGGTCGGGAGTAGGGAAGCCGATGAAGTGGAGGTTCCATGAGCTTCGCCATCAATGCCAGGAAATTGGCGGGGTTCTGGCTGATGATTGCCATCGCCTTTTTGCCGATCTATCTATGGTCGTCTGGAGGGGCGCAGATCTCGCACATCATTCTGCTTGTCGTTTCCGCCTGGATGTGGGCATTCAAGCGTCCAAGGCTGGATCTCGTCGCACGATTGCTTGGGGTGTTGGCGGTTTATGCGGCCATTCGCGACAGTTTTTTCGCGGTGCGGAACACGTCTCCTGAAAGTGTTATCCCTATCTTTTACATATTTTTCATCTGGTTCATCTTCGTTAGCTTGCGCTCCTGGTTCGAGGACGACAGGAACTGGGGTCATGCGAAGATCGGACTCGTGCTCGCGGTCCTCGTCGCAATCGCCGGCGTCTTGCTCATGGGTTACGGAGCTAGCGTAGATTCAGAAGGCTGGAGATCTGTCGGCACGTTCAATAATCCGAATCAGCTTGGCTATTTCTCGGTATGCATCATCTCGGTGGCTGGTTTGCTCTACCTGCGCGGGAAGGCATCCTTGCCATTGCTGTTACTGTTCCTGGGCGGTGGGTTGTTTCTTGCCATAGCTTCGCTTTCAAAAGCGGCAATGATCTCCTGCGCGTTCGCTGCCTTGTTCATAGGGTTTCTCGCCAGCCGCTCGAAGCTGCAGTTCCTGGTCGGATGCGTCGTTGCCGCGACTCTGGTCGTTGTCGCGTTATGGTTGATCGAGTCAGGGCACCTGTCGAATTACAAGTTTTTTACTCGACTTTCCGGCCTCGGAACACAAGGCGACGATTCGTTGGCCGGGCGCGGCTATGGGGTTCTTATGGATGTCGGAGCGCTGGAGTTCCTGTTCGGCTACGGGGCGCAGGAAGTCCGTCAGCTGGTCGGCCACGAACTCCATAGTACGATCGCCAGCTTCTTCGCGAACTACGGTGCGATCGGCGGCTTCCTTTTTCTCAGCGTTATCGCGCTCTGGTGCGTTCGCGTTTGGCGGTCCCTGGGTTTGGTCGCCGTACTGGTCGTCGTTGTCCCGCCCATGATGTACGGATTGACGCACAACGGCAGCCGGTTCACGATCTTTTGGCTGCTGGTCGCTATGTCTTATGCCATTTCCGGTCAAGGGCGCCAACGAGCGATGGCCATGCACGACGCTAGATCCAGAACGCAATACCCCATGGGTGCAGCGCGATGAAGGTTGCCATCGTGGCTGCGCGAGGACGTTCGCTGGTGAACTTCAGGGGCGCGCTGATCATGGATCTGATCGACCGCGGGGCCGAGGTTCACGCGATCAGCCCAGTGGACGACACTGACGAGAAGACCCGCGCCGAACTTGCACGGATGGGGGCTACCTCACATCTGGTTCCGATGATGCGAGGCGGTACGAGTGTCTTCGGAGACCTCCGGACGTTCTGTGCCCTGCTGCTCATCTTTCGAAGAATCAGGCCCGACTGCTTGCTGACTTATACCGTCAAGCCCGTGGTGTACGGAACCTTGGCTGGATGGATCGCCGGAGTGCAGCGACGCGTCGCGTTGATCACCGGCCTGGGTTACGCCTTCATGGAAGAGGGCTCTTCGAAGTTGTCCTGGTTGGTCGTCTGGCTCTATCGGATTGCGTTGCGGCGTGCTCATCTCGTGTTTTTCCAGAACCCGGATGATCAGGAAGTTTTCAGGGGCAAGCGGATTCTGCCAGAACGCGTTCCCTCTCGGGTCGTCAACGGCTCGGGCATAGACTTGGACCAGTTCCAGTTCGCGCCGGTGCGGGATTGCAGCAAATTTCTCTTCATAGGACGCCTCCTCGCTTCCAAGGGGATTCGTGAATACGTCGACGCGTCGCGAATCGTGAAAGCCCGACATCCCGGCGTGGAGTTCGGCGTTGTCGGCTGGATCGATGATGTGCCGGACTCCATCAGGAAGGAAGAACTGGACGACTGGGTCGACTCGAAGACGATCAACTTCTTCGGTAGGCTTGAGGACGTTAAGCCTGCGCTGCGTGACTGCACTGTCCTCGTGCTTCCTTCCTATCGCGAGGGTACGCCCCGGACTGTGCTCGAGGCCATGGCGACGGGGCGGGCGGTGATCACCACCGACGCGCCCGGATGCCGCGAGACGGTCGTTTCGGGGGAGAACGGGTTCCTGGTAAACGTGCGCGACACGCTCTCGCTGGCCGATGCGATGATGAGGTTCCTTGAGGATCCTTCTCTGGCGATTGGCATGGGACGCAAGTCCCGGGAAATCGCGGAATTAAAGTACGACGTTCGCAAGGTGAATGCCGAGATGTTGGCTGGCATGGGAATGGCAGCCAAGCCATGATCGGGTACGAGCAGATCCAGTTCGCTGGCGTTCCATGGCGGAAGCTTCACGGCGCCATTGTGCCGCTGCTTCCTCCCCATCTGAATCCGCTGCTGACCGATGATGCGGCTCGGGAGTTCTTGGAGGACACTAAGGCTCATTTGATCCGTTGGGAGGATGGTTTCGAGTCCGCTGAGCCCACCGAGTGGTGGCACCTCGTCAAGGACGGAGACGCGTCAATCGAGGGCTTGCCCAAGAAGGTGCGATATCTGGTCCGCCAAGGCAGGGAGCGCTTTCGCGTCGCGAGATGCAAGAGGTCAGACATACTGGAGCGCGGTTATGACGTGTATTTGCGCGCTTATGAAAGGTACGAGACGTTCGAGAGGCGCTTCACGCTGCCCGAGTTCAGGCGAGCGGTCGAATCCATGCCGGAGTACATTGAATTCTGGCTGGCCGAAACTCCGGGGGATGGCCGGATGGTCGCATTCGCCGAGAACGTGGTCGCGGGCGACGCCTGCTTCTACTCGTCGATGTGGTTCTGCCCAGATGCGCTGAAAGGCAGTCTTTCGTATGCGCTGATCCAGGCCATGAACGAGCACTACCTGGGAGCGCGCGGCTTCAGATATGTCAGCGATGGAGCCCGGAATCTGAGCCACAGAACCAATATCCACCAGTTCCTGCAGACCAAGTTCGGCTTTCGACGTGCCTATTGCCGGCTGAACGTGGTGTACTCCAGGCCGGTCGGCGCACTCGTCGCTCTAGCGTATCCGTTCGGGAGTGTTTTGAAGCACGTGCCCGGTGCGGCGAAGTTGAGGGCGTTGCTGGAGCAGGAGCGGATCCGCAGGACTTTTGTACAGCCATGAAAGGGCGGGATGCCTTCGTGGTTAGGCTGGGTCGGGTACTGCAGGCGCTTCCCCTGGCCTGGCTGCGGCCCCTCGAAAAGCTGTCCCTTTCGCTGATTCCCGCGCGCGAACCCCACATTATCTTCTTGATCGCCCCGCCGAGAAGCGGGTCGACCGTTTGCTATCAGGCCCTGGTGCATTCGCTCCAACCGATGTACTTGAGCAATCTGTGGAACCTGCTTTACCAGTTGCCCCTGCTGGGTGGTCTGCTGTCGCGTCTGAAATGCACCGGGCATGCTTCGTCCTTTTCGTCGACTAGGGGCTTCGTCGAGGGGCTTTGCGGGCCTGCCGAGGGGCTGCGGTTCTGGAGTTACTGGTTTGGTCATGGACTGTCGGACCCTGGCCCGGCCGGCCGGCCGCCCCCTGAAGCCGGAACGGCTCATGTCCGGGCCGTGCTCGGATGCCTTTCGCGACCGGAACGCCCGTTCGTGGCGGGTTACATCGGGCACACGCTCGTCGTCGAGGAACTGATCCGGCTGTTCCCCGCTGCTGTTTTTGTCCATCTTCGCAGGGACCTCGCGGACAATGCGATGTCGATCCTCGCCATCCGGCGGGAACTTCCTGGTGGTGCCGATTTTTCCGTGCAACCGAGCGAGTGGAATGCCCATCGGGGAGGCGGGGCGCACCAAGAAGCGGCGGCGCAGGCATGGCTCCTCGACCGGCGCGTACGCCTTGCCCTGGATCCGGCCCGGACGATAGAACTGCGCTATGAGGACCTGTGTGCGAACCCGGCCGCCGAAGTTGGCCGGGTCGTCGAGTTCTGCAACGCCAGGGGTTTTCGACTCGAAATGAAGGCACAATTGCCGGAGCGCCTGGGAGCCGGTCCGCGAATGGCGGCGGACTCGGAGGACCTGCGCAGGATCAAGGAGATTCTTGGTGAGCTCGACGACGCTGCACAGGACAGGGCAAGGTCCGATGTATAACGAGACGCTTTACGATACTGTTCTGGATGCCGTTTCGCGCCTCCATGGGGTGCCGCCGACGCCCTTGCACCGCCCGGTGTTCCGCGGCCGCGAGAAGCAGTTGCTGGCCGAGTGCATCGACTCGAATTTCGTTTCTTCCGTTGGTGCGATGGTTTCCGAATTCGAGGAAGCCGTCGCGCGTTTCGTCGGTGCGCGCTTCGCTGTAGCCACCGTCAACGGAACTGCAGCCTTGCACGTGGCCCTTATGCTGGCTGGCGTGCAGCGGGGCGATGAGGTACTCAGCCAGGCATTGACATTCATCGCAACCTGCAATGCGCTCGCATACACAGGCGCCCATCCCGTCTTCGTCGACGTCGACAAGGACACGCTGGGCATGAGCCCCGATGCTCTGAGGCGCTTTCTCGAAGCGAATGTGCGGGTTCGCGAAGGCGTCGCGTGGAATATTGCGACCGGCCGTCGGATATCCGCTTGCGTGCCGATGCACACCTTCGGCTTCCCGGCACGGATCGCGGAGATCTCGCAAATCTGCGCAGATTATTCGATTCCGCTGGTGGAGGATGCTGCCGAATCCCTTGGAAGCTGGGTAGGCGAGCGCCATACCGGAACGTTCGGGAGGCTCGCCACGCTGAGCTTCAATGGTAACAAGATCATTACCACCGGCGGTGGTGGAATGATCGTCACCGACGATGAAGTGCTCGCCCGCCGTGCCAAGCACCTAACGACGACAGCGAAGGTTCCACATTTGTACGAATTCGTGCATGACGAGGTCGGGTACAACTATCGCTTACCAAACCTCAATGCAGCGCTAGGTTGTGCGCAAATGGAGAAGCTTTCAACCATGCTTGTGGTGAAGGCCGACATCGCCAACGGCTATCGGGAGATGCTTGCGGCTTCAGGATTGACCGTCGTCGACGGATTGCCGGGTACCACCCCGAACTACTGGCTCAATGCAGTCTTGTTCGGCTCGCTTCGCGAGCGGGACGAGTTTCTCGAGTACAGCAACTCGAAGGGGGTGATGGCACGACCGGTCTGGAGATTGATGTCCCGGTTGCCGATGTATTCGGGATGTCAGAACGATGGGCTTGAGAATTCGAAATGGCTGGAGGAGCGGGTGGTCAACCTTCCATCCAGTGTCCCGGAAGCCCGGTTCGGGGGATTGGAAGCGTGAATGTACTCGAGCTGGTCGGGCGGAACCGCCCTTTGTTCGACACGGATATGGCTCGGCACGCCGATGAACTCGCGCGCCTGGTGGGCGAGAGCCGTTTTCTCGTCATCGGCGGAGCAGGATCGATCGGCCAGGCCGTGACCCGAGAGATATTCAAGCGTCAACCGCGCGCACTGCATGTGGTGGACATCAGCGAGAACAACATGGTCGAGCTGGTTCGCGACATCCGCAGCACGCTCGGTTACATCGAGGGTGACTTCCGTACGTTCGCGATCGATTGCGGGCGGCACGAATTCGACGCGTTGATGGCATCGGACGGCCGCTATGACTACGTCCTGAACCTATCCGCCTTGAAGCACGTGCGCAGCGAGAAGGACCCATTCACGCTGATGCGGCTGGTGGAAGTCAACATCTTGAACACGCTTTCTACGATTGCGCATGCCGGGGTGGGCGGGTGCCAGAAGTATTTCTGCGTCTCCACGGACAAAGCCGCCAATCCGGTCAACATGATGGGTGCCAGCAAGCGGATCATGGAGATGTTCCTGATGCGCGCCAGCCTGGAGCTTCCGATTTCAACCGCGCGCTTCGCCAACGTCGCCTTCTCCGATGGTTCGCTGCCGCATGGATTCAACCAGCGGTTCGCGAAACGGCAGCCGATTTCTGCACCGCGGGATGTAAAGCGGTACTTCGTGACGCCGCAGGAATCCGGCGAACTGTGCCTTGGCTCCTGCCTGCTCGGGGACAATAGGGACATCTTCTTCCCGAAACTTAGCGAAGCGTTGCATCTGACGCGCTTCTCAGACATCGCGGTGCGGTACCTGGAATCGCTCGGCTACGAGCCGGTCGAGTGCGATACTGAGGACGAAGCTCGCAGCCGCACCGCAGAACTCATTCCAAGGCGAAAGTGGCCTGTCTATTTCTTCGATAGCGACACGACGGGAGAGAAGGATTTCGAGGAGTTCTACACCGGCGACGAGGACCTCGATATGAAGCGATTCGAGTCCATCGGAGTGATCCGAAACCGAGCCGATTTCGACGATGCAAAGCTCAACGGATTCCTGTCCAGGATCGGGGAGATCCGCGAGCGTGCGACGTGGGAAAAAGGGGATATTGTGCAGCTTTTCAAGGAGATGATTCCGGAATTCCAGCACAAGGAAACGGGCAAGTACCTGGACGGACGGATGTGATGCAGCGACTGTTCGACATCCTGCTCTCGGGAGCGGCGCTATTGGCGTTATCGCCCTTGCTTCTTCCGATCGCGTTGGCCCTGCGAATGACGGGCGAGGGCGAGGTTTTCTTCGTGCAACAGCGGGTAGGGCGCGGCGGGAAAGCTTTCGGTCTGTATAAGTTCGCGACGATGCTCAAGGACAGCCCCAATATCGGAACGGGCACCGTCACGCTGAAGGATGACCCGCGAGTGCTGCCCGTTGGGCGATTTCTGCGCAAAACCAAGATCAACGAGCTGCCGCAACTCTTGAACGTATTGCGCGGCGACATGAGTATCGTCGGGCCGCGGCCGCAGACGCATCGTTGTTTCGATGCCTTCCCCGAGGAGTCCCGGCGCTCCATCATCAAGGTCCGTCCAGGGTTGTCCGGCGTGGGTTCGATCGTCTTTCGGGACGAGGAAGAACTAATGCACGCAAGCTCCGAACCAGAACGCCTGTATGACGAAGTGATCATGCCCTACAAGGGCAAGCTCGAAGTGTGGTACGTGAACCATAGAGGCATCGCCACATACCTCAAGTGCATATTCTTGACGTCTTGGGTGATCCTGTTCCCCCGATCGGCCTTGGTGTGGAGCGCATTTCGCGGGCTCCCGTTGCCACCTCCGCAACTGGCCGCCGCACTGCGCACTGGCGAGGTGGGGCATGCGCTCGAATGAAGCGGCGCGGTCCAAGCCCGCATGCGTCGTGGTCGACGCCCCAGAAGCTCTGGCGCGTTACGCATCGGATTGGACGAATGAGTACGCGGGCCAGCCGTCCATGGTGGCTTTGCCGGCCACTGTTCCGGAAGTGGTGGAGCTCGTGCAGTGGGCGAGGCGAGAGCATGTGGGCTTGGTGCCTTCGGGTGGGCGTACCGGCTTGTCCGGTGGTGCAGTCGCATCAAATGGCGAGGCTGTAGTCTCCTTCGAACGCATGCGGCGCCTGATCGCGTTCGACGCAACCGAGCGGAGCTTGAGGGTCGAGGCAGGGGCGGTCACCCAGGCGGTCCAAGAGCGAGCTCGCGCCGAAGGGCTGTTCTACCCCGTCGACTTCGCTAGCCGTGGCTCGAGCCAGATCGGCGGAAACATCGCTACCAATGCCGGTGGCATCAAGGTGCTGCGCTACGGGTTGACACGCAATTGGGTCACCGCCCTGAAAGTGGTCACCGGCACCGGGGAGCTTCTGGATCTGAACAAGGGTCTGATCAAGAATGCCACCGGCTACGACCTGCGGCATTTGTTCATAGGCTCGGAAGGCACCCTCGGCCTCGTCGTCGAAGCCACGCTGCAACTGACGGATCCGCCGCCGCCCCAGCAGGTGATGGTGTTGGGATTGCCTTCGCTGGCAGCGATCATGGAAGTCTTCGCGCGCCTGCGCGGAAAGTTGACTCTCAGCGCGTTCGAATTCTTTACCGAGCAGGCGTTGACCCGCGTGATCCATGCAGGAGGACGCAGGCCGTTCGACACGCATGCGCCGTACTATGTCCTGGCCGAGTTCGATGAGGATGAGGCAATGGCCGGCCAAGTATTCGAAGCATGCCATGGCGAGGGGCTGGTGGAGGATGGCGCCATCAGCCAGAGCGGGGCACAAGCGATGGAGCTGTGGCGCCTGCGTGAGGGAATCACGGAAAGTCTTTCACGGTACCGGCCCTACAAGAACGACATAGCGGTGCGGGTCGCCCAGGTACCAGCATTCCTCGAGCGCATCGACGCCTTGTTCGAGCGTGAGTATCCAGGTTTCGAGGTGATCTGGTTCGGTCACATCGGCGATGGCAACCTGCATATCAGCGTGCTGCCGCCACACGGCATGCCCGAGGATATCTTCCTGGAGGCGTGCGGACATGTCACGGACCAGCTCGGCCGCGTGCTGGCGGAATTCGGCGGTAGCATTTCCGCAGAGCATGGCGTTGGCCTCCTCAAGAAGCCGTACCTGCACTACAGTCGCAACGTGGGTGAAATCGAACTGATGCGCCAGCTCAAGCGGGTGTTCGATCCTACGGGCATCTTGAATCCTGGGAAGATTTTTGATCCTTGATTCCTGGTTCCAAGCCAGGCTGCCAGCACTGGCCTGTTCCAGCCCCCTTTACCGTCACATTCTTTTGACTTGGCTTTGCCGACTGTTCTCTATCCCGTGGAAGCTGACACCTTAAGGATGATCCAAGAAAGCGCCCTACAAGGAGCATTGTTGGCCGGCTTCGCCACTTGGCTGCTGGTCTGGCTCCTCAAGCCTGTCGCCTTCCGCTATGGGCTGCTGGATTGCCCGAAAGGCCGCAAAGCCCATGAGGCGCCGACGCCCGTCACAGGTGGCTTGGCCATGACCTTGGCCGCGGTCGCCGGCGGCGCGATCGCCATCCGCACCATCTCTCCAGAAATCACCTACCTCATCCTCGGCATGGCTCTCCTACTGGCCGTTGGCCTGCTCGACGACCTGCGCGACCTGCGCTGGTGGTGGCGGATACTGGCCCAGATGGTGGCCGCGCTGGGCCTGTACTACGGCGGTGGGGTAAGGGTTGAACAGCTCGGCGGCGTGTTCGGTTTCCCGGACCTGACCCTGGGGCCGCTGTCGCTGCCCCTGACCGTGATCGCCACTGTGGGCCTGATCAACGCCATCAACTTGGTCGACGGCGTAGATGGCCTGGCCGGCACCCTGGTGCTGGCGGCGCTGCTGATGCTCACAGCCGCGGCGCTGTATGCGGGCAATGGTGAGCTGGCCGGCGAAACCTTGATCCTGGGCGCCGCCGTCATCGGCTTTCTGGCCTGGAACTTTCGCATCCCCGGCCGTTCGCGCGCAGCCGCCTTCATGGGCAACTCCGGCAGCGCGCTGCTGGGCCTGGCCATTGCCTGGGTCTGCTTCCGCCTGACCCAGAACCCGGGCCATCCGGTGAGTCCCGTGCTGGCGCTCTGGCTGCTTCCGGTGCCAGTGATGGACTGCCTGGTGCTGATCGTGCGGCGCCTCCGCGAGGGGCGTTCGCCGTTTTCGGCCGGGTGCGACCACATCCACCACTGCATGCGCGACGCGGGCTGGGGCCCGATGGGCATCTGCGTGGTGCTGGGAGGGTTCAGCCTGTTGTGCGGGCTGGCCGCGGGCCAGGCGATGCGCCTGGACATCCCCAATCCGTTGCTCCTGCTGGCGTGGATTGGGATGGCCGTGAGCTGGTACTGGCTGTCGCTGCGTCGGGTGCGGGCGTTGGTGATCTTCAAGGCACTGCGCAGGATGTTGCTGGGTAACGTAGCCGTCGCGCGTAGCCTGGCCGGATTGCCGCCCGCCAGCAATGACGACGTGGCCGCGGAAGAAGCCCGGATCCGCGCCGCCGGCGAGCCCTAGATTCAGGGCTTACGAGTCGCCCAAAAGCAGGTTGGCCAGCCGTTCCGCCAATGCCTCCGGCGATTCGGCCACCGTGTCGAGCACGACGTCCGGGTGTTCGGGCACCTCGTACGGCGAGTCGATGCCGGTGAAGTTGCGCAGCTGGCCGGCGCGGGCCTTGGCGTACAGGCCTTTGGCATCGCGCTGCTCGGCGACCGCCAGCGGCGTGTCGACGAACACTTCCAGGAACTGGCCCTCGGCGAACAGCTCGCGGGCCATGCGCCGCTCGGCGCGGAACGGCGATATGAAGCTCACCAGCACCACCAGCCCGGCGTCGACCATCAGCCTGGCCACCTCGGCCACGCGGCGGATGTTCTCCACCCGGTCCTCGTCGGTGAACCCCCGGTCCTTGTTCAGGCCGTGGCGGACGTTGTCGCCGTCCAGCAGGTAGGTGTGCCGGCCCAGCGCCAGCAGGCGCTTCTCCACCAGGTTGGCCACCGTCGACTTGCCCGCGCCCGACAGGCCGGTGAACCACACGCAGCGCGGCGCCTGGTGCTTGATCCGGGCGCGCGCGGCTTGGTCGACCTCCAGGTGCTGCCAGTGGATGTTGCCAGCCCGGCGCAGCGCGAACGCCAGGGTGCCGGCGGCCACGGTGGCGTTGTCCTGGCGGTCGATCAGGATGAACCCGCCCAGCTCGCGGCTGTCGGCATAGGCCTCGAACGGGATGGCCTGGTCCAGGTACAGGTTGCAGTAACCCACCTCGTTGAGCTCCAGGCTCCTGGCCGCCAGCGCTTCTTGTGTGTTCACGTCGACCTTGTGCTTGATCTCGGTGACCTGGGCGCCGACGGTGCGGCTGCCGATCTTGAGCCAGTACGGGCGGCCGGGCAGCAGTGGCTGGGTGCCCAGCCACAGCAGGTGGGCGGCGAACTGGTCGGCGATCTCGCACGGATCGTGCGCGGCGGCCATGACGTCGCCGCGGCTGGCGTCGATCTCGTCGGCCAGGGCCAGGACCACGGCC
>NZ_JARUVM010000004.1 GCF_029763755.1 Luteimonas sp. 8-5
CCGCGCCCGAACCCGCCGCGGAAGCCCCCGCCGCCGCGCAGGCGCCGGCCGAACCGGTCGAGCCGCCGGTCGAACAGATCGCCGAGCCGACCACGGTCGCCGCCGACGCGGTCATCGTCGGCAGCGCCCTGGGCCCGGACCAGGCGGCCACCGCCCCCAAACCTTCCTACACCACCGCCGACACGGTCTACGCCTCGGCCTCGTCGGCCGGGCGCGCGGGCGCGATCGCCCGGGTCTACTGGACCTGGCAGGACGGCACCTCGCACAAGGAAGAGGAGAAGCCGGTCGACGGCGACGTGGTCAGCTTCGGCTTCTCCCAGGCCGACGGCATGCGCGCCGGCGCCTACAACGTCCAGATCGACATCGACGACGTGCCGGTCGGCATCGCCGACTTCCAGGTGCAATGACCAGCGACCTGCCCCTCGGGCGCCACGTCGAGTACCCCCGAGACTACGACGCTTCGTTGCTGTTCCCGATTCCGCGCGTGCACGGCCGCGCGGAACTGGGCCTGTCCGACACCGATGCCCTGCCCTTCACCGGCGCCGACCGCTGGCACGCCTATGAAGTGTCGTGGCTCGATGCGCGCGGCAAGCCGGTGGTGGCGACGCTGACCTTCAGTGTGCCCGCCGAGTCGCCGCGGCTGGTGGAATCCAAGTCGCTGAAGCTCTACCTCAACTCGTTCAACGCCACGCGCTTCGCCGACGCGGCCGAAGTGCGCGCGCGCATCGCCGTCGACCTGTCGCTGGCCGCGGGCGGCAAGGTCGAGGTGGCCGACGGACTGCCGCCACCGGCACCGGGCGACGATGCGGGCTTCCTGCTCGATACGCTCGACGTGGACATCGACGACTACGGCCCGCCCAACCCGGCGCACCTGCATGCCGACGCCGGCGACATCGCCGACGAAGTGCTGCGTTCGCACCTGCTCAAGTCCAACTGCCCGGTCACCGGCCAGCCGGACTGGGCCAGCGTGCGCATCGCCTATCGCGGTCCGCGCATCGATCGCGCCGGGTTGCTGCGCTACCTGGTCTCGTTCCGCGACCACGCCGAGTTCCACGAGCAGTGCGTGGAGCGCATCTTCACCGACCTGCGCGCGCGTTGCGGCGTGGAATCGCTGGCGGTCGAGGCGCGCTACACGCGGCGCGGCGGCCTGGACATCAATCCGTGGCGCACCACCGCCGACCGCGCGCCGCCGCGGGCATTCCGCGACCTGCGCCAATAGGCCATTCAGCTCCGACATCCCGCCTTCACGCATGCGATGCGAGCCTGCCTGCACCCCACGGCGCAGGAGCCCATACCATGGCGACACAGAAGCCCGACTTCTCCAACGTGCAGGGCAACGTCGACACCGTTCCGGCCGGAACCCGCGACGACGCCCGCACCTACACGGTGCTCAAGGGCGACACGCTTTCGGCGATCGCGCAGAAGCACTACGGCAAGGCCAGCCGCTGGAACGCGATCTACGAAGCCAATCGCGACCAGCTCGACGACCCCGACCTGATCAAGCCGGGCCAGGTGCTGAAGCTGCCTTCGCTCGACGACTGACCCTTCGCTTCCCTTCCCCCAAAGGAGAAACCCCCATGAAGCGCAACATCCCCAGCATGACCCTGCTTGCCGCGGGCCTGGCCGCGGCCGTCGCCCTGGCGGGCTGCAAGAAGGACGAGCCGGTGCTCGATCCGAACGCCGGCACCACGCCGCCGATGAACGAACCGGCCGGCCCGTCGACGCCCGAACCCGTCGCCCCGGCGGCAATGACCGTCACCACCGTCGACCTGGGCACCGAAGTCGGCGAGGACACCCGCATTACCGTCCCGGCCCGCAGCTTTTCCGGCACCGACACCATCCACGCCTCGGTCGCTACCGACGGCAACGTCGGCGGCAACCTGACCGCGACCTGGACCTACGAGGACGGCCAGGTCGTCGACACCCAGGACAAGGTCGTCCCCGCCGGCGCCCAGACCACCGACTTCAGCATCAGCAAGCCCGACGGCGGGCCGGCCGGCCAGTACAAGCAGGAGATCTCCTCCGGCGGCATGGTGGTGCAGACGCGCGAGTTCACCATCCAGTAGGGATCCGTCCGCAGGCAATACAATGGTGGGCCCGCAATCCGGCGAGCCCACCATGTCCGACGCCCCGACGATCCTCTACACCCTCACCGACGAAGCGCCCGCCCTGGCGACCCGTTCGCTGCTGCCGATCGTGTCGGCCTACGCGGCCACCGCCGGGATCGCGGTGGAGACGCGGGACATCTCGCTGTCGGGCCGGATGCTGGCGCAGGTCCCCGAATTGCTGGACGAAGCGCACCGCGTGCCGGACGACCTGGCCGAGCTTGGCCGCCTGGCGACCACGCCGGAAGCCAACATCATCAAGCTGCCCAACATCAGCGCCTCGCAGCCGCAGCTCGAGGCCGCGGTCGCCGAGTTGCAGGCGAAGGGTTATCCGGTGCCCGGCGCCGACGACCCGCGCTACGGCAAGGTCAAGGGCAGTGCGGTCAACCCGGTGCTGCGCGAGGGCAACTCCGACCGCCGCGCGCCGGCCTCGGTCAAGGCCTATGCGCGCAAGCATCCGCACCGCATGGGCAAGTGGAGCGCCGATTCGAAGTCGCACGTGGCGCACATGGCCGGCGACGACTTCTACGGCAGCGAGCAGTCGCTGACCATGCCCGCCGCCGGCAAGGTGCGGATCGAGCTCGCCGCCGCCGACGGTTCGGTGACCATGCTCAAGGGCGACCTCGCGCTGCAGGCCGGCGAGGTGATCGATTCGGCGGTGATGCGCACCGCGTCGCTGGCGAAGTTCATCGCCGGCCAGATCGAGGACGCGAAGGCACAGGGCGTGCTGTTCTCGCTGCACCTCAAGGCGACGATGATGAAGGTCTCCGACCCGATCATGTTCGGTGTCGCCGTCAACGAGTTCTACCGGCCGGTGCTGGACAGGCACGCCGACGCGCTGCGCAGCATCGGCTTCAACGCCGACAACGGCATCGGCGACCTCTACGCCAACCTCGACAAGCTGCCGGAAGCCGACGCCGCACGGATCCGCGCGGACATCGACGCGCTGTACGCGCAGCGCCCGGGCGTGGCGATGGTCAATTCGGACAAGGGCATCACCAACCTGCACGTGCCCAGCGACGTGATCGTCGACGCCTCGATGCCGGCGATGATCCGCGACAGCGGGCGCATGTGGAACGCGCGCGGCGAGCTCCAGGACACCAAGGCGGTGATCCCGGACCGCTGCTACGCAGGCATCTACCAGGCGGTGATCGACGACTGCAAGGCCAACGGCGCGTTCGACCCGGCGACCATGGGCAGCGTGCCCAACGTCGGCCTGATGGCGCAGAAGGCCGAGGAATACGGCTCGCACGACAAGACCTTCCGCGTCGCCGCCGACGGCGTCGTGCGCGTGGTCGACGCCGACGGCAAGGTGCTGATGGAACACCAGGTCGCGGCCGGCGACATCTGGCGCATGTGCCAGACCAAGGACGCACCCGTCCAGGACTGGGTGAAGCTCGCGGTCAATCGCGCGCGGCTGTCGAATACGCCGGCGGTGTTCTGGCTGGATCCGGCGCGTGCGCACGACGCGCAGCTGGTCGCCAAGGTCGAGCGTTATCTCAAGGACCATGACACGAGCAGCCTCGACATCAGGATCATGTCGCCGGCCGAGGCGATGAAGTTCTCGCTGGCGCGCATCCGCCAGGGCCAGGACACGATCTCGGTGACCGGCAACGTGTTGCGCGATTACCTCACCGACCTGTTCCCGATCATGGAGCTGGGCACCAGCGCCAAGATGCTGTCGATCGTGCCGCTGATGGCAGGCGGCGGCCTGTTCGAAACCGGCGCCGGCGGCAGCGCGCCCAAGCACGTGCAGCAGTTCGTGCAGGAGAACTACCTGCGCTGGGATTCGCTGGGAGAATTCCTGGCCCTGGCCGCCTCGCTCGAGCACCTGGCCGACACCACCGGCAATACGCGCGCGCGGGTGCTGGCCGATGCCCTGGACCGGGCCAACGCCATGTTCCTGGACAACGACAAGTCCCCCAGCCGCAAGCTCGGCGGCATCGACAATCGCGGCAGCCATTTCTACCTGGCCATGTACTGGGCGCAGGCGCTGGCCGCGCAGGACGAGGATGCCGCGTTGAAGGCACGCTTCGCCCCGCTGGCGGAGACGTTGGCGGCGAACGAGGAGAAGATCGTCGCCGAACTCGTCGCCGTGCAGGGCAAGCCGGTGGACATCGGCGGCTACTACCGCCCCGACGAGGCGAAGATGGCAGCGGCGATGCGTCCCAGCGCGACCTTCAACGCCGCCCTCGCCGCACTCTGACCGGCGCGGCCGCGGTCAGCGGAAGGGCGACAGCGCCGTCGCCCCGCAGACCGTGGCGATCGCGCCGCGGCGGCAGACCGCAGCCGCTTCGCCACGCTGCCGGGGTCCACGCCCCGGCTCCCGCTCCTGCCCGGAGGGCTCCGGCGCGCCTGCCAGCGAGCGGGCGAGTTCCGGCTGCACGACGTGGCCGTGGAGGAACAGCAATTCGGTGTAGATGCTCATGTCCGGCTCCCGAACGACTTGAGGGACGTACAACTTAGGCGCATAGTCAGCGCTGAAAAAGCGACACTTTCTCAACATTGACTTGAACTGATTTCATATCACCCAGGCATGAGCCGCCCGCCCCTGCACGCCCTCGAAGGCTTCGTCACCGCCGCCCGGCTGGGCAGCCTGTCGCGCGCGGCCGAATCGCTGAACCTGACCACCAGCGCGCTCAGCCACCAGATGCGCACGCTCGAGTCGCGGCTCGGCCAGCAGCTGCTGGTGCGCAAGCCCCGCGGCGTCGAGCTCACCCCGGACGGGCGCCAGCTGCTGGAACGCATCGCCCCGCACCTGGATGCGATCGGCAGCGCCCTGCGGCCGTTCGCCGCGCGCCACGACGACCGCCTGGCGATCAGCGTGACGCCGTCGATGGCCTCGGCCTGGCTGGTGCCGCGGCTGGCCGGCTTCCTGGCTGCGCATCCGAGCATCGAGATCAGCCTGCAGTCGACCGAGGCGCTGGTCGATTTCAGCCGCGAGACCCAGGTCGTCGCCGCGCTGCGGATCGGCCTCGGGCAGTGGCCCGGGGTGATGTCCGAGCACCTGTTCGACGAACTCCTGGTGCCGATGGCGAGCCCGGCGCTGGTCGCGCGCATGGGCGGCACGAACGCGCCGGCGCTCCACGAGTGGCCATTGCTCGGCGATCCGGACGGCCAGTGGGACCGTTGGTTCGACGCTTTCGGCGGGAGGCCGCCGGCACGCTACGTGGCGGTGTTCGACGACTCCGAATCGCACCATCGCGCCGCGCTCGACGGCGTTGGCGTCGCCCTGGGCCGGGTCACGCGCGCGCGACTGCTGCTCGACTCCGGGCAACTGGTGGCACTGACCAGCCAGCGCATGAAGGCGATGTACTCGCACTGGCTGGTCTATCCGCAGGGCGCGGCCACGCACCGCGGCCTGCAGGCCTTCCGTACCTGGCTGCTGGCGCAGGCCGCCGAACACGCCAGCCACACCCGGCAGGAAGCCGGCGCCACCGCCTAGGTCCGCCATGCTGATCGCCTTCAACAAACCCTACGGCGTGCTTTGCCAGTTCACCGATCGCAGCGCGACGCCGCGCCCGACGCTGGCCGGCTTCGGCCTGCCGCCGAGTGTGTATCCCGCCGGTCGCCTGGATTTCGATTCCGAAGGCCTGTTGCTGCTCACCGACGACGGCGCGCTCGCGCACCGGCTCACCGACCCGCGCCACAAGCTGGAGAAGACCTACTGGGTGCAGGTCGAGGGCGATCCGGGTGAGGAGCAATTGGCCGCACTGCGCGGCGGCGTCGAACTGCGCGACGGAATGACACGTCGGGCCCGGGCCAGGCGCATCGATGCACCGGCACTATGGCCGCGCGACCAGCCGGTGCGGTTCCGCAAGACGGTGCCCGATGCCTGGCTCGAGCTCGCGATCAGCGAAGGGCGCAACCGCCAGGTGCGGCGCATGACCGCAGCGGTGGGCCTGCCCACCCTGCGCCTGGTGCGGGTCGCGGTCGGTGCACATGGCCTCGACGGCATGGCGCCCGGCCAATGGCGGCACGCGGGGACGGGGCCAGACTGAACCGTTCACGCCGTTTTTGCAGATGTGAACAGGCGTCCACACGATTCTGCTAACTTGCCCGGATGCCTCCCGCGACGCTCGCTGGCGCCACCCCGCAAGGCTCGATCCTGGTCGTCGACGACCAGCCCGCCAACCTGCGCGCAGTCAGTGCCTTGCTCACCCGGCACGGCTACGACGTGCGCACCGCGGGGCATGGCGAGGAAGCGCTGCAGATGGCGACGGCGCAGGTTCCGGACCTGCTGCTGCTGGACATGATGATGCCGGGCATGGACGGCTTCGAGCTGCTCGCCCACGTCAAGGAGCATGCCGAACTGCGCAAGCTCCCGGCCATCTTCCTCACTGCCGCGCAGGACCGCGACATGCTGCTGCGCGCGTTCGAGGCCGGCGCGGTCGACTATGTCACCAAGCCCTTCATCCCCGAGGAGCTGCTGGCGCGGGTGACCGCGCACATCGGCCTCAAGCTCACCCGCGACCGGCTCGAACGCGTCGCGCACCAGCGCCAGGAACTGGTCAACCTGGTCGCACACGACCTGAAGAACCCGCTCAGCAGCGTGCTGTTCGCCAGCGACGTGCTGCGCAATGCCGGCTGCAAGCCCGAACGCGTGCCGCGCTACCTGGAGATGATCCACGAAAGCGTCGGCGACGCGCTGGGCTATATCCGCCGCTACCTGGAAACCCAGGCACATCGGGCCAGCGGGCAGAAGCCGGCGTCGGCCACCACCACGCTCAACGAAGTGCTCGAGTGGCTGGTGCAGCGCTACGAGCTGCAACTGGAAAGTCGCGGCCTGCGCATGCAGCTGTCGATGCCTGCAGTGCGCTGCCATGTGGCCATCGATGGCCTCGTGCTGCGCCAGGTGGCGGAGAACCTGGTCAACAACGCGATGAAGTACGCGCCGGGCAGCGCCATCGAGCTTTCGATCCGCAGCAGTGCGCCCGGCTTCTGGCAACTGTTGGTGGAGGATCGCGGCCCGGGCGTCTCCCCGGTGCGCCAGCACCAGCTGTTCAAGCCGTTCACGCGCCTGACCGACACCGATCCGGCCGACGGGCTGTCCAGCGGACTGGGCCTGTCGCTGGCCAAGCAGATCCTGTCCGGCTACGAAGGCAACCTGTGGTACGAGGATCGCGAGGGCGGCGGTGCCCGTTTCGTCATCGAGTTGCCGGCTGCTTCGGAGCCCGACGCGCCCTGACCCGACGCGTCTTGGTGTCCGCAGCTTCCTCTGCCTCCCGCTTTTTCCTGTGGTGGCGCGCGGCCAGGTAGAGCAATCCCGCGCCGGCCACCGCCGCGACGGCGACGGCGGGATTGCGTCGCACGAAACGCGTGGCGATCTTGCCGCCGGTCTGCAGCGCGGCCAGCGCGGCGCCGGTTTCCACCCATTTGAGCTGCTTCAGTTGCGCGGCGCGCGAAGGGAGCGTGGCCAGCAGGTTGTTCATGGTCGTGTTCCTTGCCGATTCCGGGGGAAGTGTCGGAGGCGCCGCGTTTGCGGCGCGTGTACGCGGGCAGCGGCGAACGACCGCGGTTCAGGTGCCGCGTGGCTTGGCGCGGTGCGTCGCCGTCGCCGACCACGGGTCTTCCGGCCATGGGTGCCTGGGATAGCGGCCCTTCATTTCCTTGCGCACCTCCGGCCAGGTCCGTTCCCAGAAACCGCGCAGGTCGCGCGTGACCTGCAACGGGCGACCGGCCGGCGACAGCAGGTGCAGGACCAGGGGCACGCGTCCGTCGGCAATGCGTGGGGTGTCGGCGAGTCCGAACAGCTCCTGCAGCTTGACCGCAAGCACCGGCGGCTGCGGCGTGCCGTCGGCTTCCAGCGCGTAGTCGATGCGCCGTTCCATGCCCGACGGCACGATGATGCGCACCGGGACCAGGCGATCCACCTGTTGCCGCAGGTTCCAGTCGAGCAGGTGGTGCAATGCGTCGGAAAGCTCTCCGGCATCGAGCGCATCGAGCCTGCTCTTGCCGGCGAAGGCGGGACGCAGCCATTGGTCGAGGCTGGAGAGCAACGCTTCATCGGACAGGTCCGGTAATCCGTTCGCCATCTCCGGCATCCACTCGCGCAGGCTGGCGACGCGCGCGCGCCACTGCCGCAGCGGTTCGCTCCACGGCAGCACGTCCAGGCCGAGGTCGCGGATCGCATCGGTCACTGCCGCGGCAGCCTTGTCCGGGTCCACGCGCCCGACCGGGCGTGCATCCAGCACGATGCCATCGAAGCGGCGTTCGCGCTGCGCCACCAGCGCGCGCCGATCCGGATCCCAGCGCACGTGGTCGGCTTCGCTGAAGCGCCGCGGGAAGTCCGCCTGCAGCCGCACTTCGTCCAGTGGCGCGCCGCGCAGCACCAGCGCGTCGCGCGCCTCGAAGCGCAGCTCGCTGGCGACGATCCACGGTTCGCCATGCAGGGCGCTGTCGTCGAACAGGCGTGCCATGCGCCCGTTGGCGAGCTGGTAGCGCTTGGGATCGGTGGCATGGCGGTGGCCGATGCGATCGGGAAAGGCGTGCAGCAAAAGATCGCCGAGCAGGTGCGGCGGCGCCGATGCCGGCGGCGGCGTTTCGACGCGCAGCCGTCGTCGCCATTGCTTCGCCGCGGCATCGATCGCGGCCAGCGCCGCGCGCGATGCATTGGCGTCCGTGCGCCCCGCACGGAATGCGGCCAGGGCCTGCCAGCGATGGGCGACGGCGTCAGAACGTGCTCCGCCCCGCGCCTGCAGCGGATCGCGCGCTTCCAGCAGCGCCGCCAGGTCGCAGGCCAGCGCGCGTTCGCCTGCTTCGTTCGGCGCGAGCAGCAATGCGCCGATGCGCGGATGGGTGCCGAGCGCGAGCATGCGCTGGCCCAGTGGCGTGATCCTGCCGTCCTGCAGGGCGCCGAGCCGGTGCAGCAGGTCGTGCGCGGCGGCGAACGCGCCAGGCGGCGGCGGATCGACGAAGCGCAGGTCGTCGTTGCCCCAGGCGGCCAGTTCCAGCGCCAGGGCCGAAAGTTCGACCTGCATGATTTCGGCGCGCCGCTGCGGTTCCAGGCGTTGCGACTGCGGCCACAGGCGGTAGGCCCAACCTTCGGCAACACGACCGGCGCGGCCGGAACGCTGGTCGGCGGAGGCCTGCGAAATGGCCACGATGTCGAGGCGGGAAAAACCCGAGTTCGGATCGAAGCGCGGTTCTCGCGCCAGTCCGCTGTCGACCACCACGCGCACGCCGGGCAGGGTCACGCTGGACTCGGCGACGTTGGTCGCCAGGACCACGCGGCGGCGGCCATCCCCGGCAGGTTGCAGCACGCGCGCCTGCTGCTCCACCGGCAGCTCGCCGTGCAACGCGAGCACCTCGACGCCATCCATGGCCTCCAGTCCGGCTTGCACGCGCGCGATCTCGCGCTGCCCCGGCAGGAACACCAGCACGTCGCCGGGGTGGCGTTCCAGTGCGTGCACCACTGCGCGCTTCACCTGCGGCTCCAACGCCTCGTCGCGGCGTGCCGGGAAGTGCACGGTTTCCACGTGGAAACTTCGCCCCGCGCTCGACAACCGCGGCGCATCCAGGAAGCGTGCCAGGCGCTCGCCATCCAGCGTGGCCGACATCAACACGATGCGCAGGTCCTCGCGCAGCGAGGCCTGCACGTCCAGCGCCAGCGCCAGGCCGAGGTCGGCGGCCAGGTGGCGTTCGTGGAACTCGTCGAACAGCAGCGCCCCGACGCCTTCCAGCGAGGGGTCGTCCTGCAGCATGCGCGTCAGGATGCCTTCGGTGACGACCTCGATCCGGGTGCGCGCGGACACCCGGCTCTCGAAACGGATGCGGTATCCGACCGTTTCGCCCGCTTCCTCGCCAAGCTGCCGCGCCATGAAGCCTGCGGCGGCGCGCGCCGCCACCCGGCGCGGCTCCAGCATCACGATCCGGCGGCCCTGCAGCCACGGCGCGTCCAGCAGCGCCAGCGGCACCTGCGTGGTCTTGCCCGCGCCCGGCGGCGCCTCCAGGACCAGCCGCGGATGCCGCGCCAGCGAGGCCCTGATCTCCGGCAGCAGTTCCGCAATGGGCATCGAATCCATCCACGAAGGATAATCGCCGGATGGACCTCATCGATATCGGCGCCAACCTCACCCACGACAGCTTCGACCACGACCGCGACGCAGTGCTCCAGCGCGCACGCGAGGCCGGCGTGGCGAGGATGGTGGTCACCGGCGCCAGCCGCGAGCATTCGCCGAAGGCGCTGGCCCTGGCCCGGGCGCATCCGGGCGTGCTGTACGCCACCGCCGGCGTGCACCCGCACCACGCCGTGGAGTACACCGAGGAATGCGATGCGGAGATGCGCGCGCTGCACGCGCATCCGGAAGTGGTGGCGGTGGGCGAAACCGGCCTGGACTACTTCCGCGACTTCTCGCCGCGTCCCGCGCAGCGCCGTGCCTTCGAGCGCCAGCTGGAGATCGGCGCGGCGACCGGCAAGCCGCTGTTCCTGCACCAGCGCGACGCGCACGACGACTTCATGGCGGTGATGCGCCAGTTCGAAGGCAGGCTTGGGCCGGCGGTGGTGCACTGCTTCACCGGCACCCGCGAGGAACTGTTCGACTACCTCGACCAGGACTGGCACATCGGCATCACCGGCTGGCTGTGCGACGAGCGCCGCGGCCAGCACCTGCGCGAACTCGTGCGCAGCATCCCCGCCAACCGGCTGATGGTGGAAACCGACGCGCCCTACCTGCTGCCGCGAACGGTGCGGCCGCAGCCTTCGCACCGGCGCAACGAGCCGATGTACCTGGCGCACATCGTCGAGGAGCTGGCCCGGGACCGCGGCGAGGACGTGGCGACGACGGCGGCCACGACCACGGCCACGGCGATTGATTTCTTCCGGTTGCGCTGAGGCGCCCGATCGCGGCTTCCGCCGCTCCTACGAGCGCAGGCCCACGCCGCGGCGCAGCAACCACAGGCTCAGCACGGTCAGTGCCAGGACGAAGGCCAGCATCAGTGCGTAGGCTACCCACAACGGCACGTCGCTGACACCGAGCAGGCCGTAACGGAACGCGTTGACCATGTAGAAGATCGGATTGGCGTGGGTCGCGGCCTCGGCCCAGCCGGGCAGCAGCCGGATCGAGTAGAACACGCCGCCCAGGTAGGTCAGCGGGGTCAGGATGAACACCGGCACGATCGCCACGTCGTCGAACTTCTTGGCGAACACGGCGTTGACGAAGCCGGCCAGGGAAAAGATCGTCGCGCCCAGCAGCACCGTGGATGCGGTCACCAGTGGATGCGGAATGCGCACCTCCGTGAACAGCATCGCGATCAGCAGCACGATCACGCCCACCATCAGGCCGCGCAGCACGGCGCCGGCGACGTAGCCGCCGAGGATCACCCAGTGCGGCATCGGGCTGACCAGCAGCTCCTCGACATGGCGGCCGAACTTGGCCCCGAAGAAGCTCGACGAGATGTTGCCGTAGCTGTTCTGGATCACGCTCATCATCACCAGGCCGGGGACGATGAAATCCATGTAGCTGATGCCGTCCATCTTGCCCACGCGCGAACCGATCAGGCCGCCGAAGATCAGGAAGTACAGCGTCATCGTGATCGCAGGCGGAATCAGCGTCTGCGTCCAGATGCGCAGGATGCGCGCGACTTCGCGCCGGGCGATGGTGCCCAGGGCGGTCCAGTTGCGGCTGGCGACGGTGCGGCTGGCCAGTTCGGTGGCGGCGGCGCTCATGGCGTGGCTCCCGGCCGTGCGCCGTCGCCGGTCAGGCGCACGAACAGTTCCTCGAGGCGGTTGGACTTGTTGCGCATCGAGCGGACCCGGATCCCCGCGTCGCCGAGCTGCGCGAACACGTGGGTCAGGTCGTGCGCTCGCGGCATCTCCAGGTCGATGGTGTGGCCGTCGTGCGCCGACAGTTCCGCGCCCTCGATCCGCGGCAGTTGCGCCGGCAGCTCGCCTTCGACGTCGAGCAGGAAGCCTTCCACGTCGAGCTTGGCCAGCAGCGAGCGCATCGGCCCCTGCTCGACGATGGTGCCCTTGTCGATGATCGCGAGGTTGCGGCACAGGTTCTCCGCTTCCTCGAGGTAGTGCGTGGTAAGGATGATGGTGGTCCCGGCGGCGTTGATCTCGCGCAGCGTCTTCCACATGCCGCGGCGGATCTCGATGTCGACGCCGGCGGTTGGCTCGTCGAGGATCAGCAGGCGCGGCCTGGTCATCATCGCCCGCGCGATCATGAGCCTGCGCTTCATGCCGCCCGACAGCGTGCGCGCCATCTTGTCGGCCTTGTCCCACAGCTGCGCGGCCTTGAGTTCCTGCTCGGCGCGCGCCTGCGCCTCGCGCCGCGGGATGCCGTAGAACCCGGCGTAGTTGACCAGGATGTCGCGCGGGTTCTCGAACATGTTGAAGTTGAGTTCCTGCGGCACCAGGCCGAGCAGGCGCATCGCCGCGTCGCGCTCGCGGGCGATGTCGACGCCGAACACGCGCACGTCGCCGGCGCTCTTGTTCACCAGCGAGGTGACGATGCCGATCAGGGTCGACTTGCCGGCGCCGTTGGGCCCGAGCATGGCGAAAAAGTCGCCAGGGGCCACTTCCAGGGAAACGCCCTTGAGCGCCTCCACGCCGTTGTCGTAGGTCTTGCGCAGGTCGCGCACCTGCAAGGCGGGTGCGTCGCGGGGGGTCGGGGGAAGCATGCCGGTAGTATAGGCAACCCGCGTCCGGGCTCCGGCCGCCTCCCCCTGAAACTCTCTGTCCCAAATCCCGCCTTGGCCATCGTCCAGTTCCCGCTCAAGCTCGTGTCGCGCCGCATGCTGGCGCCGACCGTCGCCCACCTGGGCTTCGCCCGCGCCGATGGCCAGCCGTTCGCGTTCGTCCCGGGGCAGTTCCTGCAGGTCCATTTCCACTACGGCGACGGCACGCCGACCAAGCGCTCGTACTCGCTGGCAGGGCCGGCGGGGACGATCGAGATCGCGGTCAGCTACGTTGCCGGCGGCGCCGCCACCGCGCTGTTCGAAGGCCTGGAGATCGGCGACACCATCGACGCCAGCGGTCCGTACGGCCGGTTCTGCCTGTTGCCCGGCGATGAAAACCGCCGTTACCTGCTGGTGGCCACCGGCACCGGCGTCACCCCGTACCGCGCGATGCTGCCGCAGATCGAGGCGCTGATCGCCGAACGGGACGTGCAGGTGGCGCTCCTGCAGGGCGCACGATCGCCCGCCGAGCTGCTGTACGGCGAGGAGTTCCGCGCCTTCGCCGACGCCCATCCCGGGAATTTCCGCTACCTGCCCTGCCTGTCGCGGGAGCTGCCGCCGCAGCCGCACCCGGACGTGCGCCGCGGTTACGTGCAGCAGTTCCTGGCCGAGTGCGCGCCGGATCCGGCCTCCGACATCGCCTACCTGTGCGGAAACCCGAACATGGTCGACGCCAGTTTCGAGGCGCTCAAGGACGCCGGGCTGGAAGTCCGCCAGATCCGCCGGGAGAAGTACGTCAGCAGCAAGTAGTGTCAAGCACGCTTGACAGGCGGCCACGGCTGCCCCAGACTCCTGTCAAGCTTACTTGACAGGTCTCGACCGATGTTCCGCAAGATGAGTTGCGATTCCGCCACCCCGGGCCTGCGCCGCCGCTACCTGCGCGAGTTCGTGCCGGCGATGGTCGGCTACGTGGTGTTGCTGATCGTGTCGATGCTGCTGCTCAAGCACGTCGAGGACCACGCACTGCGGGCGGTGATCGCGCTGCTGCCGGTAGTGCCGATCGCGCTGACGCTGCGCGCCATCGTCCGCTACATCCGCGATGCGGACGAACTGCAGCGCCGGATCGAGCTGGAGGCAGTGAGCCTGGCGACTGCACTGGTCTCGCTGGTTTACATGGCTGGCGGCTTCCTGCAGCTGGCCAAGGTCATCGACATTCCCTCGGGCGTGGCCATGATCTGGGTGTTCCCGCTGCTGTGCGCGACCTATGGCCTGCTCAAGGCCGTGGTCGCCCGCCGGTTCCGGTAGGCGCCGTGCATAGCCGCGTCCGCGAACTGCGCGAGCGCTTCGGCTGGTCGCAGGGCGAGCTGGCCGAGCGCCTGGACGTCTCGCGCCAGACCGTCAATGCGATCGAGACCGGCAAGTACGACCCCAGCCTGCCGCTCGCCTTCCGCCTGGCGCGCCTGTTCGGCGAACCGATCGAGGCGATCTTCCTTCCCGACGAGGCGTAAACCCGCCTCTCCCGTCCAACCGCAGAAAGGATCCTGCCGATGTCCCGCAAAACCAGGTTCATCCTCGCGCTAGTAGTGCTTGCCGGCCTGCTCGGCTATCGCTACTGGCGCGACCACCGGGCGCCAGCCGCCGCCGCGGAGCCCGCGGCATCCACGCCCGCCGCGGAAGTGCCGGCGGCGCCACCGCGCATGTACGGTCGCATCGCCTTCACCCCGTGCACGCTCGCGCCGCAGTTCGGTGCGGCCAGCGTCGAGGCGCAATGCGGCAGCTACGAGGTGGCCGAGGACCCGGCGCGTCCGGACGGCCGCAGGATCACGCTCAACATCGCCTGGATCGCGCCGGACGAGGACGCCGAAGTGGCGCCCGACCCCGTGTTCCTGCTCGCCGGCGGCCCCGGCCAGTCCGCGACCGAGGTGTATCCGCAGCTCGCACCCGCGTTCCGCGAAGTGCTCAGGCACCGCAACGTGGTGCTGCTGGACCAGCGCGGCACCGGCAAGTCCAACCCTCTGAAGTGCGAGGGCGGCGAGGACCTGCCGTTCGACGCGGGACTCGAGGCGGTGCGCGCCGAAACCGCACGTTGCCGCGACACGCTGTCGAAGTCCGCCGACCTGCGTTTCTACACGACCACCGACGCGGTGCGCGACCTCGATGAAGTGCGCGAGGCGCTCGGCGTGGCGCAGCTCAACCTGCTGGGCGTCTCCTACGGCACGCGCGTCGCCCAGCAGTACGCGATGCGCCATCCCGACTCCACCCGCGCGCTCGTGCTCGACTCGGTGGCGCCCAACACGTTGATCCTGGGCAACGAGTTCGCGGCCAACCTGGAACATGCGCTCGACCTGCAGTTCGATCGCTGCGAACAGTCCCCGCAGTGCGTCGAGGCCGTCGGCCATCCGCGGGCGCAGCTCGATGCGCTGATGGCCAGGCTGCGCAGCGAGCCGCCGATGGTGCGTTATCGCGACGCCGCCACCGGCGAATCGAAGGAGGAGCCGCTCACCGCCGATGCCGTGGCCGGCGTGATGCGCATGTACGCCTACATGCCGCTGATGTCCTCGGTGCTGCCGCTGCAGCTGCATGAAGCCGCGCAGGGCCGCTACGACGGCCTGATGGCGCTGGCCCGCATGCTCGGCGACAGCGTCGCCGGGCAGATGGCGATGGGCATGCAGCTGTCGGTGGTCTGCAGCGAGGACGCCTTCGGATTGCAGGCCGACCCGGCCCAGGAGGGCACGCTGCTGGGCAACCAGTTCTCCGACTTCATCGGCGCGCAGTGCGAGCTGTGGCCCAGGGGCGGAATGCCGGACGACTTCCACGAGCCGCTGCGCAGCGACGTGCCGGCGATCGTCCTGCAGGGTGAACTCGACCCGGTCACGCCCCCGCGCTACGGCGAGGAGGTCGTGGAAACGCTGCCCACCGCGCGCCTCTTCGTGCTGCGCGGCCAGGGCCACAACGTGGTCGGCGCCGGCTGCATGCCGACGCTGGTGGCGCAGTTCCTCGACACCACCGACGCGGCCGCGCTCGACGGCGAATGCCTGGACGACCTGGGCTACGTGCCGCCGTTCACCTCGTTCAACGGCTGGGAGCCCTGAACTCATGATCATTGCAGAACACCTGCGCAAGACCTTCCCCGGCAAGGGCAAGGGCAAGGACAAGACCCGCGTGGTCGCCGTCGACGATGTCGGCTTCGAGGCCCGCGACGGCGAGATCACGGGACTGCTCGGCCCCAATGGCGCCGGCAAGACCACCACGCTGCGGATGCTGTACACCCTGATGCGGCCCGAGAGCGGGCGCGTGCTGGTCGACGGCAAGGACGTGGCCAGCGAACCGGAAGCGGCCCGGCGCGCCCTGGGCGTGCTGCCCGATGCGCGCGGCGTGTACAAGCGCCTGACCGCGCGCGAGAACATCCGCTACTTCGGCGAACTGCACGGCATGTCGCCGCAACTCATCGAGGAACGCACGCAACGGCTGGCCGCCGCGCTGCAGATGGAGGATTTCCTCGATCGCCAGACCGAGGGCTTCAGCCAAGGCCAGCGCACCAAGACCGCGATCGCGCGCGCCCTGGTGCACGACCCGCGCAACGTCATCCTCGACGAGCCGACCAACGGCCTGGACGTGATGACCACCCGCGGGTTGCGCGAGTTCCTGCGCCAGCTGCGCGGCGAAGGACGCTGCGTGATCTTCTCCAGCCACATCATGCAGGAGGTCGCCGCCCTCTGCGATCGCATCGTCGTGGTCGCCCACGGCCGCGTGGTCGCCCAGGGCCGCGCCGACGCGCTGCGCGAGCAGGCCGGAATGGCCCACCTCGAGGACGCATTCGTCCAGCTCATCGGATCGGAAGAAGGACTGCAGGCCTGAGCGCGCTGTTGATCGTGTGGAAGAAGGAACTGACCGAGTTCGTGCGCGACCGGCGCACGTTCGCGCTGACGCTGCTGTTTGGCCCGCTGCTCGCACCGCTGCTGTTCATGGGCCTGACCAGCCTGGGCGAAAGCAAGGCCAGGGAGCAGATGGAGAAGCCGCTGCAGGTCGCCATCGTCGGCGCCGAGCATGCGCCGAACCTGGTGACGTGGCTGGCCGGACAGGGCATCGAGCGCAAGGAAGTGGCCGACCCCGAGGCCGCCGTGCGCGCGCAGGAAGACGATGCCTACCTGAGCATCGATGGCGACTTCGCCGAGGACTGGCGTGCGGGCAAGCCGGCGGTGGTGGAGATCGTGCACGACTCGACCCGGCGCGATTCCGGCATCCCGGTGCGGCGCCTGGAACGGGCGCTGGAGCTCTACGGCCAGCAGATGGGTGCGTTGCGCCTGCTCGCGCGCGGGATCAACCCGTCGGTGGCTTCGCCGATGGCGGTGTCGCGCAAGGACATCTCCACGCCCGAGGCCCGCGGTGCAGGCCTCGCGGCAATGATGCTGCCGTACCTGCTGATCATGTTCGCCTTCCTCGGCAGCATGCCTCTGGTGGTCGACGCTACCGCCGGCGAACGCGAGCGCCAGTCGCTGGAACCGCTGCTGGCCACGCCGGCACGGCGCGGCGCGATCGTCAGCGGCAAGTTCGCCGCCTGCTGCCTGGTCGGCATGGTCGCGTTGCTGCTGACCCTGCTCGCGTTCAAGGTCGGTGCGCGGTTCTCGCCCGGCATCGGCGGGCAGATGGCGGTGGACTGGAACGCGATGGCGCTGCTGATGCTGGTGCTGTTGCCGATGGTGTTCCTCGGCGCGACCCTGCTGACCTGGATCGCGTCGGCGGCCAAGTCGGTGAAGGAAGCGCAGAGCTACACCAGCGTGCTGGTGCTGTTGCCGATGATCCCGACCATGCTGCTGATGATCAGCCCGGTGAAGAACCAGCTGTGGATGTTCGCGGTGCCGTTCCTGGCGCAGAACCAGATGCTGCTGAAGGTGATCCGCAGCGAGGCGATCAGCGCCGAGCAGTGGACGGTGTACCTGCTGGCCGGGTTCGGACTTGCGGCGCTGCTGTGGGTGGCGGCGGTGGGGAGGTACCGGCAGGAGAGGCTGGCGGTGTCCAGCTGACAAAAAAGGCCCGGCGATTGCCGGGCCTTTTGCTTTCCGGGTGCCGCTGCTCAGTCCGTCGGACGGAACTGGAAGGTGCGGCGGGTGGTGACCGGCGAGGAGACCGGCTGGAAACGCCAGCGGTTCACCGCCTGCAGCGCTTCGCGGTCGAACACGCGCGGCGGATCGGCATTGACCACGCGGGCGTTGGACACGGTGCCGTCGACGTCGACCGTGAACTCGACCTCGACGCTGCCGGCGCGGCGGCGGCGCTGCGCTTCACGCGGATAGTCCGGGCCCGGGGTGCTGATCGGACGCAACTGTGTGGTCACGCGCGGTGCGGGCGGCGGAGTGACCGGTGCCGGCGCGGCAGGCTGGGTCGTTGCCGGGGCCGGACGCTGCGCGGCGGCCTGCTGGGCGGCGGCCTGGCGGGCGGCGGCGGCGCGGCGCTCGGCTTCCTGCTGCTGCGCGAAAGCTTCAGCGGCGGCCTTCTGCTGCGCCTGCTGGTCGGCGATGCGCTGCTTCTCCAGCTCCGCCTGGCGCAACGCAGCCGCGGCGGCGTCGGCCTTCTCTTCCTCGGCGCGCTTGGCAACCGCGGTCTCGGCATTGGCGATGGCGGTCTTGAGGCGCGGCAGCGCCGGCGCCTTGTCGTCGGTCTTCTCCATCAACGCGTAAAGGCGCTTGGCCTCGACGATGTCCTCGCGGCCGATGCTCTGCTCGGTGGCGATGAGGATGTAGGGCATCAGGTCGGTAAGCGCGCTGGAGACCGCCGGATCACTGGGTTCCTTCTCGCGCAGCGCCAGGTAGTACTCCATGGCGTTGTCGCCTTCGGGCGCGTACAGCCGTTGCTGGCGCAGCGCCTGGCCGGCGGCTTCGCGCAGCTGGTCGACGTTCATCGCCCCGACCTTTTCCGCGGCAGCGGCCTGGGGCGCTGCCTGCTCCGTGGTTGGCGCCGCCCCCGCGGCCGCCTCGGGCGCGTCGGCGCCCTGTTCTTTCTTGCACCCCGCGAATGCGAGGGTGACCACTACCAGGGCCGCGACCCGGATCAGGGCCGGGCGTGCCGTGAAGGCTGTCGCAAAATACATCGGAAAGCTCCCCTTGCCGTGCTGTGCGCGCACGTCCCTCTAGGACGCGACATGGTGGCCGATTTGTCAACTCCTTGTGAAGGGTGAATGGCCCCGGAAACTACTTTCCGATGCAGAAAGTAGAGAAAATGTGACCCAGTAGCGCATCCGGAACGACACGGCCGGTCACCTCCCCGAGGGCGTCGTGTGCGCAACGCAGCCCCTCCGCGGCCAGGTCCAGGGTGCCGCCGGCCAAGGCCTGGCGCGCCTCGGCCAGGTGCCCGGCCGCCCGCCCCAGGGCCTCGACCTGGCGGGCCCGGGCGCTGAAGGTGCCCTCCCCGCTGCCCGCGTCCGCCCCGGCGAGGTCGCGCAGGGCGGCGTGCAGCCGGTCCAGTCCCGCCCCGGTCAGGGCCGACACCCGGAGGGGATCCGCCCCGGTGCCGATTCCGGCCCCCTGGCCGTCCCCGGCCAGGTCGATCTTGTTGTGCAGCCACAGGATCCGCGGCACCGCCGCCACGGCGTCGGCCTGGCCGGCACGGCCGGCGGCCGGCTCGCGGGCGTCGAGGACGACGATGGCCAGGTCGGCACGCGCCAGCTCGGCGCGGGCGCGGCGCATGCCTTCGCGCTCGATCGCGTCGCCGCCTTCGCGCAGGCCCGCCGTGTCCACGAGCACCAGTTCGACGCCGTCGCTGCGGATGGTTTCGGTGAGCAGGTCGCGGGTGGTGCCGGCAACGTCGGTGACGATGGCGCGATCGCTGCCGGCCAATGCATTCAGCAGCGAACTCTTGCCGGCGTTGGGCGGGCCGACGATCACCGCGTGCAAGCCGTCGCGCAGCTTGCGGCCGCGCTCGGCGTCGGCGACCAGTGCATCCAGCGATCCGCCGATGCCGGCGAGTGCGGCGGCGACGGCTTCCGCACCCAGCGTGTCCAGCGGTTCGTCGGCGAAGTCGATGGCGGCTTCCACCTGCACGCGCACGCGCAGGAGCGCGTCGGCGAGCGTGTCCACGCGGCGCGAGAACTCGCCGTCGAGGGAACGCCGCGCTGCGCGGGCGGCGCGCTCGTCGCCGGCGGCGATCAGGTCGGCAACGGCTTCGGCCTGGGCCAGGTCGAGGCGGCCGTTGCGGAAGGCACGCTCGCTGAACTCGCCGGGGCGCGCCAAACGTGCGCCGAGTTCGCAACAGCGCGCGAGGAGTTCGCGCAACACCACGGGGCTGCCGTGCGCCTGCAGTTCGACCACGTCCTCGCCGGTGTAGCTGCGCGGGGCGTCGAAACGCAGCGCGATGCCGTCGTCGATGGTCTGGCCGGAAGCATCGCGGAACCGTACATGGTGGGCGTGGCGCGCGCGCAGCCCGGTGGCGCACAGCGCGTGCGCGACGTCATGGCTGCGCGGTCCGGACAGGCGCACGATGCCGACGCCGCCGTGGCCGGCCGGCGTGGCGATCGCGGCGATGGTGTCGCCCGCCGCGATGGCGTCAGGACTTGGCGGGCGACTCGCCATACTTGCGCAGCATCCACCACTGCTGCAGCAGGCCGAGGCTGCCGTTGGTGACCCAGTACAGGACCAGGCCCGCCGGGAAGAAGGCGAACATCACGCCCATCGCCACCGGCATGTACTGCATCATCTTGCGCTGCATCGGATCGGCGATCGGCGTCGGCGTCAGCTTCTGGGTCGCGAACATCACCACGATGTTGATCGCCGGCAGGATGAAGTACGGGTCCGGGGCGGTGAGGTTCTGGATCCAGCCGATCCACGGCGCGTGGCGCAGTTCCACCGCTTCCAGCAGCGTCCAGTACAGGGCGAGGAAGACCGGCATCTGCACCAGCAGCGGCAGGCAGCCGCCGACCGGATTGACCTTCTCCTTCTTGTACAGCTCCATCATCGCCATCTGGAACTTCTGCTTGTCGTCCCCGTAGCGTTCCTTGAGCTGTTCGATGCGCGGCTGGAACTTGCGCATCTTCGCCGCGGATTTGTACTGCGCCGCCGACAGCGGGAACATCAGCGCCTTGATGATCACGACAAGGCCGATGATCGCCCAGCCCCAGTTGCCGAACACGCCGTGCAGGAACGACAGCACCCAGAACAGTAACCCGGCGAGCCAGGCCATCACGTTGTAGCTGCTGAAGTCGACCGCGCGCTCCAGACCGGGGACCTGCTGCGATTCGATCTGTCCGACCAGCTTGGGGCCAACCCAGAGACGCGCACTGGTGGCGGCGGTTCCGCCAGGCGCGACGTGCACGCCCGGGCCCACTTCGCGTACCAGCGCCTGCTGCTGGCCGCCCGCACCACGCGGCGAGGAGATCGAGAACCGGCTTTCGTCGGTCGCGCCGGGAATCCACGCGGCGAAGAAATGATGCTGCAGCATCGCGATCCAGCCGCCTGTCGCGGCCTTTTCCATCGGGCCGTCGTCGATGAAGTCGTCGAACTTGCGCTTCTCGAACTTGTCGGTCGCGGTGAACCACGCCGCGCCATGGAAGCTGTACGACTCCGGCTTGGTGAAGCCGGTCTCGATCACCGGCGGCACGCGCACGAGCTGGCGGTAGACGTAACCCACCCAGGGCTGGCTGCCGCCGTTGGCGACCTCGTCGCGCACCTGCACCGCGTAGTGGCCGCGGGTGAAGGTGTAGGTGCGACGGATGGTGATGCCGTCGGCACCCGTCCACTGGAACGGCACCTCCACGGCCTCGGCGCCATCGGCCAGCGTCAGGTTCCGCTGCGTGCCAACGGGCAGGAAGCTGGCGTCATGGCTCGGCGCGGCACCGGTGTTGCTGACCCAGCCGCTCTGCGCCTGGAAGAAGTTGGCTGCGTCGGACGCGAACAGGCGCATCGGTTCGCTGCCCGGTTCGGTGGTCTGCGGATAGGCGAGCAGGTCCGCCTGGCGGACGTTGCCGCCGTCCAGCACGACGCGCAGCACGTCGGTGGTGACCGTGACCGTCGGCCTCTCGGCGACGGCCTGCGTCGGCGCCGACATGCCGGCGACCGGCGTGGCGGATGCCGACGCGACATCCGGAACGCTTTCCCTGGCGATGGTGGGGACGGTGCTGTCGCCACCATCGACCGCGGCGGGAACGGCACCTTCGACGACGGGGTTGGCGGGTGCGGCGTTGTCGCGCGACCACGCCATGAACAACATGGTCGCCACCGCCAGCCAGGCGAAGATCAGGAAGGTGCGGGTCTGGTTCATGGAATGCCGTACGGAATAAGGGGAGTCGACGCGAAGTCAGCCGGTCATTGTGCCGGGCTCATCATGGGGGGGCAACGCGCCGGCGCGCTGCAACAGTGCGACGAACGCCGCGCGAAGTTCCGCATTCGGCAGGTCGGCGGCGGGCCGACGCGCGACCACGACGTATGCGCCGCCGGCCAGTTCGCCGCGCAGGTGGCGGAACTGTTCGCGCAGGTTGCGCTTGATGCGGTTGCGGCCGACCGCATGCGGGTCGACCTTGCGCGAAACCGCCAGGCCCAGGCGCGGCGGCTGCGCGTCGCGCAACCAGTGCAGGCTCATGACCGGGCTGGACGTGCGCCGGCCGCCATCGAACACGCGGCCGAAATCCGCGCTCGCCCGGATCCGGGCAGCGCGGGGAAACTTGCTTGGGGTTGCCGTGACGGCAGCAGCAGTCATCACTGGCCGGCTATGCGGCCGGCGATGATCAGGCGCAGAGGCGCTTGCGACCCTTGGCGCGACGACGGGCAAGGATCTTGCGGCCATCGGCGGTCGCCATGCGGGCACGGAAGCCGTGGTCGCGCTTGCGCTTGAGGTTGCTGGGCTGGTAGGTGCGCTTGGTGGCCATGACGGACTCGTGCGGTCAAGCAGGGGCGGAAAGAACTGGAAATGATAGCGGCCGCCCCCCGCTCGGGTCAACCGCGCGGCTATACTTATCCACATGGATGCCTGGCCCCGCTGTCTCGAGCGCCTCGAAGCCGAATTTCCGGCCGAAGAGGTGCATACCTGGCTCAAACCGCTGCAAGCCAGCCTGCGCGACGACGGCTACGTGCTGTACGCGCCAAATGCCTTCGTGATGGACGAGGTCCGGGCCCGTTACCTGGGCCGGATCCGCGAGCTGCTGGCCCATTTTGCCGGCAGCGGCGAGGTCAGCCTGGAGATCGGCGCCCTGCGCCGGGCCCCTGCCCCCGTGCCCTCCTCGGCCAGCGCCGCGGCGGCCGCGATCGCCCAGGCCGACGACAGCTTCCAGGGCCACCTGGACAGCCACTACACCTTCGAGAACTTCGTCGAGGGCCGCAGCAACCAGCTCGGCCGTGCCGCCGCCTGGCAGGCCGCGCAGCAGCCCGGCGACCGCGCCCACAACCCGCTGCTGCTGTACGGCGGCACCGGCCTTGGCAAGACCCACCTGATGTTCGCCGCCGGCAACGCCATGCGCGCCAACAAGCCGGGCATGCGGGTGATGTACATGCGCTCGGAGCAGTTCATGAGCGCTTTCACCAAGGCGTTGTACGACAAGACCAGTGGCGGCATGGAGGCGTTCAAGCGCCAGTTCCAGGGCATCGATGCGCTGTTGATCGACGACATTCAATTTTTCGCCGGCAAGGATCGCACCCAGGAAGAGTTCTTCCACACCTTCAACGCGCTGTTCGACGGCAAGCAGCAGATCATCCTGACCTGCGACCGCTACCCGCGCGAGGTCGAAGGCCTGGAGCCGCGGCTGAAATCGCGCCTGGGATGGGGCCTTTCGGTCGCCATCGATCCGCCGGACTTCGAGACGCGCGCGCAGATCGTGCTGTCCAAGGCCAGCGAGCGCGGCACGGTGATCCCGGAGGACGTGGCGTTCCTGATCGCCAAGAAGATGCGCTCGAACGTGCGCGACCTGGAAGGCGCCCTCAACACGCTGGCGGCACGGGCCAACTTCACCGGTCGGGCCATCACCCAGGAGTTCGCCCAGGAAACCCTGCGCGACCTGCTGCGGGCACAGCAGCAGTCGATCGGCATCGCCAATATCCAGAAGGTCGTGGCAGACTACTACGGCCTGCAGATCAAGGACTTGTTGTCGAAGCGGCGGACCCGTTCGCTGGCCCGGCCGCGCCAGATGGCGATGGCGCTGGCCAAGGAGCTGACCGAACACAGCCTGCCCGAAATCGGCGACGCCTTTGCCGGCCGCGACCACACCACGGTGCTGCACGCCTGTCGCCAGGTGAAGCACCTGCTGGAGACGGACGGCAAGTTGCGGGAGGATTGGGAAAAGCTCATCCGCAAGCTCAGCGAGTGAACGGATGAGGGTGGTGGACGGAGGGCAGTGGAAGGTGTGGGGAGAAGCTGTGGACAAACCGGGCCGGGCACCAGCGCGCCGAAAGTTGTCCACAACTTGCCAGACGTTTCCGCCGGCCCCGCCCCACAGCCAGCCAGGCGCAAAAAGTTCAACGTAAACAATGGCTTGCTTTAGTTATCACCGGATTTTAGCGACACAAGCTCCACCACTGTTCTTGATTTATCCATCCGTTCAAGAGCTGGGCAAGCTTCATTTCACCAAGGGGTCCGCATGCGCTTCAGCCTGCAACGCGAAGTCTTCCTGAAACCGCTGGCCCAGGTGGTCAACGTCGTCGAGCGGCGACAGACCCTGCCGGTACTGGCCAACCTGCTGGTCCAGGTCAAGGGCGGGCAACTGTCGCTGACCGGTACCGACCTCGAAGTCGAGATGGTCGCGCGCCACGCGGTCGAGGAGGCGCAGGACGGCGAGACCACGATCCCGGCGCGCAAGCTGTTCGAGATCGTGCGCGCCCTGCCCGATGGCAGCCGGATCACGGTGTCCCAGTCCGGCGACAAGGTCACGGTGCAGGCCGGCCGCAGCCGCTTCACCCTGTCGAGCCTGCCGGCCAATGATTTCCCGTCGGTCGACGAGGTCGAGGCCACCGAGCGCGTGACCGTGTCCGAGGCCGGGCTCAAGGAGCTGATCGAACGCACCGCGTTCGCCATGGCCCAGCAGGACGTGCGCTACTACCTCAACGGCCTGCTGTTCGACCTGCGCGAGCAGAGCCTGCGCTGCGTGGCGACCGACGGTCACCGCCTGGCCCTGTGCGAAGCCCCGCTGGATGCCGGCGCCAACGTGAAGCGCCAGATCATCGTGCCGCGCAAGGGCGTTACCGAATTGCAGCGCCTGCTGGAAGGCAGCGATCGCGAGCTCGAACTGGAAGTCGGCCGCAACCACATCCGGGTCAAGCGCGACGATGTCACCTTCACCAGCAAGCTGATCGACGGGCGCTTCCCGGATTACGAGGCCGTGGTACCGATCGGCGCCGACCGCGAGGTCAAGATCGACCGCGAGGTCCTGCGTGCTGCCCTGCAGCGCGCGGCGATCCTTTCCAACGAGAAGTACCGCGGCGTTCGCGTCGAGGTGTCGCCGGGCCAGCTGAAGATCAGCGCCCACAACCCCGACCAGGAAGAGGCCCAGGAAGAGGTTGAGGCCGACACCAAGGTCGATGGCCTGGCCATCGGCTTCAACGTCAACTACCTGCTCGACGCCCTCTCCGCCCTGCGCGAGGAGCACGTGGTCCTGCAGCTGCGCGACGCCAACTCGTCTGCCCTGGTCCGCGAGGCCGGCAGCGAGCGGTGCCGGCACGTGGTGATGCCGCTCAGGCTGTGACCGGCTCCACCTGCCCTGTCCGGTTCCACGTGGAACACGAACGCCCGGCCTGGTCCGGGCGTTCTGCTTTGGCACGGCGCCAGGCAGTCCCATGCAGGTAACGCGACTCGAGTTTTCCGGGCTGCGCTGTTTCGAGAGCGGCTCGCTGGTGCCCGGACCCGGCCTCAACCTGCTGCTGGGGCCCAACGGCAGCGGCAAGAGTAGCGTCCTCGAAGCACTGCATTTGATGGCCTACGGGCGCAGCTTCCGTGGGCGGGTCCGCGACGGCCTGGTCCGCTCAGGGGCAGCGGCGGTCGAGGTCTTCGTCGAATGGCAGGAGGCCGGCGGGCGCCTGCGCAAAGCCGGACTGCGCCATAACGGACAATCCTGGGAAGGTCGCCTGGACGGGCAGCCGTTGGGCCAGCTCGGGGATCTGTGCGCCGCCCTGGCGGTGGTGACCTTCGAACCGGGCAGCCATTCCCTGGTGAGGGGGGGCGCCGAATCCCGCCGGCGCGTCATGGACTGGGGGCTGTTCCACGTGGAACCAGCCTTCCTCTCGCTGTGGCGGCGCCACGCACGGGCCCTGAAGCAGCGCAACGCCCTGCTCAAGATCCGGCAGCGGGACGGCCAGCTCGACGCCTGGGAGGCGGAACTGGACCAGACCGGTACCCTGCTCACCCAGCACCGCGAACGCTACCTGGCGCAGCTCCAGCCCTATCTGGCTGCTGCCACGGAAGCCCTGCTACCGGAAGCCGGCGCGACCGAGCTGGTGTTCCAGCCCGGCTGGCGCCGCGAGGAGCTGCCTCTGGCCGACGCCTTGCTCCTGGCCCGCGACCGCGACCTGGCGACCGGTTTCACTTCCGTCGGCCCCCACCGCGCGGACTGGAAGATCGTCCAGGCCGCCATTCCGGGCCGGGAAGCCCTGTCCCGAGGCCAGGCCAAGCTCACGGCCCTGGCGGCCCTGCTGGCCCAGGCAGAGCACCAGGCGGCCGTCCGCGGGGACTGGCCGGTCGTCGCCCTGGACGACCTTGCCTCGGAGCTGGACCGGGCGCATCAACAGCTGGTGCTCCGGCGCCTCGGCCAGTACGGCACCCAGGTGTTGGTGACCGGTACGGACATGCCCGCCGGCATGGAAGCGGACGGGGCAGGGCGGGCGACCGCCAGGGTGTTCCACGTGGACCAAGGCAGCATCCGAGCCGCCTGAACAGGCAGCATCCGATCACCCCCGGACAGGCGTGGAAACGGCGCGCTTGGTATACTTCAAGCATCCATAGCTAATGTGTCTATGACCCGACGGGGAGGATCGCCCGTTGGCGTCGCCGGAGCCTGTCGCCGAATGTCGCAAGAAATCGAAGTACCCGTCACCGAAAACAACTACGACTCAAGCCGGATCACCGTGTTGCGCGGCCTCGAAGCCGTGCGCAAACGGCCGGGCATGTACATCGGCGACGTGCACGACGGCACCGGCCTGCACCACATGGTGTTCGAGGTCGTCGACAACGGCGTCGACGAAGCGCTCGCCGGCCACGCCAACGATATCGTCGTGACGATCCACGAGGACGGCTCGGTGTCGGTGTTCGACAACGGCCGCGGCATTCCGGTGGACATCCACAAGGAAGAGGGCGTCTCCGCCGCGCAGGTCATCATGACCCAGCTGCATGCAGGCGGTAAGTTCGACGACAACAGCTACAAGGTTTCCGGCGGCCTGCATGGCGTGGGCGTGTCGGTGGTCAATGCGCTGTCGAGCAAGCTCACGCTCGACATCTGGCGCGACGGCTACCACCACCACCAGGAATACGCGATGGGCGAGCCCGTCGCGCCGCTGGAGCGCCTGGAGCCCACGGACAAGCGCGGCACGCTGGTGCGTTTCTGGCCGTCCGAGGAAACGTTCACCAACACCGAATTCCACTACGAAGTGCTGGCCCGCCGCCTGCGCGAACTGTCGTTCCTCAACTCCGGGGTGAAGATCACCCTGGTCGACGAGCGCGACGAACCGCGGCGCGACGTGTTCCAGTACGAAGGCGGCATCGCCTCTTTCGTCGAACACCTCGCCCAGCTCAAGACGCCGCTGCACCCGAACGTGATCTCGGTGACCGGCGAGCAGAACGGCATCACCGTCGACGTCGCCCTGCAGTGGACCGACGCGTACCAGGAAACGATGTTCTGCTACACCAACAACATCCCGCAGAAGGATGGCGGTACCCACCTCATCGGCTTCCGCGCGGCGCTGACGCGCACGCTGAGCAACTACATCGAGCAGAACGGCATCGCCAAGCAGGCCAAGATCACGCTGTCCGGCGACGACATGCGCGAGGGCATGATCGCGGTGCTGTCGGTCAAGGTGCCGGATCCGAGCTTCTCCAGCCAGACCAAGGAGAAACTGGTCAGTTCCGAGGTCAGGCCGGTCGTTGAGAGCACGTTCGGTGCACGTTTGGAGGAGTTCCTCCAGGAACACCCGGTCGAGGCCAAGGCCATCGCGGGCAAGATCGTGGACGCCGCGCGTGCCCGTGAAGCCGCGCGCAAGGCCCGGGACCTGACCCGCCGCAAGGGCGCGCTCGACATTGCCGGCCTGCCCGGCAAGCTCGCCGACTGCCAGGAAAAGGACCCGGCGCTCAGCGAACTGTTCATCGTCGAGGGCGACTCGGCCGGCGGCTCGGCCAAGCAGGGCCGCAACCGCAAGAACCAGGCCGTGCTCCCGCTGCGCGGCAAGATCCTCAACGTCGAGCGCGCGCGCTTCGACCGCATGCTGTCGTCCGACCAGGTCGGCACGCTGATCACCGCGCTGGGCACCGGCATCGGCCGCGACGAGTACAACCCGGACAAGCTGCGGTACCACAAGATCATCATCATGACCGACGCCGACGTCGACGGCGCGCACATCCGCACCTTGCTGCTGACGTTCTTCTACCGGCAGATGCGCGAGCTGATCGAGCGCGGCCACGTCTACATCGGCATGCCGCCGCTGTACAAGATCAAGCAGGGCAAGACCGAGCTGTACCTGAAGGACGACGCGGCGCTCGACGCCTACCTGGCCAGCAATGCCGTCGACGGCGCCGCGCTGGTGCCGGCCGAAGGCGAGCCGCCGATCACCGGCGAGGCGCTGGAGAAGCTGCTGCTGGCCTACGCCGGCGCGCGCGAAGCGATCGCCCGCAATGCGCACCGCTTCGATCCGCACGTGCTGCAGTCGCTGATCGACTTCACCCCGCTCGACGCCGAACACGTCGGCCGCAACGTCGACGAAAGCCACGAGCTCGCGGCGCTGGAAGCACGGCTCAACCGCAGCGGCGCCGGCAAGCCGCGCTACCGCCTGGAGTACCAGGCCGGCGACGACACCCGGCAGCCGGCATTGGTCGTGCACCGCCTGCACATGGGCGTGGAAACCATCCAGGTGCTGCCGCAGTTCGCGTTCGTCGGCGGCGACCTGCGCCCGCTGCGCGAAGCGGCGATGCAGCTGCACGGCCTGATCCGCGAAGGCGCGCACATCGTGCGCGGCAATCGCACCCAGTCCGTGGGCAGCTTCGCGGAGGCGCAGGCCTGGTTGCTGGACGAAGCGAAGAAGGGCCGCCAGATCCAGCGCTTCAAGGGCCTTGGCGAGATGAATCCCGAGCAGCTGTGGGACACCACGGTCAATCCGGACACCCGGCGTCTGCTGCAGGTGAAGATCGAGGACGCGGTTGCCGCGGACCAGATCTTCAGCACCCTGATGGGCGACGTGGTCGAGCCGCGCCGGGAGTTCATCGAGGACAACGCACTGAAGGTCGCCAACCTCGACGTCTAGCTTGACGCCTTCTTCAGGGCGGCCCTATTACAAGGGCCATGACCCCGAATGGAGCGGCCCATGAAGCGCCTGATGCTGTCCCTGGCAATCGCCACGCTGGTGGCGGGCTGCGCCACCACCACCTCGCCGACCGGACGCACCCAGTACGTCGGTGCGGTGTCGAAGGCGCAACTCGACGAACTCGGCGCGAAGTCCTTCGCCGAACTCAAGGCGCAGAAGAAGCAGACCAGCGACGCGCACCAGGCCGCGTACGTGCGCTGCGTCGTCAACGACCTGGTCGCCGCGCTGCCGGCGCAGGTGCGCGGCAGCGGTTGGGAATCGGCGGTGTTCGCCGACGACGCGGCCAACGCCTTCGCGCTGCCCGGCGGCAAGGTCGGCGTGTACACCGGACTGTTCAAGGTCGCACGCAACCAGGACCAGCTGGCCGCGGTCGTCGCGCATGAAATCGGCCACGTCGTTTCCAGGCACCACGACGAGCGCATCACCCGCCAGTCCGGCGCGCAGGGCGTGCTGCAACTGATCGGCGCGTTGCTGGGCTCGCGCTACGGCGAAGGCGCCGCGAACGCGGCGGTGCAGGGCGGCGGCATCCTCGCCCAGACCGGCTTCCTGCTGCCCGGCTCGCGCGCGCAGGAATCCGAAGCCGACGTCGTCGGCCAGCAGCTGATGGCCAACGCCGGTTTCGATCCGCGTGCAGCCGTCAACCTGTGGGAAAACATGATCGCCGCAGGCGGTGGCCGGCCGCCGGAGTGGCTGTCGACGCACCCGGATCCGCAGAGCCGCATCGCCGAATTGCGCACGCGCGCCGCCGGCCTCGTGCCGGTCTATGAACGAGCGCGGGCCGGTGGCCGGCGCCCAAACTGCGGATGACGTCACGGTCCCGGCAGGTGCGCGGGGTCTGCATTTTCTGCTAGCGTGTCCGGCTCGGCCCGGTTGCCTCGCTGCGCCCGGTCGCCCCCAAGCAAGAAGAGGCTTCCCCAATGACGACTCTCTCCACCCGGATTGCCCGTCCCACGCTGCTCGCTTTTGCCTTGGCGCTGGCCCTGCCGGTCGCGGCTCCCGTGGCCATGGCGCAGAGCGTCGGGCCGGCCACCGGCCAGCCGAGCATGAGCCCGAAGCAGAAGCGCGAAGCCGCGCGCCGGGCCAAGGAAGGGAAGGCCACCGGCCAGAAGGCCGCGACTCCCGCGCAGTACCCGCAGGCGACCCGCGAAGAGCCCGAGGCCAACGCCAGCCGCCGCGGTGCGAAGAAGCTGCAGGACCTGGTCGAGACCTACAACGCCGGTGACGACGCCGCGACCGTGGCCGCCGCGCTCGAGATCGCGACCGACGCCGATTCCAACGCCTACGAGCAGGCGTTCGCCTACCAGATCGCGGGCACCGCCGTGTCCGGCACCGGCGACGATGCCGCCGCGGCCGAATACTTCACCAAAGCGATCGAGGCCAACGGCCTGGGCAACAACGACCACTACACCGCCATGCTCAACCTGGCCGTGGTCCAGTACACGCTGGACAAGTACGAGGACGCGCTGGCGACCATCGAGCGCTTCCTTACCGAGACCAGGTCCGACAAGCCCGAGGCGCTGAACCTGCGCGGCGGTGCGTTGATGGGCCTGGAGCGCTACGCCGAGGCGGCCGAGGTCTACGCCGCCCAGGTCGCCGCCAATCCCGAGGACAAGGTGGCGCGGATGAACGCCGTGGCCGCCTACCAGCAGGCCAAGCAGGACGACAAGGCCGTGGCCCTGCTCGCCGACGCCCAGGCCAAGGGCCAGCTCGGCGACGCCAACGAGTATCGCGCCCTGTACGTCAGCTACCTGAACTCCGAGCGCGACAAGGACGCCCTGGCGGTCATCGAGGAAGGCCTGGCCAAGGGCATCCTGAAGGAGGGTCCCGAGCTGGCCCGCGCCTTCATGATCATCGGCCAGAACGCCTACTTCATCGAGGACGAGGCGACCGCACTGGCGATGTACGAGCGTGCAGCCCCGATGGCGGACGACGGAGAGGCTGCCCTGAACCTTGCGAAGCTCTACGTCGAGGCCGGAAACAAGGCCAAGGCGAAGGCGGCAGCGGAGCTGGCGCTGAGCAAGGGCGTCAAGGACACGGCACAGGCAAAGCGCCTGGCAGCCGGCAAGTAACCGTTACCATTGCGCTTCCGGACGTTGGTAACACCGTAACGGATTGGTATACGATTAGAGATTCCGCAGCCTGAAACGGCTGCGGTTCGACATTCCCCGCGGCGCCCTGCGCCCGGCCCACGACCGAGTTTCCCCCGCATGACGCAAGAGCAGCCGACGAGCGAACACCACGACGAGCGCGATGGCGAAGGCCTGAACTGGCCGCGCATCGCCGGCATGACCCTCGTGGTCGCCGTCCACGCGGCGGCCCTGCTGCTGCTGCTGGCCCCGGTGGCACCTCCGGGCCAGGACCAGGTCGAGGAAGACGTCACCCGCGTGGTGATCATCGAGCCGCCGCCGCCGCCGCCGCCGCCGCCGGAGCCGCCGAAGCCGCAGGAGATCAAGCAGCTGGCCCCGCCGCGTCCGACGCCGCTGCCGCCGCCGCCGGAAGAGCCGCCGGTGGTCTTCGACGAGCCGTCGCCGGTCGACACCCCGGCGCCGCCGCCGGCACCGCCCGCGCCGCCGGCCCCGGTCCAGGACATCGGCGCCAGCGTCGACATCGCCTCGCGCAACATGAACCCCCCGAACTACCCGCCGGACGAGCGCCGCCGCGGTATCGAAGGCCGGGTCATCCTCGTGATCACGGTCGACGCCAACGGCACCCCGACCGACATCGAGGTCGAAACCACCAGCGGCAACCGCAACCTGGATCGCGAGGCGGTCAGGGCGGCCAGGCGTTGGCGCTTCTCACCGGCCATGCGCAATGGCCAGAGGGTCGGCGGGCGCGTCCGCGTTCCGGTCGACTTCGTACTCAGGTAAGGGCCGCAACCCAGCCCCTCCCGACCCCCGTTCCACCGCTGTCACCACCCCAAACCACAAAACCTAAAGGTAAGCGTCATGCTGCAGGAAACCACTCAAGCCGCCGCTGCTGCCGGAGGCAATGCCGCCTCTGCCCTGACGCAGATGGGCGTCGACCATCTGCTCCAGGAAATGACTTCCGACCCGGGTGCCTATGCGGTCTCCTGGGCAGTCCTCCTGACCCTGCTCGCGATGTCCGCGGGCTCGATCTACTGGATCGTGATCAACGCGTTCAAGAACGTCAGCCTGCGCCGCAGCGCCGACCGCGTGGTCAGCACGTTCTGGGAGACCGAGAACGCGCAGGACGCGATCCGCTTCATGGAAGAACAGGGCCGTAGCGAGCCGTTCTCCAAGATCGCGCTCGACGCCGCCCAGGCCGCCGCGCACCACCAGCGCCACGAAGGTTCGCGCCTGGTCGAGTCGCTGAACCGCTCCGAGTTCGTGGACCGCGCCCTGCGCCAGGCCGTGACCCGCGAGTCGATGCGCCTCGAGTCCGGCCTGACGGTGCTGGCGACGGTCGGTTCGACCGCCCCGTTCGTCGGTCTGCTGGGTACGGTGTGGGGCATCTACGGCGCCCTGATCCGCATCGGTGCCACCGGCCAGGCGTCCATCGACGCGGTCGCCGGCCCGGTCGGCGAGGCGCTGATCATGACCGCCCTCGGCCTGTTCGTGGCGATCCCGGCGGTGCTGGCGTACAACTTCTTCGTCCGCCTGAACCGCGTGACCTACAACAAGTTCGACACCTTCGCGCACGACCTGCACGACTTCTTCGCCACCGGCGCGCGCGTCGGCGAGTTCGGCGCCAAGCACTAAGTCGATAGCAACACGGAGCCCGGCCCATGGCCTTCAGTACTGGTAACGAAAGCGGTGCCCCGATGTCGGAGATCAACGTCACGCCCCTCGTGGACGTGATGCTGGTCCTCCTGATCATCTTCATGATCACGGCGCCGCTGATGTCGCACAAGATCAAGGTGGAGCTGCCGCAGGCCAACCTCGATCACCGCGACGAGAAGGTGCCGCCGGCACCGCCGATCACGGTCACGGTGACCGAGAGCGGCGCCATCTACTGGAACGACCAGCCGGTGACGACCAACCTCCTCGAGAGCCAGCTCTCGGTCGAGGCGCAGAAGACCCCGCAGCCCGCGGTCAACATCCGCGGCGACGAGACCACCAAGTACCGGGCGATCGCCGAGGTGGTCAACATCGCGCAGGCACAGGGCATCCGCAAGGTCGGGTTCGTCGCCACCAAAGTCCGGCCGCGCTGAGGAGTAACCAAGATGGCATTCGCTTCCAACTCCGGCGGCGGCCCGATGGCCGACATCAACGTCACGCCGCTCGTCGACGTGATGCTGGTGCTGCTGATCATCTTCATGGTGACCGCGCCGATCCTGTCCTACCCGATCGACATCGATCTTCCGCAGAAGTCGTTGACGCCGCCCGAGCAGCCCCGCGATCCGCCGGAGCCCATCGAGCTGCGCATCGACGCCGCCGGCCAGGTCTACTGGAACGCCAGCCCGGTTCCGCTGTCTGCATTGCAGAACATGATGGAAGCCGAGGTCGAGCGCGATCCGAACAACCAGCCGACGCTGCAGATCGACACCAATGACGACGCCGATTACGGCATCCTCGCCAAGGTCCTCGCAGCGGCCCGCAACGCGCAGATGCAGAAGATCGGCTTCGTCAAGAAATAAGCCACACGCAACAACGCTTACCTACCTAAGCTCCAACCTTCGAAACCGTCCCTTCCGGGGCGGTTTTTTTTTTGACGCGGATCAACGCGGATGAAGAAGCGGATCAACACGGATCAAGCCAAACAGGAACTGGGCCTGGCGACATGTTCCCGTGTCGCTAGGACCCACTATCGCCTTATCCGCGTGAATCCGCTCTTCTATCCGCGTTGATCCGCGTCAGAAAGAACGATCAGTTCGCAAGGATGCGCAGGTACGCGCGGACGGTGGCGTCGAGGCCGGCGTAGAGGGATTCGTCGATGAGGGCGTGGCCGATGGAGACTTCCTGCACGCCGGGGACGCCGGCGAGGAAGGCGGCGAGGTTGGCCTGGCTGAGGTCGTGCCCGGCATTGACCCCGAGGCCGGCGGCCTGGGCGCGGCGCGCGGTGTCGGCGCAGGCGGTGAGCGCGGCGCCGGCGTCGCCAGCCTCGAAGGCTTCGGCGAATGGACCGGTGTAGATCTCGATGCGATCGGCGCCGGTGCCCGCGGCTGCTTGCGCGTCGAAGCCGGCGCCCGCGTCGGCGAACAGGCTGACCCGGCAGCCGAGTTGCTTGAGCGCGGCCACGTGCGGGCGCAGCCGGCCGGCTTCGGCGGCGAAGTCGAAGCCGTGGTCCGAGGTCAGCTGCGCATCACCATCGGGCACCAGCGTGGCTTGCGCCGGCATCGCCTGCGCGCACAGCGCGTGGAAGCCCGGATAGCCTTCCCGCGGCGGGGCAAAGGGGTTGCCCTCGATGTTGAACTCCACGCCGCGTTCCTGGCACAGCTTCGCCAAGGCAAGCACGTCGTCGGCGCGGATGTGGCGCGCGTCGGGGCGCGGATGCACGGTGATGCCGTGGGCGCCGGCATCCAGGCAGGCGCGCGCGGCACGGACGACGTCGGGCGCGTTGCCGCCGCGAGAATTGCGCAGCACCGCGACCTTGTTGACGTTGACGCTGAGGACGGTCATCGGCGCGAGTTTAGCGCGGCACCCGTCAAAGCAGGGGCGAAAGCAGGCGCGCGGCCGCTTCCGGCAGGCGCACCGACCACAGGGGCTGCGGCCGGTCGGCGCGGACCCGCGGGGCCTTGGCCAGGTCGGCCTCGAACAGCTGCTCCAGGCCGGCGGCCACGCCGCGGTCGCGGAACAGCATGCATACCTCGAAGTTGAGGCTGAAGCTGCGCGCGTCGAAGTTTGCGCTGCCCACCAGCGAGACCTCGTCGTCCACGAGCAGCGCCTTGGTATGGAGCATGCGCGGACCGTACTCGTAGACGCGCACGCCGGCATCGAGCAACGTGTCGAAGTACGAGCGCGCGGCCAGCGTGACCACCAGCGAGTCGCTGCGCCGCGGCACCAGCACGCGCACGTCGAGGCCGCCGAGCGCGGCCGAGGTCAGCGCCATCAGCGCCGCCTCGCCGGGAACGAAGTAAGGGGTGGCCAGCCATACGCGCCTGCGCGCCTCGTGGATCGCCCCGACATGCAACCGGTGGATCGACTCCCAGGCCGAATCCGGACCGGAGCCCAGCACCTGCGCGGCGATCGGTCCGGGGCTGCGTTCCGGGAGCGACTGCGCCACGGAGGAAATGAAGTCGCGCTGGCCGCTGGCGTAGGCCCAGTCCTCGACGAACAGCAGCTGCAGCCCGCGCACGACATCGCCTTCCACGCGCAGGTGCAGGTCGCGGTAGGCATCGCGGCGCAGGTGGTCGTTCTCCTCGTCGGTGACGTTGATGCCGCCGGTGAAACCGATGCGACTGTCGACGACGACGATCTTGCGGTGCGAGCGCAGGTTGACCCAGGTGCGCTGCCAGATGCGTCCGAAGCGCATCGGGTGGAACCAGGCGACCTCGCCCCCGGCCTCCAGCAGCGGTGCAAGGAAAGTGCGCGGACATTGCGCCGAACCGACCGCATCCATCAGCAGCCGCACCGCCACGCCGGCACGCGCGCGTTCGACCAGGGCATCGCGCAGCATCGTGCCGCTGCGGTCTGCGGCGAAGATGTAGTACTCAAGATGCACGTGGTGCCGGGCACCGGCGATCGCCTCGAGCAGCGCGTCGTAGGTGGCGCCGCCGTCGACCAGCAGGCGTACCGAGGTCGCGGTGTCCGGTGCGATGCCGGTCGTCGCCTTGGCCAGGGTGGCCAGTTCGGCCGCGGCCCCGGCATGCGCCCAGGCCGCCGGCTCGGGCAGCGACACCCTCGCCCTGGCGCGCCGCAGGCGGTGGCGCTTGATCCGCTGCGGGCCGAACACGAGGTAGACCAGGAAACCGATGTAGGGCAGGGCAGCCAGCCCGAGCAGCCAGCTCAGCGTGGCTACCGGCGGGCGCTTCTGCAGCAGGATCCAGCCGCCCAGGCCCAGCAGGTAGACGACCCAGCCGGCGCCCAGGTACAGCCCCAGGTGCGGCACCGAAAGCAGCCAGTGCCAGGTGTCGGCCAGTGCGTCGGGCAGGGTCATGGAGGACATGAACGGTTCACGCGCGCGTCTCTGGCATTGCGACGGTCCCAGCGTAGGCTGTCGGCATGGAAGATGCATCCCGTCCGCAGGCCATCAAGGGCCGCGGCGCGGCCTCGCGGGTCGCGGGCCGATTCGAGAAGACCACCGCCCGCAGCGAGGACGACGGCTGGGGCTCGGTGTACGAGGAGCCCGCGCCGCACCCGGCGACCCGGGTCACCGAAGAGCGCGCGCGCAGCATCGTCAGCCGCAACAATTCGCCGGACGTCGGCTTCGACCAGTCGGTGAATCCGTACCGCGGCTGCGAGCACGGCTGCGTGTACTGCTTCGCCCGGCCCTCGCACGCCTACCTGGACCTGTCGCCGGGCCTCGACTTCGAGACCGAGCTGTACGCCAAGACCAATGCCGCCGAGCGCCTGCGCGCCGAGCTGGCGAAACCGGGCTACGTGCCGAAGACCATCGCGCTGGGCATCAACACCGATGCCTACCAGCCGATCGAGCGCCGCTACCGCGTGACCCGCGAGGTGCTCGAGGTGCTGGCCGAAACCAGGCACCCGGTCGGCTTCGTCACCAAGGGCGGTCTGATCGAACGCGACATCGACCTGCTCGCGGACATGGCACGCGACAACCTGGTCACGGTGCACTTCTCCATCACCACGCTCGACAACCGCCTGGCGTCGAAGATGGAGCCGCGCGCGACCGCGCCGCACGGCAAGCTGCGGGCGATGCGCGCACTGCACGAGGCCGGCGTGCCGGTCGGGGTGATGGTGGCGCCGGTAGTGCCGATGATCACCGACCGCGAGCTCGAGCACATCCTCGAGGCCGCACGCGAGCACGGTGCCGCCTCCGCGGGTTACGTGCTGCTGCGCCTGCCCCACGAACTCAAGCAGGTCTGGCGCGAATGGCTGGAACTGCACTACCCCGAGCGTGCGACGCACGTGATGAGCCTGCTCAACCAGATGCATGGCGGCAAGGACTACGACAGCACCTTCGGCAAGCGCATGCGCGGCGAAGGCCCCTTCGCCCAGCTCATCCGCACCCGCTTCGCCAAGGCCCACGCCCGCCTCGGCTTCGGCCGCCTCCCCGAACACGACACCACCAAGTTCGTCGCCCCCCGCAAACCGTCGCCGCAGCAAGAGCTCTTTTAGCCACGGATGACACGGATGAAACACGGATACAGCAACAGCAAAAATAGTGGTGCCAAACGTCTTCGGCCGCGTTGAGCCAAATCACCTTTTCTGCTCTATCCGTGTTTATCCGTGTGATCCGTGGCCAATGCTTTTCGCTTTACCCTCCGAAGGTGGGGAAGAAGGGGCCGCCGAGCCATAGCCAGCGGGCCATCCAGGCGCTGACGAGGGCGATGACGGCGGTGAGGGGGAGGCCGACGCGGAGGAAGTCGGCGAAGCGGTATTGCCCCGGCCCCAGGATCAGCAGGTTGCCGTGGTGCCCGATCGGCGTCAGGAACGCGACCACCGCGCCCAGCGCCGTGCACACCACGAACGGCGTTGGCGGCAGGCCGAGCGAACCGGCCAGCGAAATCGCGATCGGCGCCAGCAGCACCGTGGTCGCCGAGTCCGACAGGATCTGGGTCAGCAGCGCCGCCGCGGCGAAGACCATCAACAGCACGCCCAGTACCGGCCAGTCGGAGACCACGTGCAGCAAGCCGCGCGCGAGCAGGTCGGCGGTGCCAGTCTGTTCCATCGCGATGCCCAGCGGAATCACGCCGGCGATCATCACGAAGATGCGCACGTCGATCTCGCGGTAGGCGCGGTTGATGTCGACGCAGCCGCTGGCCACCATCGCCACCGCGCCGAGGAGGAACGCCAGCGCCGCGGGCAGCCATTCCATGGTCGCGGCGAGCACGGTGACGCCGAGGATGGTCAGCGCCAGCGGTGCGAGCAGGCGGCGCTTGGCCTCGCCGGCGAACGGCACCAGCATCAGGAAGCCGTGGTGCGCGGCCAGGTCGCTGAAGTGGGACGGCTTGCCCCACAGCACCAGCACGTCGCCTTCGCGCAGGCGCGCGTCGGACAGGCGTTCGGCTACCGTGCCCTCGCGTCGCCACAGCCCGACGATCACCGCCTCGAACTGGCGCGAGAAATCCAGCTCGCGGATCGAGCGGCCGAGGAACTCCGAACCCGGCGCCACCACCGCCTGGACCAGCTGCAGCTCGCCTTCGCCGAGCTTGCCGCCGTAGCGCGAGATCGCGTTGAGGTCGAGGCCGGCATCGTCGTGCAGCGACAGAAGTTCGTCGGCGGCCGCTTCGACCAGCAGCAGGTCGCCGGCAAGCAGTGGACTGTTCGGGCCAAGGTCGTCGCGGCGCCGGCCGTCGCGCAGCCACCCATGCAGCTGGAACTTCTCGCCAAGCGCCTTCTGCAGCTCGGCCAATGGCCGGGTGTTCCAGCGCGAGCCCTCGACCACCAGCAACTCGGTGCGGTAACGCTCCAGGCGCAGGTAGTTGTCCTCGGCCTGGGCGCCGGTGCGGCGCGGCAGCAGCCAGCGCGCCAGCAGCATGTAGCCCACGCCGACCACCAGCAGGGCGATGCCGATCGGGGTGATCTCGAAGATGCCCAGGCCGTCGCTGCCGGCGGTGCGGTCGAGCATGTCGCTGGCCAGCAGGAAGGCCGGTGCGCTGACCAGGGTCAAAGTGGTGCCCAGTGAGGCGGCCAGCGACATCGGCATCAGCAACCGCGACGCCGGCAGCTGACGTTCGCGCGCATGCCGCTGCAGGATCGGCAGCATCATCGCGGTGACCATCACGTGGTGGGTGAACGCGGCCAGCGCCGCGACCGCGGGCATCACCACCGCGATCGCACGCGCTTCGCTGCGTCCGGCGGCGCGGCCGATCCACTGGCCGATGCGTTCGGTGATGCCGGTCGCGGCCAGGCCACCGGAAATCACGAACACCGCGGCGACGATGATCGCCGGCTCGCTGGCGAACCCCGACAGCGCCTGGGCCGGGTCGAGCACGCCGGTGACGACCATGGCCAGCAACAGCAGCATCGCGGTCACGTCGATCCGCAGCCGTTCGCTGACGAACAGGTATAGCCCGGCGGCAAGGATCAGCAGGAAGGTGATCTGGGGCAGTGCCATGAACGGGTCCGCATGAACTGGGGCCATTGTGCATCGTCGGGCGCACGCCGTTCATGCAACGTGCACCCGGGTCGCGGGGCGGTGTGGGCATAATCCGACAATGCCGGATGATCCCCGCCAGGCTCCAGACGACCAGGAGGCCCGCCTGCGCGCACTGCAGCGCCAGCAGGAAGTCTTCGCGCACGGGATCTCCCACGACCTGCGGGCGCCCCTGCGCAGCATCGAGACCTTTTCCGGGATGCTGGCCCGGCATGCCGGCGACAGCCTGGACCCGACCGGCCAGGACTACCTGCAACGCATCCGCGACGCCGCCGCCCGCATGGGCGGCCTGATCGAGTCCCTGCTCGACTACGCCGGCGTCGACCGCGGCCAGCTGCAGCCGATGCCGGTCGACCTGGCCCTGCTCGCCCACCTGGCCCTTGCCGAACTGCAGGAGGCGTTGCCGGCCGGCTCGCCCCCGCGCGAGGTGCGCGCCAGCGCGTCCCCGGACCTGGCCGTGCAGGGTGACGAGCGCCAGCTGCGCATGCTGGTCACCCAGCTCGTCCGCAATGCCTGGAATTTCTCCGACGGCGAGCTGGTGCTGGAGATCCATGGCGAGCGTGTCGGCGACATGCTGGAGATCACCGTCCGCGACCACGGCCGCGGCTTCGACATGCAGTACGCGTCCAAGCTGTTCGAACCCTTCCAGCGCCTGCACGGCGCGGAGGAAGGCGCCGGCAACGGCATGGGCCTGGCCATCGCCAGGCGCATCGTGGAACGGCACGGCGGCCGGATCGATGCGGAATCGCGGCCCGGCGCGGGCACCACCATCCACCTCGCACTGCCGGCAGCGGACGCGGAGCGCACATGACCCACCAGGAAATCCTGCTCGTCGAGGACAATCCCGACGACGTCGAGCTGACCAGGATCGCGTTCGAGGAAGCCAAGGTCGCCAACCGCCTGATGGTGGTGCGCGACGGCGCCGAGGCGCTGGACTACATCTTCGCCCGCGGCGCGTACGCCGACCGCGATCCCGATGACCTGCCCTCGATCGTGCTGCTGGACCTCAACCTGCCGAAGATCGACGGCCGCGAAGTGCTGCAGGCGATCCGCGAGGACGAGCGTACCCGCAGCCTGCCCGTCGTCGTGCTCACCACCAGCGCCGAACCCTTCGACGTCGAAGCCAGCTATGCGTTGGGCGTGAACAGCTACATCCAGAAACCGGTCGACTTCGAACGCTTCGTCTGGGCCGTCAAGCAGGTCGGCCTCTACTGGCTCGTCCTCAACCATCCCCGCGAGGCCTGAGCTTCGGGCTGATTATTTTTGACGCGGATCAACGCGGATAAAAGAGCGGATCAACGCGGATAGAGCAAGCAGGAATGGATTTACGCGAGTTGCGACAGGTCGCGAGAAACCACTACTGCTTTATCCGCGTTGATCGCTCTTCCTGATCTGCGTTGATCCGCGTCAAAAAGACCTCTCACGCCGCGTCGTGGTCTGCGTGGTACTTCACGGCGGTTTCGACTTCGTGTCTGGAGCCGAGGAAGACGGGGACGCGCTGGTGCAGGGCGGTGGGCTGGACTTCGAGCATGCGCTGGCGGCCGGTGCTGGCGGCGCCGCCGGCCTGCTCGACCAGGAAGCTCATCGGATTGGCCTCGTACATCAAGCGCAGCTTGCCGCCCTTGGGCGCGCACTTGCTGTCCAGCGGATAGCTGAAGATCCCGCCGCGGGTGAGCAGGCGGTGCACGTCGGCGACCATGCTCGCGATCCAGCGCATGTTGAAATCCTTGCCGCGCGGTCCTTCCTTGCCCTTCAGCAAATCACCGACGTAGGCCTGCATCGGCGGTTCCCAGAAGCGCTGGTTGGACATGTTGACCGCGAACTCCTTCGTTTCCTCCGGAATGCGCATGCCGCGCGTGGTCAGGGTGAAGCTGCCGATCTCGCGGTCCAGGGTGAACGCATGCGTACCGTTGCCGACGGTCAGCACCAGCGTGGTCTGCGGGCCGTACACGCAGTAGCCGGCGGCGACCTGGGCGGTGCCCGGCTGCAGGTAGTCCGCGTCGGTCGGCGTGACCACGCCTTCCGGGCAGCGCAGTACCGAAAAGATGGTGCCGACCGAGACGTTGACGTCGATGTTCGACGAGCCGTCGAGCGGATCGAACAACAGCAGGTAGCTGCCGCGCGGATAATCGCCGGAAATCGGCTGGCTGTGATCCATCTCCTCCGACGCCAGCCCGGCAAGGTGGCCGCCCCAGGCGTTGGCTTCCATCAGGATCTCGTTGCTGAGCACGTCGAGCTTCTTCTGCGCCTCGCCCTGCACGTTGATGCTGGCCTGGCCGGCGCTGCCGGCGTCGCCGAGCACGCCACCCAGCGCACCCTTGCCGACGGCGATCGAGATGCGCTTGCAGGCGCGCGCCACCACTTCGATCAGCAGGCGCAGGTCCGGGCCGATGCGGCCGGCGCGCTGCTCCTCGATCAGGTAGCGGGTCAGGGAGACGGGGTCGTTGCGGTGCGCGTCGGTCATGGCCACGGGGCTTGGTGGAAGACCCGGCCATTGTCGCCGAAAGGGCGCGCCAATTCAGGCGCGCGGTTCAGTTGCGGGCGCCGCCGGGGAATCTCAGGCGGCGGTACGCAGGGCTGCGGCAGCGCGGCGGCGGATTACTCCGGCGAGGTTCTCGCGCGCCATTGCCAGCATCATCAGCGGCGCGGCCGGGTCGGCGGCGCTCATCGCCCGTTCGGCGGCCTCCATGGCATCGCCGGCAACGGTCATGTCGTCCGGCCCGAGCATGGAGCGCAGGCTGCGCAGGTGCGCTTCCAGGCGGCGTTCGAAATCCGGGGGGCAGCTGCCTTCGCCGGCGCGCTGCGCGGCTTCGTCCAGCGTGGCCTCGATGCGGGTCAGCTCGGCAAGGAGCTCGTCGGCGGCAATTTCCATGCGTCCACTTTGGGGCGACGTCGTCGCACCGGTTGAGAGGGCGCGCGCATGATGCGGTGGAGAGTGTGAAGGAGACGGGAATGGGCGGGGCTGGGGAGTGAAGGGAATGAGGGGAATGAAGGGAATGAAGGGAATGAAGGGAATGGGAGCCGCCTCGCGCCCACCATTCCCTTCATTCCCCTCACTCCCTATTCCCTGCTCCGATTCAGACGTCCCCGTCCGAAGCCCAGCCCTCGCCGCTGCCGCGCTGGAACACGTGATCGGACGCAAGCACCGTGCCGGCGGGCAATGACGGCTGCGTCGCCAGGCGCGCATACACCGGCGTGAAATCCGGCCGCGTGGCATCCATCAGCTGCTCGAAGCTGTCGATGACGAAATACGTTTTCTGGTAGGTGTCGATGCGGTAGCGCGTGCGCATGATCCGCTCGAGGTCGAAACCGATGCGGTTGGGCGCGGCGCTCTCCAGGCAGTGGATGCTCTCGCCGCTGGAGGAGACGATGCCGCTGCCGTAGATGCGCAGCTGGCCGTGTTCGCGGATGAGGCCGAACTCCACCGTGTACCAGTACAGGCGTGTCAGGTGCTGCAGCGCGTCGGCGCCGATGCCGTGCGCCTTCACCCCGCCCTTGCCGTAGGCCTCCATGTAGTCGGCGAACACCGGATTCATCAGCAGCGGCACGTGGCCGAACAGGTCGTGGAAGAGATCGGGTTCCTCGATGTAGTCGAACTGCTCGGGCTTGCGGATCCACCAGGTCACCGGGAAGCGGCGGTTGGCCAGGTGGTCGAAGAAGTCGAGTTCGGGCAGGAGGCCTTCGACGCCGATCAGGGTCCAGCCTGTCGCCGCCGACAGGACCTCGTTGATGTCGCTGAAGCGCGGGATCGCGTCCAGGGTCATCCCCATGGCGTCCTGGGCCCGCAGGAAGGCCTCGCTGGCGCGGCCGACCAGGAGCTCGCACTGGCGCGCGTAGAGGCGGCGCCAGACGTCGTGGTCGGTGGCGGTGTAGCTGTCCCACGGCTGCTCGACCACGCCGGTGGCATAGACCGGGACCTTGCCCTTGTCGGTATGCAGGTTCTCCAGCCGGCGCGGCTGGGCGGCGATGTCGTTCATGGCGGAGACCTCCCGTATCCCCTTGGCCAGACTCTTGATCGTAGACGCCCCGGGGCGCAACAGGGTTGCAAAGTTGCAAGGTCTGAGGGATTAGGCGCAAGATTCATGCGTGAACACAATGGATCGCATCGATCTGTTGCTTCTGGGCGAACTCCAGCGCAACGGCCGCCTGACCAACGCCGACCTTGCCGAGCGCGTGCACCTGTCGCCCTCGGCCTGCCTGCGCCGGGTGCAGCGGCTGGAGCGCGACGGGGTGATCGCCGGCTACCGCGCCGAAGTCGAGCCGGAGAAGGTCGGGCTCGGTCTGCAGGCCTTCGTCCGCGTGCAGCTGCGCCAGCACGACGCGGACACCGTCGCCGCCTTCGCCAGTTTCGTCACTGCCTGGGACGAGGTGGTCGCCTGCCATGCGCTGACCGGCGACATGGACTACCTGCTGCAGATCGCGGTCCAGGACCTGGAGCACTTCTCGCGTTTCCTGCTCGACCGCCTGCTCGGGCAGGCGGGCGTGGCCGACGTGAACTCGAGCTTCGTGCTGCGCACCGTCAAGCCGATGCGCGGCATGCCGTTGCCGCCGGCCTGACGGCTACTCGGCCGCGCGCTGGTACACGACGCGGCCGCCGAGGATCGTGGTGTCCACCCTGACCTTGTCGATGGTGGCCGGGTCGATGGCGAAGATGTCCTGCGACAGCACCATCAGGTCGGCGAGCTTGCCCGGCTCGAGCGTGCCCTTCACCGCTTCCTGGCCTTCGGCGTACGCCGAGCCCGCGGGGTAGGCGCGCACGGCATCGGCGACGCCGCTCTTCTGTTCCGGCACCCAGCCGTCGGGATGCGCGCCGTCGAGCGTGCGCCGGGTGACCGCGCCGTAGATGCCCAACAGCGGTTCCATCGGCGCGACGTACCAGTCCGAGCCGAAGGCCAGCACCGCGCCGGCGTCGAGCAGGGAGCGGAACGCGTAGGTGCCCTTGGCCCGCTCGGCGCCGATGCGCTTCTCCGCCCAGCGGCCGTCGTCGATCGCGTGGTAGGGCTGCATCGAGGCGATCACGCCCTGCGCGTGCATGCGCGGGATGTCGGACATGCGGAAGTGCTGCGCATGCTCGATGCGCAGTCGGCGGTCGCGCGGGCCGTTGCGGCGCGCGACCTCGGCGAACATGTCCAGGATCGCGGCGTTGGCCTTGTCGCCGATGGCATGGACGGCCAGCTGCAGTCCGGCCGCATCGGCACCGAGCATGTCTGCGAGCATCGCCTCGGCATCGACCATCTCGTCGCTGGGCAGGCCGCTGGTACCGGGCTCGTCGAGGTAGGGTTCGAAGAACAGTGCGGTGGTCGAACCCAGCGAGCCGTCGGCGAAGCCCTTGAGCACGCCGATGCGCAGCATGTCGCCGCCGAAATCCGCGGCGATGCCGGCGTCGGCCAGGCGCTCCCAACGCGACAGCGGCTGAGCGCCGTACACGCGTACGGTGAGTTCGCCATCGGCGAGCAGCTGCTGGTAGGCGCGCAGGATGGCGGGCGAGGCCGACATGTCCTGCACGCTGGTCACGCCGTTCTCGTTGGCGTAGCGCATCGCGGCATGCAGCGCGTCGGAGATCTCGGTCGCATCCGCTTCGGGGATCACCGCGTACACCGCGTTCATCGCCGCATCCTTGAGCACGCCGGTGGGCTCGCCGCTTGCGTCGCGCACGATGCTGCCGCCCGGCGGATCCGGCGTGTCGCGGGTGATGCCGGCCAGCTTCAGCGCCAGCGTGTTGGCCAGGGCCATGTGGCCGTCGAGGCGGTTGATGAACACCGGGTTGTCGGGCGTCACCGCGTCGATGAGCTGGCGCGTGGGCAGTTCGGCGGGCGTCCAGCGCTCGTGGTCCCAGTTGCCGTTGAGCACCCAGCGGCCCTTCTCCAGGGTGTCGGCGTAGGCGCCGATGCGGTCGCGGAAGATTTCCGGCGACGAGGCGTCGCGCAGCTGCACCGATGCCAGCCCCTGGCCGCCGTCGAAGAAATGCACGTGCGCGTCGTTGAAACCGGGCACGACGCGGCGACCCTGCAACGCGATCACGGTGGTCGACGGCCCGGCCCAGCGCCGCACTTCCGCATCGCTGCCGACCGCGGCGACCTTGCCGTCGGCGATCGCCAGCGCCTGCGCCTCGGGCTGGTCGGGATTGCCGGTCCAGACCTTGCCGCCGACCAGGATGGTGTCGGCATGGCGCTGCGCGCTTGCGGTGGAAGGGGAGAGGACGGCCACGATGCCGGCCAGCGAGAGCGATAGCAGCAGGAGTCTGTTCATGCCGCCGAGCATAGCCAAGCGCGGGGCCGCGCGCTCTAGTGCAGGCGGTTGCGGGGCGGACGGAACGGCAGCACGGTGCCGCGCTCGTCCTCTTCGTCGCGGTGCCAGAGGACCGGCACCTCGTCGGGCGAGGGCGGTTCGAACTGGCTGGCTTCCTGGCGCGCCAGTTCGGCCTCCAGCTCTTCCTCGATCTCCCAGCTGTATCGCTTGCGCGGCGGCTGCGGGTCGCTGCGGCGGAACAGCCAGGCCGCGAGCAGGCCAGCCAGGGCGCCGCCCAGGTGGGCCTGCCAGGAAATGCCGGGCTCGCGCGGCAGCACGGTCAGGATCATGCCGCCGTAGAACATGAAGGCGATCATGCCCGCGGCCACCGCGGCGCGATCGCGGCGCAGCACGCCCAGCGCGAACAGCAGGAAGCCCAGGCCGTGGGTGACGCCGCTGGCGCCCAGGTGGACGCTGCCAGGCTCCCCGAGCAGCCAGGCGCCCAGTCCCGAGCCCAGCCACAGCAGCGGCAGTGCGCGCAGCGTGGCACGCGGATACACGGTGCCGGCCAGGGTGCCGAGCATCAGGATCGAGACGGCGTTGGCACCGACGTGCTCGGGCGAGCCGTGCAGCAACGGCGCGAACAACAGGCCCCACAGGCCTTCCAGCGTGCCGGGCGCCACGGCCAGCGGCCGCCAGTCGAAGTAGTGCTGGGCCGAGAACATCGCCAGCATCGCCAGGACGAAGGCCAGGCTGGTGTTGAACGCGCGCCAGATCCGGGCCGCGTCGGCGCGGCCATGGGCGGGCGCGTCGGGCGGCGATTCGTGGACGGGCAGGTGCATACCCGCAGGATGGCGCCGAATCCCCCGAACACAAGCGTGGGAGCGGCGGAAGCCGCGATAATGAGCCCATGAACGAGCCGAACCCCACCGTCCGCCTCCGCAATCCCTGGCGCTCCACCCATCCATGGGTGTTCCAGAAGGTCGTGGAGAAACCCGCGCAGAAGCCACGCCCCGGGAGCATCGTCGAGATCGTCGGTGTGGACGGCGAGTGGATCGGCCGCGGCTTCTACAACGGGCATTCGCGGATCGCGCTGCGGATCCTGGAGACCGACCGCGACGTCGCCGTCGACCAGGCCTGGTTCGAGCGCAGGATCGCCGCGGCGGTCGCGCTGCGCCGCGACCTGCTGAAGCTCGACGACACAACCGATGCCTGGCGCGTGGTCCATTCCGAAGGCGACGGGCTGTCGGGCCTGGTGGTGGACCGTTACGCGGACCTGCTGGTGGTCGAGTTCTTCAGCGCCGGCATGTTCCGCCACCGCGAGTGGATCTACGACGCGCTGCGCGCGCAGTTCCCCGGGTGCCGCTTCCACGCCTTCGCCGACGAGCACGTGCAGAAGCAGGAATCGTTCGACTTCCGTGGTTCGGAACCGGCTGCGCCGGCGATCATCACCGAGCACGGCATCCGCTTCCGCGCCGATCCGGCCGGCGCGCACAAGACCGGCTTCTTCGCCGACCAGCGCGAGAACCGGCAATGGCTGTCGCAGCATGTCGCCGGCATGCGCGTGCTCGACCTGTGCTGCAACACCGGCGGTTTCGGCGTGTACGCGGCGGTGCGCGGCGCCGGCGAAGTCACCGGCATCGACATCGACGAAGCGGTGCTGGACATCGCGCGCGGCAACGCCAAGCTCAATGGCGTGCGCCCGCGTTTCATCCAGGCCGACATCTTCCCGTGGCTGCGCGATGCCGGTGCGCGCGGCGATCAGTACGACGTGGTGATCCTCGATCCGGCCAAGATGACCCGCGACCGCGATCAAGTGATCCCGGCGCTGAAGAAATACCTGGACATGAACAAGCTCGCCCTCGGCGTGGTGAAGCCCGGCGGAATGTTCGCCACGTTCTCCTGCACCGGCCTGGTCAGCGAGGACGAGTTCCTCGGCATGCTGCGCCGCGCGGCGTTCTACTCCGGGCGCGAAGTGCAGGTGCTGAAGATCGCCGGCGCCGGTCCGGACCACCCGTTCATGGCCCAGGTACCGGAATCGCGTTACCTCAAGGCGGTGTTCTGCCGGGTCGAGTGAGTGTCGCGACCGGTGGGAGCCGCCAGTTTCGAGGCTTCGTCCGCATCCAGGCGCGCTGTGTAGCGTCGTCCGACCCGACGGCTGATGTAGGTCGCCAGGCCCTGTCCGGAACGCGCCAGGGTCTTCATCCGTGCCACGTGGGCGGGGCCGGGGCAGTCCTGGTCGTACAGGTAGACCGCGCCGTCGACGAACCGCACGGCGATGCCGCCGCTGAGCATGGCGTAGGACACGACCCCCGAGTGCCCGTCGCGGTTGCCGTAACGGCGGAAAAGGGGAGCCTGCGGTGGACGACTCGCCGTACCCATGGCGCCGATACTGCGACACCGCCGGTGTGCGGCCGATGACGGCGCGTCTCATCACGTGGGATGGACGGGGCTAAACTGGGGCCATGCCCGAATCCTCCCTGCTCCTGTTCCTGCTGGTCGCCGTCGGCGCCGCAGTCGTGGTCGCCATCGTGCTTCTGGTGGTGCTGTTGTTGCGCAAGCCGCCGCGCGTGGACCTGGCGCAGGAGCACGCGCGCCTGGAATCGGTCTTGCGCGATGAACAGCGCGCGGGCCGCAAGGAAATGCTGGGCCAGCTGCAGACCTTGTCCGCGTCGACCGACCAGCGCCTGGACAAGCTGCGCGAAACCCTCGGCGAGGACGCCCGCAAGTCGCGCATGGAAGGCGCCGAGCAACAAAAGCATTTCGCCGACGCCCTCGGCCAGCGCTTGCAGGAGTTGACCCAGCGCAACGAGCAAAGCCTGGGCGAGATGCGCGCGACCCTGGAACGCAAGTTGCAGGAGTTGCAGAAGGGCAACGAGGCCAAGCTCGAGCAGATGCGCGCGACCGTCGACGAGAAGCTGCAGAGCACGCTGGAAACGCGGCTGGGCGAATCGTTCCGGCTGGTGTCGGAGCGGCTCGAACACGTGCAACGCGGGTTGGGCGAGATGCAGCAGCTTGCCACCGGGGTCGGCGACCTCAAGCGCGTGCTCGGCAACGTCAAGTCGCGCGGCATCTTCGGCGAGGTGCAGCTCGCCGGCCTGCTGGAGCAGGTGTTCGCGCCGGACCAGTATGCCGCCAACGTGGCCACCATCCCCGGCAGCAACGAGCGGGTCGAGTTCGCGGTGCGCTTCCCCGGTACCAATGGCGACGCGCCGGTATGGCTGCCCATCGACGCGAAGTTCCCGCGCGAGGACTACGAACGCCTGCTCGACGCGCAGGAGAACGCCGACGCCGAAGCGGCGCGCCTGGCCGGCGACGCGCTGGAGCGGCGGGTGAAGCTGGAAGCACAACGCATCTGCGACAAGTACGTCGCCGCGCCGCACACCACCGAGTTCGCGATCCTGTTCCTTCCCACGGAAGGCCTGTACGCCGAGGTGCTGCGTCGCCCTGGCCTGGTCGACACGCTGCAGCGCGACTGCAGGATCGCAGTCGCCGGGCCGACCACGCTGCTGGCATTGATGACCAGCTTCCAGATGGGCTTCCGCACCCTGGCCATCGAGAAGCGCTCCAGCGAAGTGTGGCGGACCCTGGGCGCGGTGAAGACCGAGTTCGGCAAGTTCGGCGACGTGCTCGACGCGGTGCAGAAGAAGCTCACCGAGGCGAGCAACAAGATCGAGCAGACGGGGGTGCGCACGCGCGCGATCCAGCGCCAGCTGCGCGACGTCGAATCCCTGCCCGGCGAAGAAGCCACCAAGCTCCTCGGCGACCTGTAACCCCCACCGAAATCCGCGGCCCCCCGCTTACGTGCGGGGCGCCGCGTAAGCACGCGAGATACCTTCGCGCGCCAGGCGCGCTCCTCCGGCGTCAGTTGCCGCCGACGGCGGGAACGACAGGCAGTGCGTCGACGGGGACCGTCGGGTTGCTGATGTCGTCGCGCAGGTATTCCGGCAACGACTCGTCGACCTCGCCGCGATCGCCCTGGATCTGGTAGGTGCGGCGCTGCAGCCATGCATCGCGGACCAGCGCGTAGTCGTCGGTCGCGCCCTCGCGCATGCTGTCGACCGCGAACAGCTGGGTGCGCACATCGACCAATTGCAGGCCTTGCGCGAATACGCGCACGGTGTCTTCCTCGACCTGGCGCAGCGGCGCCAGCGGCGCGTCGCCGACCAGGCCGAACACGTCGCGCACGGTGCGCGGGCCGAACAGCGGAAGCTCGACGTAGCGCGAGCGTTCCCAGCCCCAGGTGCCCAGGGTCTGGCCGAAGTCCTCACTGCTGTAGCGCAGCCCGGCGTCGCTGGCCGGATCGAAGATGCCGACGATGCCGAGCGTGGAGTTCATCAGGAAGCGCGCCAGCGCCTGCCCGGCTTCCATCGGCTTGCCCTGCAGCAGCGCGTTCAGCGCGTTGACCGGCTGGCCGAGGTTGGAGAAGAAGTTGCGCACGCCCAGGCGCACCGGCCGCGGCACCACGTCGACGTAGGCATGCGCCAGCGGCGAGGCGACATAGCGATCCACCACGTCGTTGAAGGCGTGCACGCGACGGTTGAACGGTTCCCCGGGATCGTAGCTGGCCGGCAGTTCGGCCGGCGCCGGCAGGGTCGGATCGGCCACCGGGTTGTAGACCTGGCCGCCGTAGATCGCGGCGTAGTCGAGTTCGGCCTGGGTCGGCTCGGTGAAGACGACCGCATCGTCGGCGATGGCGACATCGGTGTCGCCGGCTTCGGCCTCGGTGGCGGCAGCTTCGACGACGATTTCGTCTGGCGCATCCGCGCGCGTGGCCTGCCCGCCGCCGGCACAGGCGGCCAGGGCGAGGGACAGCATGGAGAGCGCGATGGCGCGGGGGAGGCGACGACGCATTGGCTGGAGTTTACCGGATGACGTCAGTGCGATACGCGGAAATCAACCGGCAAAGGCCAGCGACGGCGAAAGGCGATAGGCGGCGCGGAGCTCCGGCAGTCCCGCGGGATCGCCTTCCAGTGCCACGTCGCCACCGCAGCGCGCGGCCAGTTCGGCCAGCAGCGCGACACCCGCACTGTCGACGCGGTCGACACCAAGCAGGTCGAATCGGGTTACGCCCTGCAGTGCCTGCGCGCCCGCCAAGCGCCAGACGCCCGGCACGGTGGTGGCGAGCAATGCGCCGGAGATGCGCAGCGCATCGCCTTCGCGGACGATGCCGGCGGCGCGGTCAGCCGCCGGCATCGACGGCGACCTTGCCCGCGGCCAGTTCGGCCGCGACCTGCTTGATCGACTTGTGCGCCAGTTCGCTGTCGAACTGGCGGCGGAAGGTCTGCACGAAGGACACGCCTTCGACCATCACGTCGAACACCTTCCAGTTGTCGCCGGACTTGCGCATGAAGTAGTCGACCGGGATCGGCTCGCCGCCCTTGCGCAGCAGTTCGCTGGAAACCTTCACGCCCAGGCCGCGCGGCAGCACCGACTCGGACTTGATCCGCACCTTGAGCTGGGTGTTGAAATCCAGCAGCGAGGAGCCGTAGCGGCGCATCAGGCTGTCGGCCAGCGCGTCGGCGAACAGCTTGACGTCGTCGGCCGACGCACCACGGGCATGGCGGCCCAGCACCTGGCGCGCGGCGTAGTCGCGGTCGAAGGTGGCGTTGAACTCGTGGGAGACGAAGGCCTCGAGCTTGCCGTGGTCGGCCTTGAACTCGGCACGGCGGCTTTCCAGCGCGGACAGGATGCGCTGGCTGTTCTCGAGCACGACCTTGCTGGCCGATTCTTCCTGCGCGGCGGCGACGCCGGGCAACAGCACCAGCGCGGCGAGCGCGACGGCGAACACCTTGCTGGCAATGGTCCTGATGGCAACGGAGCGGATCTTCATGGCAATCATTCCGTGGGGGGCGGAGTGGATTCGTTGTCTGTAGCGTCGGTGCCGGATTTGTCGTCGCCGCCACCGCTGAACATGTACTTGCCGACCATCTGGATCAGGTCGACCGCCGGCGCGGTGAAGGCGATCTCGTCGCCCGGCTGCAACGGCGCGGGATCGCCGCCCGGCTGCAGGCCGACGTAGCTCTCGCCGAGCAGGCCGCCGGTCAGGATGCTGGCCGAGGTGTCGCCCGGCAGGTCCTGGTAACGGTCGTCGATCTCCAGGGTCACGACGGCATCCAGCTTGACCGGATCAAGCTGAATCGCGGCCACACTGCCGATGGTCACGCCGCCGATCTTGACCGGGGCGTTGGGGCGCAACTGGCCGAGGTTGGTGAAGCGCGCCTTCAGCGGGTAGGTGGACTGGCCGAAGCCGAACTTGCCGTTGCTGGACGCCAGCGCCAGCACCAGCAGCGAGGCGAGCCCCAGCAGCAGGAAGGCGCCGACGGCGAACTCGAGACGTGGACCGCGAATACTCATCGGGCGACCTCAGAACAGGAAAGCGGAAAGTACGAAATTGAACATCAGCACCAGCAGCGATGCATTCACCACCGCCCGCGTGGTCGCCACCGAGGTGCCCTCGATGGTCGGCTCGGCGTGGTAGCCGACGTACGAGGCCACCAGCGCGGCAGTACCGCCGAACACGGCGGCCTTGATGAAGGCGACGAGGAAATCGGCGCGGAAGTCGACCGCGTCCTTCATCACCTGCCAGAATGAGCCGCCGTCGATGCCGATCACGCGCACGGCCTCGAACCAGCTGGCGCTGATCGCCAGCGAGCAGAAGATCGCGGTCAGCAACGGCACGCAGATGATCGCCGCCCAGAAGCGCGGCGCGACCACCTTGGCCACCGGATCGATCGCCATCAGCCCGAGCGCGGTGATCTGGTCGGTCGCGCGCATCAGGCCGAGTTCGGCGGCGATGGACGAACCGGCGCGGCCGACGAACAGCAGCGCGGTCAGCACCGGCGCCAGCTCGCGGTACAGGCCCAGCCCGACCAGCGCGCTGACCTGGTTGTCGGCGCCGTAGGTTTGCAGCGCGCGATAACCCAGCAGCGTCACGGACAGGCCAACGAAGGCGCCGCCCACGGCGATGATCGGCAGCGAGCGCGCGCCGATCTTGTAGATCTCGCGGACGAGTTCGGCGAGGAAGTCGCGGGTCGGCACCGAGGCGCGCAGCACCGACAGCGAGAACATCCCGGCGCGGCCGAGCGAGCGGGTTGCGGCAATGAACGGCATCAGGCAGCCTCCACCCGGCGGGAAGCGGTGTCGAAAGGAATGGGGCCGTCCGGCTCGCCGCGCAGGAACTGCTGCACCAGCGGATCGGTCGAGGCCTGCAGTTCCGCCGGCGTGCCGCTGAACACGATGCGGCCGTTGGCGATCACCAGCGCGCGGTCGGCCACCGGCAGGGTTTCGTGCACGTGGTGGCTGACGATGATGCTGGTCAGGCCGAGGCTGTCGTTGAGGCGCGCGACCAGGTTCATGATCACGCCGCTGGCGATCGGGTCCAGGCCGGTGAGCGGCTCGTCGTAGATCACGATCGGCGGGTCCAGCGCCAGCGCGCGCGCCAGCGCCACGCGCCGGGCCATGCCGCCGGACAGCTCGCGCGGATAGAGGTCGGCGGCGGCGCGCAGGCCCACGGCGTGCAGCTTCATCTCGACCAGGCGGCGGATCACCGGCGCCGGCAGTTTCGTGTGCGCGCGCAGCGGCAGCGCCACGTTCTCCGCCGCGGTGAGGTCGGTGAGCAGGCCGTTGCCCTGGAGCAGGACGCCAATGGATTTGCGTGTTTCCAGCAGCGCGCGCCGCGAGCGGGGCAACGGCGCGCCGAGCACCTCGACCGAACCGGCCGCGGGCTCTAGCTCGCCGGTCAGTGCGGCCAGCAGGGTCGACTTGCCGCTGCCCGAAGGGCCCAGCACCGCGGTCACGCTGCCGCGCGGCACCGTCAGGTCGATGCCGTCGAGGATCACGCGGCCGCCGCGCTCCAGGCGCAGGCCGGACAGGCGGACGATGGGGGTGGCGTCGCTCATGGGGCGATTGTCGCATTCCCGGCTTCGATCGCGATCCCAGCGGCTGCGACGGGCCTGCGGCATCATTCATGGATGCCCACGGCGCACGACTTCCGCCTCTACCACTCCAATGCGCTGGACGTGCTGGCCGGGCTGCTGGCGGAGGAACTGCGCGCGCCCGCGCCTGGCCAGCCGCTGCTGGCGCCCGACACCGTCCTGGTCCCGCAGGTGTCGATGCGGCGCTGGCTGCAGGCCACGCTGGCCGAACGCCATGGCATCGCCGCCAACCTGGAGTTCCTGACCCCGGGGGAACTTGTCGCCCGCGCGTTGCAGGCCAACCCGGGCGCGCCGGCCGGCCCCGAGCTCGATGCCGACAGCCTGCACTGGCACCTGTACGCGACCCTATGCGATCCCGTCCTCCGCGCGCGTCCGGCAATGGCCCAGCTGGCGGCCTATCTGGCCGGCGACGACCCCCTGAAGCCCTGGACCCTGGCCGGCGAGCTTGCTGGCGTGTTCGGCAAGTACCAGGCCTGGCGCCGCGACTGGCTGCTGCGCTGGGAGGGCGGCGCCGACCTTGACGACCCGCAGGCGATCCTGTGGCGCGCGGTCGCGAGCGGCCATGACCATCGCGCGCGCCGCATCCAGGAATACCTGGCACGCTTCGACGGCGTGGACGGCCCCATCCCGGCCGGCCTGCCGCCGCGCCTGTTCGTGTTCGCCACGCTCAACGTGTCGCCCGACGTGCTTCGCGTGATGGCGACGCAGGCGCGCGCCGGCACGTTGCACTTCTACCTGCCGACGCCGACGAAGGACTTCGGCGACCAGGGACAGAATCCCTTGCTGCGCGATTGGGGCGCGGCCGGGCGCGACTTCATGGCGTTGCTCGGAAGTTACGAGGTGGTGCATCCGTCGGGCGATATCCCGGCCTATGCGGATCCCGAAGCGGCCACGGGCAAGCAGGATCGCCTGCTGCACCGCATGCAGGCGGACCTGTTCCATAACCGGCCATATCCCTCCGGTATGCCGCGCGCCGCGGTTGACGCCGGCGACAACAGCCTGCAGTTCCATGCCTGCCACACCCGCCTGCGCGAACTGCAGGTGCTGCACGACCGCCTGCGCGCGCTGCTCGAGGACAAACGTTTCGATCCGCCGCTGCAGCCGCGCGAGATCGCGGTGCTGGCGCCCGACATCGATCCTTACGTGCCGTACCTCGATGCGGTGTTCGGTGGGCGCGGCCGTGGCGATGCCGGCTTCGACCAGGCCATTCCGTGGGCCATTGCCGATGCCAGCCCGCTGGCCGGCGAACCCTTGGCGGCCGTGTTCCTGCGCCTGCTCGCCTTGCCGGTATCGCGTTTCGGACTGGAGGAAATCCTCGACCTGCTCGCCAGCCCGCCGCTGGCCGAGGCCGCGGGACTGGACGGCGCGGCCTTCGAACGCCTGCACGCCTGGCTGCACGAGGCCGGCGCGCGCTGGGGCATCGATGCCGCGCACCGCGCGCGCCTGGGCGCGCCAGGGGACGACGCCTACACCTGGCAGTTCGCACTCGACCGCCTGCTGCTGGGCCATGCCACCGATGCCGCCGCCCTGGTCTCGGGCGACGGGCAGCAGGTCGCGCCGTGGACCGAACTCGAGGGCAGCGCCCTCGACGCGCTCGACGTGCTGCTGCGCCTGCTGCGCGTGCTGGCCCGCTACCAGCGCCTGCTCGACGAGGCGATGTCGCCGGCGGCCTGGCGCGAACGGTTGCTGGGCCTGCTCAAGGCGGTGCTGCCGCGGCCGCGCACCGGCGGCAGCGGCGAACGCGCGTACGACCGCCTGTGCAAGCTGATCGACGCATTCGCCCGGCAGGCCGCGCAGGCCGGCTACACCGCACCGGTGCCCGGCGAAGTGGTGCGCGCGCACTTTGCCGAGGTGCTGGGCGAAGCCGACACGCGCGCGCCGCTGCTCACCGGCGGCGTCAGCTTCGCGCGCATGGTGCCGATGCGCCTGCTGCCGTTCCGCGCGATCTGCCTGCTGGGCATGAACGACGGCGACTTCCCGCGCCGCGATCCGGCGACCGGGCTCAACCGGCTCACCGCGGAACTGGGTACCGACCGTCGCCGCCACGGCGATCGTTCCACCCGCGACGACGACCGCTACCTGTTCCTGCAGCTGTTCTCCTCGGCACAGGACGTGTTCCACGTGAGCTGGATCGGCGCCGACCCGCGCGACGGCAGCGCGCGCGAGCCGTCGGCGGTGGTGTCCGAACTGCTGGCCGCTGCCGCGGCGTACCACGAAGGCGTGGAGCCCGAAGACCTGGTGCTGCGCCATTCACTCCAGCCGTTCTCGCCGGCCGCGTTCGGCAGCGGGGACCCGCGCCATTTCAGCTACGACGCGCACTGGCATCCCGCGGCGGGGCGCCTCTCGGGTGCACGCACCACGCTTGGCCCCTGGATGCCTGCCGGTGTGGCGCTGGCGCCGCCGACCGAAGCAGAGACCGAACTGCCGCTCGAGGACCTGCGCCGCTTCCTGCTGGCGCCGGCCGAGCAGTTCCTGCGCCGGCGCATGGGGCTGCGCCTGCCGGAGATCGAGAAGGCGGGCGAGGACATCGAGCCCTTGCGCGCGCCGGGCGGCGGCCTGGAACGCAACCGCCTGCAACACGCAGTGTTCGAGGCGTTGCTGGCCGACGAACGTCGCGAGGACATGCTCGGACGCTTGCGCGCGCAAGCGTTGCTGCCGTCCGGCGCGCTCGGTGCGCGGGCCCTGGCCGACGTGCTGGACGAAGTGGCGCCGTACGCCACCCAGTTCAAGCGCTGGCGTGGCGACGCGACGCCTTCCGAACCCCTGCCGGTGGAAACCATCGTCGACGGCGTGCGCCTGCACGGCCGGCTCGGCGGCGTCTGGCCGATGGGCTTTGCGCGCGTGCGATTCGGCGAACCCAACGGCCCCTCGGTGATCCGCAATGGCCTGGACTGGCTGCTGGCCTGCGCCGATGGCAGCGCGCCGCGACTGGTCGAATTCCATATGGACGAGGACGGCGACCTTGGCCCGCACGAGCGCCGCCCCATCGACCCGGCGCAGGCGAAGGACGCGCTGCGCAAGCTGATCGGCCTGCGTACCGCCGGCCTGCGCGAACCACTGGCGTTCGCGCCGCGCAGCGGCTGGAAGTACTACAGCGCCAAGACTCCCGAACGCGGCCTCGAGGCGGCGCGCAAGCACTGGCAGGGCAGCGACCGGCAGGGGGGCGAAGGCAGCGGGCCGGCATACGAACTGGCGTTGCGCGCCCGTGATCCGTTCACCAACCGCACTGCCTTGCGCGCGTTCGTCGCCAACACCATTACGGTGTTCTCGGCCGTGGACAGGGGCATCGCGATCACGCCGGAGCTCGACGAGGACGCCATTGCCAATGCGTCGCTGGCCAGGGACGAGGACGAATGAAGCTGGTGTCGTCCCGTGATCCCTACCTGCTCCTGCCGCTGGACGGCGTGCGCCTGATCGAGGCGTCGGCCGGCACCGGCAAGACCTTCACCCTGGCCACGCTGGTCACCCGGCTGGTGGTCGAGCGCGGCCTGCGCGTCGGCCAGGTGCTGGCCGTGACCTTCACCGAGGCGGCCACGCAGGAACTGCGCAAGCGCATCCGCGAACGCCTGCTGCTGGCCCTCGACCTGGTCGATGCACCGGCGGCGGACGGCGAAGACGCGGAGGCGGCGCTGACCCGCGACATCCTGCAGGCGCATCTCGCCCGCAGCGGCGAGCGCACCGAAGCGCTGCGCCGCCGCCTGCGCGAGGCCGTGCTCGAGATCGACCTCGCGGCGATCTTCACCATCCACGGCTTCTGCGCACGCGTGCTGCGCGAGCACGCACTGGAAAGCGGGCAGGGCTTCGATCCGCCGGAACTGCTCGCCAACGACCGCGGCCTGCGCGAGGAACTCGCGGCCGACCTGTGGCGCACGCATGGCCGCAGTGCCGACGGCGCCGAGGATCTGGCCGCGCTGTGGAAGGGCGGCCCACCGATGCTGGCGGCCGACCTGGGTGCGTTGATGCGCGAGCCGGTGCTGCTGCCGCCGGATGCACTGCTGCCCGTCGATCCGATGCCCGCGGTACTCGAAGCCGGACGCGCACTGGCCGACGGTTTCCGTATCCACGGCCCGGAATTCCTCGCGGTGTTGCTCGATGCCCTGGAGCGCAAGGTGCTGCATGGCGGCAGCTACAAGGCGACCTGGATCCAGTCGCTGTGGACGACGCTGGCGGGCTGGTGCGAAGGCGGTGACTACAGCGCACCGCTGGACGAGAAGCTGGCGCGGCTCACTTCGCAGGCGATGCAGGAAAAGACCAACAAGGCGCACGCGGGCCGCACGCCGCACTCGCCGCTGTGCGAACTGATCCAGGCCTACCTCGACGCTGTGGCCGAATGCGAGTCCTATCGCGTCCGCCGCCGCATCGCGCTGTTGCACCGGATCCGCGCCGACGCTCGCGAACGCCTGGCAATGCTCAAGCGCCAGCGCCGGCTGCAGACCTACGATGACCTGATCGACGGCGTCGCCGACGCGCTGGACCCGGGCCGCGGCGATGCGCTGGCCCGCAACCTGCGCGCGCAATACGCCGTCGCGCTGGTAGACGAGTTCCAGGACACCGATCCGCGCCAGTGGAAGATCTTCGATCGCGTGTTCGGCAGCGGTAGCGATGCTCCCGCGTTGTTCCTCGTCGGCGACCCCAAGCAGGCGATCTACGGTTTCCGGGGCGGCGACGTGCACACCTACCTGGCCGCGCGAGCCACGGCGCACGAGGCGCCGCCGCTCGGCCACAACTTCCGGTCACGGCCGTCGGTGCTGGCAGCGATCGAGGCCCTGTACGCGCAGGCAGGCGAAGATGCGTTCGTCGATCCGCGCATCCGTTTCCGTGAGGTGCAGTCCGGCGGCACGCACCAGGACGAAGACTTCCAGCGCGCCGGCGCGCCCGCCGCGGCGCTGACGATCTGGCGCGCGCCCGATCCCGAACCCAACCCCAAGGGCGAAGTGAAGCCATGGAAGGCCGACGCTTCGCGCGAACTCTGCACGGCGGCCTGCGTCGCGGCGATCCACGCGGTGCTGTCGGAAGGCCGCTCCGGCACCGCCACCATCGAGGACAGGCCGGTGCAGCCGGGCGATATCGCGGTGCTGGTGCGCACGCACAACGAGGCGACGCGGATCCAGCAGGCGCTCGCCAATGTCGGCATCCCCGCGGTCGCGGCCGGCAAGCAGAGCCTGTACGCAACGCTCGAGGCGCGCGAACTGCATGCCCTGTTGCTCGCGCTGCTGCAGAGCGGCGACGACGGCCGGTTGCGCGCCGCGCTGTCCACCGTACTGGTCGGCGTCGAAGCCGAGGCGATCGCTGCCCTGGACGACAACGACCACGACTGGCAGCACCAGGCGCTGGCCTGGCGCGAGCGCCTGCTGCGCGGCGGCCCGCTGGCGTTGATTGGCGACCTGTGCGCGCAGCACGCCCCGCGCCTGCTCGGCCTTAACGACGGCGAACGCCGCGTCGGCAACTACCTGCAGCTGGCCGAAGCGCTGCAGGAAGCGCAGGCCGAAACGCTGGGCCTGCACGGCCTGGTCGACTGGCTGGGCGCACGCATCGCCAACGCCGATCCCGACGACGAAGCGCAGCTGTTGCGCCTGGAGTCGGACGCCCGCCGCGTGCAAATCGTCACCTTGCACAAGAGCAAGGGCCTGGAATATCCGCTGGTGTTCCTGCCGTTCGCGGGCATCGGCCGTCCGGAACCTTCGCCGGGCAGGGGATGCATTGCGCAGGGCGGCGAGGACAACGTGCGCCGCCTGCACTGGAAGTTCGACGTGCCGGAAGCCGAATGGGATGACGCCAGGGAGCATTGGAGCATCGAGCAGCGCGCCGAACAGGCGCGCCTGCTCTATGTCGGCCTGACCCGCGCGCGGCACGCGCTGTGGCTGGCCAGCGGCCGGTTCTACAACGCCGACAAGGCCGCGCTGGCACCGATGCTCGGCGACTTCGCCGGATTGCAGGCCGTGTCGTGCATCCGCGTGGACGATACCGCGCCGCCTGCGGCACTGCCGCGGTTGCCGCCCGAGTCCGACGCCGAAGTGCCTCCGGCCGCAGTGGCCACGCGCGCGCTGTCGACGGACTGGTGGGTGCACAGCTTCAGCAGCCTCACCCGCAAGGGCGGCCCGGGCGGGGACGCCTCGACGTCGGCGACCTTGCCTGCGCCGGGTGGCCGGGACGAAGCCGCCGCAATGGATGACGAAGCCGGGCCCGTGTACGACCCGCGCTTCGCCGGCCCGCAGTTCGGCGTGGCGATGCACACGGCGCTGGAACGCACCGATTTCGCCGCGTGGCGCAGGTGGTTGCCCGGCGACCCGGCGCCCGGCGATGAAGCGGAAACGATTGCCAGGGCGCTGCGCGAACAGGGTTACGCCGACGACCTGCTCGACGATGGCGTCGCGCTCGTGACGGATCTTGCCGGCCGCACGTTGCGCGTGCTGCTGCCCGAAGGCGTGCAGCTATGCAACGTGCCTGCGGAATGGCGCCGTGCCGAGCTCGAGTTCCAGTTCCCGCTGCGCCCCACCCGCGTCGACGCGCTACTGCGCATCCTGCATGAACACGACGTGGTGCCGGAGCGCCATGCCTTCGGGCTCCGCAATCGCCTGGAAGGCCTGATGACCGGCCTCGTCGACCTTACCTACCAGCACGACGGCCGCTGGTACGTGCTCGACTACAAGTCCAACCGCCTCCCGCGCTACGACCAGGACGCGCTGCGCGAGGCCATGCGGCACAGCGAATACGACCTGCAGGCGCTGGTCTACACCCTGGCGCTGCACCGCTGGCTGCGCTTCCGCCTCGGCGACGCCTACGACTACGCGCGCGACTTCGGCGGCCACCGCTACGTGTTCAGCCGCGGCATCGAACTCGATGCGCCAGGGCTGGGCGTGCACGCCCACAAGTTCGACCCCGAACTGATCCACGCCCTCGACGCACTTTTCTCCGGCTCGCCTCTCCCGCGTGCGGGAGAGGGACGGCTCCGCGCAGCGGAGCAGGGTGAGGGCCCATGACCCTCCTCGACGCCCTCACCCGCGCCAACGCCCTGCGCACCCTCGACCACGCCCTGGCCCAAAGCCTGCGCCGCCTCGATCCCGCCACGCCCGACAACGTCCTTGCCGCCGCCGCGCTGGCATCGCTGGCCGTCGCAAACGGCCACGCCGGCTTCGACCTGGCGTCGCCGCGCACGCTGGTCGACGCGCCGGACATCCCGTGGCCCGACGCCGACGCATGGCGTCGTGAGCTGGAAGCCTCGCGCTGGGTGGCCGTGCCCGCCGATGGCGCCACCATCTCCGATCCCGACAGCCCGCTTGTGCTCGAAGGCGCTGCCGGCGCACCGGGCCTGCTCTACCTGCGCCGCTACCGTGAGTACGAGCGCCGCGTCGTCGCCGGGCTGCAACGCATCGCTGCATCGACGTCGGAGCTGGGTGGCGTCGACTTGGTCACCGGCGGCCCCGGCACCGGCAAGACCACCACCATCGCCCGCATGCTGGTGCAACTTGTTCAGCAGGCACGCGCCGCCGGTCGCAAGGACCCGCGTATCGCCCTGGCCGCGCCCACCGGCCGCGCCGCCGAGCGCATGGCCGAAAGCGTGCGCAACGCGCTGCAGGCGATCGCCGCCGCCGGCACCGACCCCGGCGTCATCGCGGCCTTGCCCACCACCGGCAGCACCCTGCATCGCCTGCTCGGCACCATCCCCGACAGCCCGCGCTTCCGCCACGGCATCGACAGCCCGTTGCCTTTCGACGTCGTCGTCGTCGACGAAGCCTCGATGATCGACCTTCCGCTGATGGCCAAGCTGGTCGAGGCCGTCCCCGACGACGCACGCCTCGTGCTGATCGGCGACCCGGACCAGCTCCCCTCCGTCGAAGCGGGCGACGTCCTCAGCGGCATCATCGCCGGTGCCGATGGATTCCCGGCCCGGCGCACGCACCTCATCAAATCCTGGCGCCAGCACGAAGCCCTCGACCTCGCCCCGCTGGCAAACGCAGTCCGCGAAGGCGACGCCACCACCGCCCTCTCACTCCTGCGCAGCGGCGAACTGTCCGGCGTCCATTTCCACGAAGGCCTCGCCGACCCGCTGCAGACGCATCGCGACCACCTGCTCGCTCATTGGCGCGCGCTGGCCAATGTCGGCAATCCCTCGGAAGCGCTCGCCATGGCCTCGCGCCTGCGCCTCCTCACCGCCGTGCGCGATGGCCCGCAGGGCGTACGCACCCTCAATGCCCGCATCGAGGCGATGCTCGGCGAGGCGGGCACGCACTTCCATGGCCGCCTGCTGCTGATCACGGAGAACAGCTATCGCCACCGCCTGTTCAATGGCGACATCGGCATCTGCCTGCGCGGAGAAGACGGCGCCGTCCTCGCCTGGTTCCCCGGCGATGCGCCTGGCAGCCCGCGTGCCTTCCATCCCGCCGCATTGCCCCAGCACGACAGCGCCTTCGCCATGACCGTGCACAAGGCCCAGGGCTCGGAGTTCGACGAGGTGTGGCTGCTGCTGCCGGCACATGACAGCCGCGTGCTCTCGAGGGAGTTGTTCTATACCGGCATCACTCGCGCACGGAGGGAAGTGCATGTCGCAGGGGGCGCCGAAGTGATCGGGACTGCGCTGGAAAGACATGCGAGTCGCTGGTCCGGGGTGGGACGACGGTTGGGGAATTCCCGGTAGCTGCCCTCGTCGCGGTTCCCGGCGACCTTTTGGCGACATTTGAGCCGTTAACCTCGCTTCGCCTCATGCAATGAGACGGCCCATTCCTGGAGGGGAGCGATATGAGCAGGACCGCGCGACGTGCACTGTCGTTGGCTCTTTCGGCATGCCTGGTTGGTTTTCCGCTGTTCGCGCATGCAGCGGAAGCACCGGGTGCCCTGACGATCGTCGTCAGGGATCAACATACCGACCGGCCGCTTCCAAACGCGAAGGTCACCATCACGGAACGCGAAACCGCCTCGGTGCGAACCCTTGAGACCGACGCGCAAGGCCGCATCGTCGTCGAACGGCTCGACCCCGGGCTCTACGCGATCAACATCGCCAAGGACGGGTTCGCTTCGATCCACGAGCCCAGCGTCCGCGTGATCACGCGCAAGAACTCCAGGATCGATTTCGAACTGGCAGCGCCGCTGATGCAGGGCGTGGTGGTTCGAGCGCGGCCCATCGACGCATCCGCATCGCCTTCCAGCACCTTCCTGGATCGGGAAGCGCTGCGAAGCGCCGTCGGCGGCGGCGCGGATCCGCTGCTGTCCCTGGACGGCCTGCCCGGCGTGGCTTCCACCGGCGAGTTCGCGAATTTCAGCGTGCGCGGCCGGGGGCCGAGGGACAACCTGATCTTTGTCGACGAGTTCCCCTTCGACAAGGCGGTGCACTTCGACGCGACCCTGGGCGAGGACGAGGACATCGGCGGTGGCGGCCGGTTCTCGATCTTCGCGCCCAACGTCATCAGCGGTGCCGAGTTCTCGCCGGGCGGATGGGGCCCCGCGTATGGCGGCCGGGCTGCGTCGCTGCTCAAACTGGAAGTCGCCGACGGCAGCCCAAGCCCGTCGGCCAGCCTGCGCCTGGACCTGGCAGGCAACGAGGTCGGCTACGACGGGCCGCTCGGACTCACCGACGATTCCACCGTGCTCGTCTCCGCGCGCCGGCTGGATTTCGGTGCCTTCTTCGAGGACATCGAGGAACTCGACATCGGCGATCCCATATTGAGGGACGTCATCGTCAAGTCGGCCGTGCCGATCAACCCGACCAACACCCTCGAAGTGCTGCTCATCGACACGCGCGAGACCTACACCCGCGGCGTCGAACACGTCCACGAATCCCCCAACTTCGAAGATACGGCGCTACTCGACTTCGAACAGGACAGCGACCTGCACGGGTTCACCCTGCGATCGCTGATCGGTGCGGATGCCGTCTGGACCAACAAGGTCTACCGCCGGGCCAGCAACAAGATCAGTTCCGAGGGCGAAGCCTATCCCGACCTCGTGCCCGCCGGCTCGCCCGCCTCCGATTTTCCGGTGCGGGAAGGCATCCTGACCGTGGCCGAAGACGAAACCGAAACCGGCTGGCGAAGCGACTTTTCGACGGTGAACCGTTGGGGCGCGTTCAGTGCGGGCGTCCAGGTAACCCAGGTCGACCTGGACTACAGCACTACGCTGGATCGCGACTGGATCCGGTACGTCTACGACGACGACGACTCCCGGGCGGACCCCGATCAGCATTACATCGTGCTGACTCCGGAGAGCATCGACTCTTCGCTGAGCAGGAAAGAGACGAGTTACGCGGGTTATGTGGACCAGGCGTTCAAGCGCGGCTCATGGGACATCCGCACGGGTTTGCGGTTCGAACGGGATGGCCTGACCGGCGAAAGCCTGGTGTCGCCCAGGGTCAGGGTGAACTGGCAGCCGGGCCGTAGCGCCAGGTATTTCGCGACGGCGGGGATCTTCCACCAGTCGCCACGGTTCCTCGACTTCGCGGCCAACGAGGCGAACAACCTCGAAAACGAGAAGATCACCCACGCGAGCTTCGGCTTCGAATACTTCCCGAACGACAGGTGGTCGGTGCTGACGGAGGCCTATTACCAGGATCTCGCCAACTTGGTGGTCGACCTGGACCGGACGAGCGGCACGTTCGCCAATATCGGCGAGGGCACCTCTTATGGCCTCGACGTCGTGGCCCGGGGCACGCTTCGCGAAGGCCTGTACGCGACCGCGACCTACTCGTACAACGATGCGAAGGTGGACCGGAAGGATGGCCGTGGCGCCGTCGCCGACGAGTTCAACCGCGAGCACGTGGCCACCCTCGGCCTGACCTGGGAGATCACGGATCGCTGGAAAGTGGCCGGGCGCTACAAGTACCTGTCCGGCAGGCCGGCGGACGCCTACCTCATCCACGAGGACGTGCTGGGCCCCGGGGAACCCCTGCGTTACTCGCGGGAGACGATCGCGCGCAATGTCGGCCGCAATCCCGGTTACGGCATGCTGAACGTTCGCGTCGACTATCGGCGCGCCTTCGGTCCCATCGACGTCACGGCTTTCCTCGACGTCATCAACGTCACCTCGGCGGGATCGACCGACGAGACCGAGTTCGACTACCGCAGGGGCGTCAACGTGAGGGATGATGGCGAAGTCGAGCCGTTGATCGGTCTCCGGCTGGACTATGCCTGGTAGAAGAGGGGGCAGCGGATGGCACGCACGCTGGAGGCGGCGCCGATCAGGGCGTTGATCGTCGAGGACAATCGCGACATCTGCGAGAACATCGCCGCGTACCTCGAGAAGATCAGCTATGTGCTGGATTTCGCCCACGACGGCGTTACCGCCATGAACCTGGCGCTGACGAACCCCTTCGACGTCATCGTCCTGGACCTGATGATCCCGAGGATGGACGGCCTCACCTTCTGCCAGCGGCTGCGGGCCGATGCCGGGATCGAAACGCCCGTGCTCATGCTGACGGCCAGGGACACGCTCGACGACAGGCTCAAGGGGTTCGATGCCGGCGCGGACGACTACCTGGTCAAGCCGTTCGCGCTACAGGAGCTGCATGCACGCCTCCGGGCGCTCTACAAGCGGAGCCACCGGAACCCCGACAACCTGTTGGCCGTCGGCGACCTGACGTTGAACAGATCGACGTTGCAAGTGCATCGCGCGGGGCGGCGTGTCGAGATCAACCCGGCCGGCATGAAGTTGCTGCGGCGGCTGATGGAAGAGTCCCCGTCCGTCGTGGATCGCGATGAGCTCGAAACGCTGTTGTGGGCCGACGATCGCCCGGATGGCGATGCGCTGCGCTCCCACATGTACAAGCTGCGGCAGGCGATCGATCGGCCGTTCGACCGGCCGTTGATCCACACGGTGCACCGTATCGGATACCGGATTGCCGAGGACGCCAGGTAGTGCCGCGGCACAGTCTGCGCAAGCGGGTCGAGTATGCGTTCGCGCTTTGCGTCGTCGCGCTCAGCGTGGCCTGGGGATTCGCGTTCTACGCGGCCATCCGGGTCAGCGAGGACCGCGTCCTGGTCAACCAGCTTCAGCGTGCCAGCGAGCACTATCCCGATATCGGGACGAGCATCCGGGGATACGACGACGTCGGCAGCTTGCCGGAGCCACTGAGGGAGTGGGCACGAACAGTCCCCGGTGAAGGCGTCTACGAGTTCGTCGATGAAGAGCTGCATGTCGCCGTGATCCCTGCCGGCAATGCACAGGGACGCGCATTCGTGGTTTTCGATGTCGCAGGGATCGAGGCTGCGTCCTCCGAGGACTGGTGGTGGCTCCTCCTCATCACGGGTGTCGTAGGGCTGCTGGGTGCCCTCGGCTTCGGGCTGGGGGTGCTGGTGATGCGACGGGCGGTCGCCCCGGTGGTGCAGCTCGCCGAGGTGGTCGCGGACATCGACCTGGAACACCTGTCGGCCGGGGACCACGAACTCATAGAGTCCGGCCGCTTCGGAACGGACGAGGTTGGCGTCCTTGCCGGCGCCATCGAGAAGACCCTCGAGCGCATCGGCGCGTTCGTGGTGCGGGAGCGGGACTTCACGGGTTCGGCCAGCCACGAGTTGCGGACGCCGATCACGGTGATCACGGGCGCGCTCGAATTGCTGGAACAAAACGACCTGTCGGCCGAGGACGCCAGGGCGGTGGACCGGATCCGGCGTGCGACGCTGGAAATGAAGTCCACGATCGAGCTGTTCCTGTGCATCGCCCGCGAGGCCGACGACGGGCTGTACGGCGAGCAGTTCCTGGTGGCGCCACTGGTGGACCGGGCGATCGACCAGCAGCGCTACCTGCTGAACGGCAAATCCGTCGATGTCGACGTCGAAGCGCTGGCGGCGACGGTAGTCCGCGGGCATCCGCAAGCCTTCCTGATCGCGGTCACCAACCTGGTGCGGAATGCGTTCGAGCAGACTCCCGGCGGGCAGGGACCGATCAAGGTCCTGATCAGGGAACACGAATTGCTGGTAACGAACACGCTGGTCACGAGCGCGCCGGTCAACGGTGACGATCCCTCTGCTTCCGACGGCAATGGCCTCGGACTCGGCATCGTCCAGCGCCTGTGCGAGCGCAACGGGTGGGCGTTCTCGCTGCACGCAAATGAGACGCTCGTCACTGCCCGCCTGTCATGGTAAGCCGCAAATTTTCACGATCCGTCGACATAGGCCAATGTCGCCTGAAGGTGAGCAGCGCTTCCGGAAAGAAGCCCGCTATAGTCCGGATGCCCCTCACCAAGGAGATCGGAATGTTCCCGACCAGGAATCACCTGAAGATGGCCCGCCCGCTCGGCCTGGCGATGGTCATCGCCATGGGTCTTGCCAGCTGCGCCACGTACGACGACGAGTTCGCAGGCATCAACTCGCGCCTCGACCAGCTCGACACGCGGGTGCAGGGTGCGGCCCAGAGTGCGGAAGCCGCCAACCAGTCCGCGCAGCAGGCCAACCAGCGGCTGGACCAGCTGGAAAGCCGCGTGCAGAGGCTCGAGACGGCGCCGGCCCGCCCGCCGCGCGGCTAATGGGTTCTGCGCCGCGGATTTCCTTTCCTGGCGCACTGCTGTTGGCGCTGGCGTTCGCCTGTTCCGGCGTCGCCAGCGCCAGGGATGCCGCCGAGCAGCCGGTGGCCGCCGTCGACGAGTTGCCGCCAGGGCAGGAGGTGTCCGACACGGTGATCGAGCTGGCGGGCTGGGTTGTCGCAAGCAAGGACAGCCAGGGCTATCCGTTCGCGATCATCGACAAGGCCGCTGCGCAGATCCTGGTGTTCGGCGGCGATGGCCGGCTTCGCGGCGCGGCCCCCGGGCTCTTCGGCTCGGCGGTCGGCGACCACACGGCGCCCGGCATCGCCGGCCTGGCGCTACGCGAGATTCCAGGCCGCGACCGCACCACGCCGGCGGGCCGTTTCGTCGGCGGCTTCGGCCCGTCGATCGACGCCGGCCGCGTGTTGTGGGTGGACTACGACGCCGCGGTCTCCATCCACCCCACGGCCACGGGGGTGCCGGCCGAGAGGCGCCCCGAACGTCTTGCGTCGCCTACGCCCGACGACAATCGCATCTCCCACGGATGCATCAACGTCTCGCCCGCCTTCTACGGGCAGGTCATGGAGCCGACGTTCGAGCGGGGCGGGGTGTTCTACATCCTGCCGGACACGGCGTCGCTGGAAGAGACGTTCCCGGAATTCATGCAAAGTCGTGCGGGCGGAGGCAAGTCACCCTAGCCGCGCGCACCAGCCGTGGATCATGCCCGCCTGGTGGAAACGAAGCGGCGCCTCGAAGCCCGCCTCGGCTACCAGGGCCGCCACTTCGTCCGGCGGCAGGATTGCCACGTCCTTCGCATAGTTGCCGCGCATGCGCTCGATCGCCTCGTCGTCCAGACCGGCGCCGGACATCGTGCGCATCCAGAACCCAAGCATCCGTGGGTAGTCGGCGGCATTCGTGTCCCAGGCCAGGTCGGCCCATGCCAGGATGCCGCCTGCCCGCAGTCGCTGCCTGATGGCGGCGAAGAATGCGGTGCGTTGCGCCCGGCCGAGCAGGAACTGCGAGACGAGGAAGCAGGTGGCACCATCAAAGGCGGCATCCGCCGGCAGCGTCTCGACGAGGCCGCAGTGGAACTCGCAGCGATCGGCGAAGTCCCCCTTCTCCGCGCGCTCGCGACATGCGGCGATCATGCCGGGGGCGGGATCGACCGCCAGGAAGCGCCACCGCGGGAACCGCGCGGCCAGATGCGCAATCTCGGCGCCGGTGCCGGCACCCACGCACAGCAACCGCGCATCTTCGGGCAGGTCGGCGAACGCCGTTTCGAGCAGGAAGTGCAGACTCTCGCGGATCGGCGCCATCCGCGCCCATTGCGTGTCATAGCCGGCGGCATGCTGGTCGAAGAAGGCGTCGAGTTCGTGCTGTTGCATCGAAAGATCTTTCCGTATGCCGGGGCCTACAAGCTACAGGTTTCCCGATGGGTCCGATCAGGCCGGGACCAATCATGCGGGGATGGTATCCGTGGCGCGGGGTGCAGGCACTAGAATCCCCCGACATCCGAAGAGCGAGCCAGCGCCATGGAAACCGCGCACCACGGCATCGACCTGCTGCCGGTCATCATCCTGCTGGCAGGCGCGGTGATCGCCGCGCCGCTGGCCAAGCGGCTCGGCCTCGGCGCGGTGCTGGGCTATCTCGCCGCGGGCCTGGCGATCGGGCCGTTCGGCCTGCGGGTGTTCGAAGAACCGGCGGAGATCCTGCAGGTAGCGGAGCTCGGCGTGGTGATGTTCCTCTTCATCATCGGCCTGGAGATGCGGCCTTCGCGCCTGTGGGCGATGCGCCACCAGATCTTCGGGCTCGGCTTCGCCCAGGTGGCGGCGTGCGCGGCGTTGCTGACACTGGTGGGCCTGTTCACAGGATTTCCGCCGGCGGCTTCGTTCGTTGCGGGTGCCGGCTTCGTGCTGACTTCGACCGCGATCGTGATGCAGCTGCTGGAGGAGCGCGGCGAGCTGGCGTCGGACAACGGCCAGCGGATGGTCGCGATCCTGCTGCTCGAGGACCTGATGCTGGTACCGCTGCTGGCGGCGGTGGCGTTCCTGGCGCCCATCGCGCCTGGTGTTGCGCCGGGTTCGACGGCGGCCACGCAGGGCATCGACTGGGCGGCGATCGGGATCGGCGCGGCCGCCATCGCCGGCCTGGTGCTGGCCGGGCGCTTCCTGCTCGATCCGCTGTTCCGCCTGCTCGCCACCGCGCAGGCCCGCGAGGTGATGACCGCGGCCGCGCTGCTGGTCGTGCTCGGCGCGGCCTATGCGATGGAGCTGGGCGGGCTGTCGATGGCGATGGGCGCGTTCATGGCCGGCGTGCTGCTCTCCGAATCCAGCTACCGGCACCAGCTCGAAGTCGACGTGGAGCCGTTCCGCGGCGTGCTGCTGGGGCTGTTCTTCATCGCCGTCGGCATGTCGCTGCAGATCGACGTGGTGATGGCCAACTGGCTGATGGTGCTGGGCTACGTGCTCGCCTACATGCTTGTGAAGGCGCTGGGCATCTACGTGGTCGCGCGCGTATTCGGTTCCTGCCACATGGTGGCGGTGGAGCGCGCGGTGTACATGGCCCAGGGCGGCGAGTTCGCGTTCGTGCTGTACGGCGCCGCGGCCGCGACCGGGATCATCGACGCCGGCGAGAACGCGATGCTCACGGCGATCGTGATTCTCTCGATGGTGCTCACGCCGCTGGTGATGGCCGGTTTCAACCTGTTGCGCAGGCGCTACCCAAAGGTGGTGGAAGGGCGCGAGCCGCCGCCCCAGCTCACCGGGGTGGCGCTGGTCATCGGCTTCGGGCGGGTCGGGCAGATCGCCAGCCAGTTCCTCTTCGCGCGCGGGTACGAGGTGTCCATCATCGACAACAACGCGGAAATGGTGGACTCGGCCGGGCGCTTCGGCTTCAAGGTGTACTACGGCGACGGCACCCGCCTGGACATCCTGCGCGCCGCCGGCGCCGGCCACGCGCGGGTGGTGCTGGTATGCGTGGACAAGCCCGAGAGCACGACCCGTATCGTGCGCCTGCTCAAGGGCGATTTCCCGGAGGTGCCGGTGGTCGCGCGTGCCAACGACCGCCGCCACAGCGTCGACCTGGTCAAGGCCGGCGTGGACCTGCAGGTGCGCGAGACCTTCGAGTCGGCGATGGTGATGGGCGCGGCGGCGCTGGATCGCCTCGGCGCGTCGCAGGCCGACATCCTCGAGCTGGAGGCGCGCATCCGCGACATCGACCGCCAGCGCCTTGCCGCCGAGACCGAGCGCGGCATGGCCGCGGGCGCGGCCTTCTTCAAGCCGCTGGCGCGATCGGAGGAGTGATGGCCCGCCGTGCCGCCACGCTGAAGCTCGCCACGTTCAACGTCAACGGCATCGGCACGCGGCTGCCGCACCTTCTTGGATGGCTGGAGAAGGAACAGCCGGACATCGTCGCGCTGCAGGAACTCAAGGCGATGGACCAGGCGTTCCCGTTCGCGGAAATCGAAGCGGCCGGCTATGGCGCGATCTGGCACGGGCAGCGCTCCTGGAACGGCGTCGCGCTGCTCGCCCGCGACGTGGAGCCGGTGGAAAGCAGGCGCGGGCTGCCGGGCGATCCGAAGGACGAGCAGAGCCGTTACCTGGAAGCGGCGGTGCACGGCATCGTCGTGGGGTGCCTCTACCTGCCCAATGGCAATCCGCAGCCCGGCCCGAAGTTCGACTACAAGCTCAAGTGGATGGCGCGGCTGCGCCGGCACGCGAAGACTCTGGTCGACATCGGGCACCCGGTGGCCCTGGTCGGGGATTTCAACGTCATCCCCACCGACGAGGACGTCTACGACCCGAAGTCCTGGCGCAAGGACGCATTGATCCAGCCCGAATCGCGCGAGGCGTTCGAGGCCTTGCTGGAACAGGGCTGGACCGATGCCTTGCGGCACGTGCATCCCGACGAACGCATCTACACGTTCTGGGACTACTTCCGCCGGCACGCCGAGCGCGACCGCGGACTGCGCATCGACCACCTGCTGCTCAACCCCCCGCTGGCCAGAGCCCTGAAGAACGCCGGCGTGGACCGGTGGGTACGCTTGCAACCCAAGGCCAGCGACCACGCGCCGACCTGGGTAACGCTGTCGCGCCGCGCGCTGCCGTCGGCTACTCGAACGCGATGATGAAGCCGTTGATGATCAGCGCATTGGTGAAGTCGATGAAGGACGCACCGACCAGCGGCGCCACCAGGAAGGCGCGCGGCGCCGCGCCGTAGCGCTCGACCAGGGTGCGCATCACCGCCATGGCATTGGCCGTGGTGCCGAGCATGAAGCCGATGAAGCCGCCGCCCATCACCGCGGCGTCGTAGTCGCGGCCCATGACCTTGAACACCACGATGCAGAACGCGCACACGATGACCATCTGCAGGCCGAGGTTGACCAGCAGCGGCATCGCCAGCCCGGCCAGCTCCCACAGCTTGAGGTTCATCAGCGCCACCGACAGGAACAGCGCCAGGCAGATGTTGCCGATCAACTCGACGGTCGGCACCGACAGCTTGATGAAGCCGCTGGCGTCGTCGATGTTGCGGATCAGCGCGCCGACCAGCATCGCGCCGATGTAGGCGGGCAGCGTGATGCCGGCAGCCGAGATCCAGCCGCTCACCCAAGCACCGATCCACATCGCCACGAGGATCGCGACGATGCTCTTGAGTGCGCTGAATTCGCGCTGGGCCTCGGTCAGCAGCACGCCGGTGGCCGCGTCGTCCGGTGCGTGGTGGTCCTCCGGCCGCGTCGAACGCAGCTTGTAGCGCTGGATCATCATGGTGATCACCGGCCCGCCGATCAGGCCGCCGAGCACGATGCCGCCCATCGCCGAGGCCACGGCGATCGATTCCGCGCCGCGGATGCCGGCTTCCTCGAACAGCGGCGCGAACGCCAGGCCGGTGGCCGGGCCGCCGGTCAGCGTAGTGGAACCTGCCAGCACGCCGAACAGTGGATGCAGGTCGAAGCCCATCGCCACCGCCATGCCCAGCAGGTTCTGCACCACGGCGAACAGCGAAGCCAGGACCAGGAACACCACCACCTGCTTGCCGCTGATCTTCAACAGCTTGAGGCTGGCGTTGAAGCCGATCGCGGTGAAGAACGCGATCATCAACGGCGTCTGCAGCGACGTGTCCATGGTCCACAGGGCGGTGTCGCGGTCGTGCGCTATCCATGCGGCGATGGCGAACACCAGGCCGCCGATCACCGGCGGAGGAAGGTTGTAGCGCCCGAGGACCGGGATGTACCGGCACAGGCCGTAGCCGATGAACAGCGCGATGCCCGCGAAGGCCAGGGTCTGGACGGCGTCGAGTTGCAGCAATGGAATCCCCTTCGTCGTTGCCCGCCATTGGGGCCGACGTACAAGCCTAACCGCCCCGGGCCCGGAACTGTTTATCCTTGGGCCGTCACGATCAGCACTCGACAACGCCGATGATCCGATTCAAGGCCCGTCTTTCCCGGCCCGCCAGCCCCAGGGGCGCCACCTGGACGTTCCTGGTCCTGCCGGCGGATGCGAGTGCGAAACTGCCGACGCGGAGCATGACCAGCGTGGGCGGCACGCTCGGCGGCCAGCCGTTCGAGGCCACGCTGGAGCCCGCCGGCAACGGCAGCCACTGGCGGAAGGTGCCCAGGGCGCTGCGCGAAGCGGCCAAGGCCGAACCCGGCGATGCCGTCGCGGTTGAGATCGCACCGCTGGAGAAGGAGCTGGAACCTGCGGTGCCTGCCGACCTGCGCGCCGCGTTGAAGGCGAGCCCGGCGGCCAGGGCCACCTGGGACGCGGCCACGACGGTCGCGCGCCGCGACTGGATCGCGTGGATGACCTCGGGCAAGAAGGCCGAAACCCGTGGCAAGCGCCTGCACGCCGCCATCGACATGCTCGAGCACGGCAAGAAGCGGGTGTGCTGCTTCGACCGCTCAGGCATGTACGGCAACAACTTCAGCGCGCCCGAGGCCGCGCCCTAGGAGTCAGCCCGCGCGCGTCTCGGTATGCGCCGCGCAGCGCCACTTGCCGTCGATGCGCAGCCAGGTCGACGAGTCGACCACGTCCTCCTCGATGGTGGCGCCGTCCTTCTCGTACTTCTGCCAGGCGCGGTAGGTGGCGATCGCCACGTCGTCGCTGGGGAACAGCACGTCCAGGTCGGAGAAGCGGTAGTCGAGCAGGCTGTGCTTCGGATTGCGCGCCATCTTCTCGTAGGTGGGCGGGTCGAACGACATTGCGCCGTTGGCGCTGACCATCAGCGCGGTGGGCGTGAGCATGCCGGAGGCGACCTCGGGCTGGTCGTCGACCAGCGACTGCCAGAAGGCGCGTTCCAGGCTTTCGATCTCGCTGCGTTTCGTGGACGTGGCCATCGTCGGTTTCCTCTGCGTGGAGCGTCGATGTTCACGTGACATCGGTAACGGCGCGATGAATGTTTTTCGTGCGTGAGTCCTGAACAGGGCGCGGCTTCACCCCGACTCAACCGCGCGCATTCCAGCATGCGGAAACCGCGGCACGAGCCGCGGCCCCACGACAGGAGAGAACACGATGAGCGACGTCAAGAAGGATCACAGCATTGGTGCAGGCACGGGCGCGATCGCCGGTGCGGTGACGGGTGGTGCGATCGGTTCCGTGGCCGGTCCGGCCGGCACGGTGGTCGGTGCGCTGGCCGGCGGCGCGATCGGTGCCAAGGCGGGCGACTCGCTGGCCGAGGTGGTCAATCCGACCGAGTACACCGCGCACTTCGAGAACAGCTACAAGAGCACCCCGTACTACTCGACCGGTCGCGACTGGAGCGACTACCAGCCGGCCTACCAGTACGGCTACGACACCTATGGCCAGTATCGCGGCCAGCGCTTCGAGGACATCGAGCCGCAGCTCGAGCGCGACTGGGACTCCAGCCGTGCGCGTTCGCGCCTGGCCTGGGGCGAGGCCCGCGAGGCCGTGCGCGACGGCTGGCACCACATCGAGCGGGCGATGCCCGGCGATGCCGACCGCGACGGCCGCTGAGTAATGGTGGGAGCGGCGGAGCCGCGATCGCGGCTCCCGCCGCTCCTACACACCGTATGAACACGGCCGACCTTAGCGTCGGCCGTGTGCCGTCCACGAAGGGGAATGCCATGGGCATGCTGAAGAAGGACCACATCCTTGGCGCCGGCAGCGCGGCGCTCGCCGGCGGCGCGGCAGGCGCCGCGAACGGCGGAATGCTGGCCGGGCCG
>NZ_JARUVM010000040.1 GCF_029763755.1 Luteimonas sp. 8-5
TCGGCCGCGAGCAGGCCGACCACGACCCGGGTATCGGGATGGTCTTCGCGCCCTGAACCTTCGTGCTCCAGGTGCACGACGAAACGCTGCACGCCACCATCGCGGCCGGCCAGGTAGGCGCCCAGCGCGGCGGTCAGGCGCCGCAGCGGGAACAGCAGCGCCTGCGAACTTTCGACTTCGAAACCCAGTTCGATGCGCAGGTCGAAGCGGTCGGGCGGGGTGTAAGTGGTGAACGGATCGGGGGCGCCGCGCAGGCGGTCCAGGTGGCGCAGCAACCCGGTGCCGAAGCGCTTGCCCAGCGCCTCGCGCGGCGCTGCGAACAGCTGCCCCAGCCGGCGGAGGCCCATCGCGTGCAGGGCGCGCGCATGCGTCGGGTCCAGCCGCGCACGCGACACCGGGATCCGCTTCAGCGCGGTGTCGAGGGTGGCCGCGTGCACGATCGCCACGCCGTCGTGCATGCCGGCCAACACCCAGGCCGCGCGCGCATTGGGCGCGACCGCGATGCGATGGGCGACGCCGAGCGCTTCCAGGTCCGCGCGCAGGCGCCGTTCGAACATCGGCCACGGTCCGAACAGGCGCAGGCTGGCGGCGATCTCCAGCACCACGGCGTTGTCGAAGCAGGTGGCGACCTGCGAACTGTAGCGATACGCCCAGGCCGCGAGCAGTTCGCGCCAGCGCGCCGATTCGGAGGCAGGAAGCAGGATGCAGGCCCAGAGCATGGCCGTGCCTTCAGGCGTTGCCCGCCGCCGGCATCGGCAGCAGGCGCGCCGGGGCATTGCCGCCGCGGCACTTGAGCACGCGCAACCGCGGCGGCACGCCTTCGATCGCGATGCGCAACGCGGCAGGCGAAGCATTGGCCGCCTCGCGCGATTCCCGGAACACGAAACCCAGCGCGCGCCCGCTGTCGGCGGCGACCTGCAGGCGGCGCAGGGTACGTTCGTCGGCATGCATGCCGCGGGAACGCATCGGCCAGGCCAGCACCGCGCCCACGCAACCCGAACGCAGGCATTGCTCGGCGGCCCACAACGCGTCGCGCGCGCCCGCTTCGACCAGGTGCAGATGCGCCAGGTCGACGCCGGCCTGGCGCCAGCCGGCGGGGAAGGGCAGGTAGGGCGGCGCGACCAGCACCACCGGTTGTGCGGCCTGCGTCAGCCGGGCCAGGGTCGGCAGCAACAGGCGCAGTTCGCCCACGCCGTCGGCCGGCAGCAACACTTCCGTCAGCGCCGCCTCCGGCCAGCCGCCACCGGGCAGCACGTCGTCCAGCGCCGCATGGCCGGTCGGCATCGCCGTGCGCGGCGGCGCCACCGGCCGGCCGCGCCACACGCGCTGCGCCGACAGCAATGCATCCAGTGCGAGCACCTGGCCCATGGCGCGGCGCTCAGTGACTGCGGACCAGGCCGCAGTACAGGCCCTCGATCGCGAAGTCCTGGCCCGGCAGCACTTCGATCGGGGCGTAGTCCGGATTGCGCGGCAACAGCGCGATGCGATCGCGTTGCAACCGCAGGCGCTTGATCGTCAGTTCCTCGTCCAGCCGCGCGACCACCACCTGGCCGTCGCGCGCCTGCGCCTGCCGATGCACGCCGACCAGGTCGCCGTCGAGGATGCCCTCGTCGCGCATCGAATCGCCGTGCACCCGCAGCAGGTAGTCGGGCTGCAGCGAGAACAGCGCCGGATCCAGCGCCAGCATGCGTTCGACCCCGGCATCCGCGCCGATTGGTACGCCCGCCGCCACGCGCCCCAGCACCGGCACCTGCAACGTATGGTGGGAGCGGCGGAAGCCGCGAGCCCCGATCCCCTCCGCAGTCCCCTCCGCCAGCCGGATCCCGCGCGCCTTCCCCGGCAGCAACTCCAGGTAGCCCTTGGCCGCGATCGCCTGCAGGTGTTTCTGCGCCGCCCGCGTCTGCCGGAAGCCGAATGCCGCGGCGATCTCCGCCCACGTCGGCGGCATCCCGTCGGCCGCGATGCGCTCGCGCACGAACTCCAGGATCGCCCGTTGCCGCCCGGTCAACTCGTCATGCCCGATCTTCATGGTCGCAATTTTAGTACCTATGCAGGCACACGCCCGCACCCGCAACCAATTCAACCCCTTACGGGTCTCACCTAAAGAGATACCTCAAACGCAGGACGCGGATAACGCGGATGGAAGAGCGGATCAACGCGGATAAAGCCAAGAAGAATGGGTATGCGGCCACTGGAGCCGGTCGCCACGGCCCACTACAGCTCTATCCGCGTTGATCGGCCTTTATATCCGCGTAGATCCGCGTCAAAAAAGAGCTTGCCCGCCGCGATCATTTCTCGACGAAGGCGCGTTCGAAGACGTAGTGGCCGGGGGTGCCGATGCGGGGGGAGGCGGTGAAGCCGCGGCCGTCGAGGAGGGCGCGGAAGTCGGCCAGCATGCCCGGGCTGCCGCACAGCATCGCGCGGTCGTGGTCCGGGTCCAGCGGCGGCAGGCCCAGGTCGGCCATCATCTGCCCGCTGGCCATCAGGTCGGTGAGGCGGCCGCGGTGGCGGCGGCCTTCGTGCACGAAATCCTCCCGCGTCACCGCCGGGTAGTAGTGCAGGCGGCCACGCACGAGCTCGCCCAGGAACTCGTGCTCGGGCAGCACCTGGGTGATCTCGTCGCGATAGCACAGGTCGCTGGCCTGGCGCACGCCATGGCACAGCACCACGTGTTCGAAGCGTTCCCAGGTCTCCGGATCCTTGATGATCGACAGCCACGGCGCGAAGCCGGTGCCGGTGCCCAGCAGGTACAGGTTGCGGCCCGGGTGCAGGTCGTGGACCAGCAGCGTGCCGGTGGGCTTGCGCCCGACCAGGACCTTGTCGCCGGGCTTGACGTGCTGCAGGCGCGAGGTCAGCGCGCCGTCGGGCACCTTGATGCTGAAAAACTCCAGCTGCTCTTCCCAGCTGGCGCTGGCGATCGAGTACGCGCGCAGCAACGGCTTCGTCGAGCCGTCGGGCTGCGGGATCTCCAGGCCCAGCATCACGAACTGGCCGCTGGTGAAGCGCAGCCCGGGATCGCGGGTCGTGGTGAAGCTGAAGTAGTCGTCCGTCCAGTGGCGGACGTCCAGCACGGTTTCGGTGCCGAAGGCGGAGGACATGCGGCGTGGGGGAGTTGTGCGGAAACCCCTATTGTATCGGTTGGGGCCCTACCGCGGTCCCCGTTCCTCCCGCGGCTTGGCCTTGCGGTCGCCCAGCAGGGCGCTGAGCACGATGGCCAGGCCCAGTCCGGCGCCGACCAGGAACAGCACCAGGGCGATGGCCGGATAGCCGAACAGGCGGGCGTCGGTGTCGACCCGCATCATCATCGCCGAGGCCACGATCAGCGCGGCGGTGACCAGGCCGGCGCTGATCCGGTTGGCGATCTTCTGCAGGCTCTCCATCAGCGGCGAGTCGGCCAGGCCGTCGACGCGCACCTGCATGCGGTTCTCCGACAACAACGACAGCAGGTCGGAAATCTTGCGCGGCGAGTCGCGCAGCAGCGCCTGTACCTCCATAAGTTCGCTGGCGATGTTGGACGGCGACAGCGACTTCTTCAGCCGTTCGCGCATGACGTGCTCGAGGTGGCGCTCGACCACGCGCTTGACGTCGAGTTCCGGGTCGAGCGCATCGGACACCTGCTCCAGGTTGAGCAGGGTCTTGCCCAGCAGGCTCAGCTCCGGCGGCGAACGCAGGCCGGAGGCGGTCGACAATGCGACCAGTTCCAGCATCAGCCGGCCTTCGGATTGCGAACCCGAGCGGCTGTGCGCGGCATAGCGCGCGACCATCTGCCCGACTTCGCGCATGAAGCGCTCCTCGTCGTACGACTCCAGGCGCGTGCCCATGGCGATGGTTTCGCAGGCGACTTCCTCGCCGCGGCCGTCGACCGCGGCGAACAGCAGCTTGAGCAGGCGCTCGCGCTGGCGCGGCGGCACGTGCGCGATCATGCCCAGGTCGAACAGGGCCAGGCGACCGTCGCCGGTGAGCAGCAGGTTCCCCGGGTGCGGGTCGGCGTGGATCTCGCCGTGCACGAACACCTGGTCCAGGTAGCCGCGCACCAGCGCCGAGGCCAGGCGCGACAGATCGTGCTCGGTGCGGTGCAGGCCGCTGATCGCGGTGACCTTGGTGCCGTGCACCAGCTGCATGGTCAGCACCCGGGTCGCGGTGTAGTCCCACAGCGGGGCGGGCACGAACAGCTCGCGGTACTCGCGCAGGTGCTGGCCGAAGCGTTCCAGGTTCTCGGCCTCGGCGCGATAGTCGAGTTCGGCCATCAGGGTCTTGCGGAACTCGTGCACCCAGTCGGCGAAGTGCACGCGCCGGCCCAGGTCGGTGAGGCGGTCGGCCTTGCCGGCCATCGCGGCCAGCGCGTCGAGGTCGGCGCGGATCTGTTCGGCCACGCCCGGGCGCTGCACCTTCACCGCCACCGGATAGCCGTCGCGCAGCGTCGCGCGGTGCACCTGGGCCAGCGACGCGCAACCCAGCGGTTCCGGGTCGAAGCTGGCGAACAGCTTGTTCAGGCGCGCGCCCAGCGCTTCCTCGATGGTGGTGCGCACCTCGTCGAAGGGAATGGGCGCGACGTCGTCCTGCATGCGTTCCAGCGCGGCGATGTAGGCGGCCGGCACCATGTCGGGGCGCGTGGACAGCGCCTGGCCGATCTTGACGAAGGTCGGGCCCAGCGCCTCGAGGTCGTCGACGAATTCCTCCGGCTTGCCGGCGGTCGGAGGCGGCTCGTCGCCGGGCGCGGGCACGACGTCCAGGTCGAGCCCGGTGAACACGCCGGCGCTGCGGTACTTGAGCAGGAAGCGCAGGATCTGCGCCGATCGGGCCAGGCCGTGGTTGCCTTCGGTCATGTCGGGGTCCGGATGTGGGCGCCGTCTGGCGGCATCGCATCCAGCCTAGTCGCGGCCGCGTCAAGGCGGCTTCATCGCCACGCTGGCATCCTGAACCCATGGAGGTCGAAACCGGCACGCTGTGGACGATCGGTCATTCCACCCGCCCATGGGAGGACTTCGTGGCGCTGCTTGGGGAGAACGCGATCGCCTGCCTGGTGGACGTGCGTCGCTTCGCCGGGTCCAGGCGCAATCCGCAGTATTCGCCGCAGGCGATGGCGCCGGCGCTGGCCGGCGAGGGGATCGACTACCTGCCGATGCCGGCCCTGGGCGGACGCCGCGACCCGGCCGCGGATTCGCCGAACGGCGCCTGGCGGGTAGCGGCGTTCCGCGGTTACGCCGACTACATGGCCACGCCGGAATTCGTGCAGGCGCGCGAACGCTTGATGCAACAGGCGCTGCGCGCACGCACCGCGGTGGTGTGCGCCGAAGCCGTGTGGTGGCGCTGCCACCGCCGCCTCATCGCCGACGACTTCACCGCCCGCGGCTGGCAGGTCCTGCACATCATGTCCCCCGGCAAGACCCCCACCCACGACCTCAACGAAGCCGCCCGCCTGATCGACGACGTCCTCCGCTATCCGCCGGCGTAGGAAGGTCTTTTTTGACGCGGATCAACGCGGATAAAAAACGGATTCACGCGGATAGAGCGGGAGTGGCTTGGGGCGACTTGCCATCAGTTGCTTCAACCCATTTCTCTTGGCTTTATCCGTGTTGATCCGCCTTCCTGATCCGCGTTGATCCGCGTCAAAAACAACCCTCACTTGCTGCGGATATAGATGTTGCTGGTCTTGCCGTCGGGGCTGGTGCGGTCTTCGACGAGATAGCCGGGGTGGGCGGCGACGAGGTCCTTGAGTTTGCGGAAGCCCCAGTTGCGCGGGTCGAAGTCCGAGGCCAGGCGCACAAGGTTGTTGCCTACCGCGCCCAGGTGCGCCCAGCCGCTGTCGTCGGAGGCGGCGTCGACCGCCTCGCGCAACAGGCCGTCGAGGCGGCGGTCGCGCTTGGGCCTGGCCTTCTTCGCCGCCGGCTTCTTTTCCTTGCCTTCGCCGGCGTCGTGGCCGTTGCCCTCGTCGACGTCGAAATTCTCGGTGTAGACGAACTTGTCGCAGGCCGCGACGAAGGCCTTGGGCGTCTTCTCCTCGCCGAAGCCGTACACCGTCAGGCCCTGCTCGCGGATGCGCGCGGCCAGGCGGGTGAAGTCGCTGTCGCTGGAAACGATGCAGAAACCGTCGAGGTTGCCGGCGTACATCAGGTCCATCGCGTCGATGATCAGCGCGCTGTCGGTGGCGTTCTTGCCGGTGGTGTAGTTGAACTGCTGGATCGGCGTGATCGAGTGGGTGAGCAGGCCGTCCTTCCAGCTGCCCAAATGGCCCGAGGTCCAGTTGCCGTAGGCGCGGCGCACGCTGGCGTTGCCGAGCTTGGCGATCTCGGCCAGCAACTGCGGCAGGCGCGCCGGGTTGGCGTTGTCGGCGTCGATCAGGATGGCGAGGCGGGGAACGCGGCTGGGACCGGCCATTTGGACCTCCATGGTTCCGCGCACCATAACCGACCTGGCTGGACTCAGTCGCGGCCCTGGCGCACCGCCTTGCCCGGCGGCCCGCCGGAAGCGGAGCCGTCGTCGACGCGGATCCGGTTGCGCACGTCGCGCACGCCGCTGGCCGCGGCGGCAAGATCCTCGGCCCGATGTTTCATCGCGCGCGAAGGCACGTTGCCGGTGAGGATGGCGATGCCGCCGTCGACCTGGAGCAGGATCTGGCTGGCGTCGAGGCTGTCGTCCTCGGTCAGCCTGTCGACGATGTCGTCGGCGATGCTGGCGTCGGGGCGCACGTATCCGGCCGGGCCCTTGCCGCGGTGGCTCGTCACCGACGGCAAGCCGTTGTAGAGGTTCTCGCGCGATTGCTGCCTGGCCATGGGGGGCTCCTGCGTGGGGGGATGCCCGGAGCCTAGGACAGCCGGCGTGAATTATCGGTAGCCGGCGGCCTGCAACTCGAACAGCTCGGCATAGCGGCCGCCCTCGGCCATCAGTTGCTCGTGCGTACCGGAGGCCTCGAGCCTGCCGTCGGCCAGCACCAGGATGCGGTCGGCCATGCGCACGCTGGAGAAGCGGTGCGAGATCAGTACCGCGGTGCGGTCGTCCGACAGTTCGCGGAAGCGCTTGAACACTTCGAACTCGGCGCGCGCGTCCAGGGCCGCGGTCGGTTCGTCCAGGATCATGACCTGCGCGTCGCGCATGTAGGCGCGGGCGATCGCGATCTTCTGCCACTGGCCGCCGGACAGGTCGACGCCGGTCTTGAAGCGGCGGCCCACGAGCTGGTCGTAACCCAGCGGCAGGCCCGCGGCGACCTCGTCGGCGCCGGAGCGGTGCGCGGCGGCCTCGATGCGCGCGCGGTCACCCATGTCCTCGACCTGGCCGACGCCGATGTTCTCGCCAACGGTGAGGTGATAGCGGACGAAGTCCTGGAAGATCACGCCGATGTTGGCGCGCACGTCCTCCAGGTCGTAGTCGCGCAGATCGCGGCCGTCGAGCAGGATCCGGCCCTCGTCGGGGTCGTACAGCCGTGCCAGCAGTTTCACCAGGGTGGTCTTGCCGGCGCCGTTCTCACCGACCAGGGCCAGCACTTCGCCGGCACGCAGTTCGAAGTCCAGGCCGCGCAGCGCCCAGCGCGCTGCATCCGGGTAGCGGAAGCCGACGTTCTCGAACACGAAGCCGCGGGCGATGGGACACGGCACTGGTGCTGCGTCGGCGCGCGTGCGGATCTCCGGTTCGATCTCGAAGAACGAGTACAGGTCGTCCAGGTACAGCGCCTGCCCGGCGACCTGCGAGAAGCCGACCAGCAGGCCTTCGAGCAACTGGCGCAGGCGACGGAAGCTGCCAGCCAGGAAGGTCAGGTCGCCGATGCTGAAGTCGCCGTGCACCGTGCGCCAGGCGATGTAGGCGTAGGCGACGTAGTAGCCGGCCGTGCCCAGCGCGGCCAGCAGCGTGCCCCAGAACGCGCGCTTGCCGGCCAGCGCCTTGTTGGCCAGGTAGAACTTGTCCGACAGCTCGCGGAACCGCGCGATGAAGAAGCGGTTGAGGTTGAAGATCTTGACCTCTTTGGCCGTCTCCACGCTCGCGCCCATCTGCCGCAGGTACTCGAGCTGGCGCCGCTCCGGGGTCCAGGCGAAGTTGAGGCTGTAGTTGAGCGCGTTGAAGTGCGCCTCGCCGACGAAGGCCGGCAGCAGCGCCACCGCCAGCAGCACGATCAGCCACGGTGCGTAGATCAACAGGCCGGCACCGAAGCTGACGACGGTGACGATGTCCTGGGCCTGGCCGAAGATCTGCCCCATCAGGCTCATCCGGCCCATGGTCTGGCGCCGGGCGCGATCGAGCTTGTCCTGCAGGTCCGGGTCCTCGAAATCCTCCAGGTCCAGGGTGGCCGCGTGTTCCATCAGGCGGATGCTGGTGGCGTTGGTGAAACGTTCCGACAACAGGCCGTCGCAATAACCGACCAGCCGGCCCGACAGGTCGGAGGCGATCGACAGCGCGAACTCCGCGCCCAGCAGCAGGGCGAGGTGGTCGAGGGCGCCGCCTTGCCAGGCGCTGGCCAGGTCGTCGAAGCCCACGCCGTTCAAGGCGGGCCCGGTGCCGACCAGCCGCACTGCCTCGTCGATGATCAGCTTGCCGATGTACAGCGTCGCGATCGGCATCAGCGCGCGCAGCAGGCGCAGGCCGAGGGTCGCCAAGGTCAGCGGTTTGCTGGTTGCCCAGATCTCGCGCAGGAAGGGCGGCAGGTTGCGCAGGGCGCCCACGCGCTCGCGCAGGCTGGGGCGGGGATTGGCAGGCGAGGGTGCAGGCACCTGCCAAACTTACATCACCGGTCAGCGCCTGATCGTGATCCCGTGCAGTGCCATCCGCCCCTCCAGGGATTCGGCCGGCTGGCCAAGGCCGCGCGTGATCTCCACCATCGCTTCGTATTCGCGCCGTTCCAGCCTGCCGTCGGCGGCGGCCATCTGCAGCAGCAGGTTGTGGAGGCGATCGTTCTCGGCGGAACCGGCAGGGTGCACCGCGGTGAACCTGGCCCGTTCGGCGGCCGCGTCGATGTTGCGGAGCATGCCGCGCTCGAAGGCTTCCAGGGCCATTGCGCGCGCGGCCAGCGACAGGTCGGTCTCGTCCATCACCCGGTTGGCCAGGCCGGATTCGTGGCTGGTGACCAGGCGGTCGGACTTGGCCACGTAGCCCATCATCCCGAACGACACTTCGATCAGCAGTCGCTGGGCCGGATCGGGCTTGCCGCCGCCGACCATGTCGGTCAGCAGCAGCTTCATGTCGCGCATGGCGCCGCCGATTCCGTCGAATTTGCCCCTGCCGTTTCCCGTGCTCCCGCTGTCCTTGCCCATGGCACTCCCCAGACCGTGGCCCGGAGCCATCCTGCGCCTCCGACCGCGGCGATACAATATCGGTCCACCCGCCCCGGGACAGCAACGCCATCGTGAGCCAGTCCACACCCGTGTCGATCAGGCAGGAAGACCTGGTCCAGTCCATCGCCGATGCCCTGCAGTACATCAGCTATTACCACCCGGTGGACTACATCCGCAGCCTTTCGGCGGCCTACGAGCGCGAAAAGTCCCCGGCGGCGAAGGATGCGATCGCGCAGATACTGATCAACTCGCGGATGTGCGCCGAGGGCCACCGCCCGATCTGCCAGGACACCGGCATCGTCACCGTGTTCCTCGAGATCGGCATGGACGTGCGCTGGGACGATGCCACGATGGGCGTGGAGGACATGGTCCACGAAGGCGTGCGTCGCGCGTACAACCATCCGGACAACAAGCTGCGCGCGTCGGTGCTGGCCGATCCGGCGGGCAAGCGCATCAACACCAGGGACAACACGCCGGGCGTGGTCAACGTCAAGGTCGTGCCGGGCAACAAGGTCGACGTGATCGTCGCGGCCAAGGGCGGCGGCTCGGAGGCCAAGTCCAAGTTCGCCATGCTCAATCCGTCGGACTCGATCGTCGGCTGGGTGCTGAAGACGGTGCCGACCATGGGCGCCGGCTGGTGTCCGCCGGGCATGCTCGGCATCGGCATCGGCGGCACCGCGGAGAAGGCGATGCTGCTGGCCAAGGAATCGCTGATGGAGGCGATCGACATCACCGAACTGCAGGCGCGCGGGCCGTCCAGCCGGGCGGAGGAACTGCGCCTGGAGCTGTTCGAGAAGGTCAACGCACTGGGCATCGGCGCGCAGGGCCTGGGCGGCCTGACCACGGTGCTCGACGTCAAGGTCAAGGATTACCCGACCCACGCGGCGAACCTGCCGGTGGCGATGATCCCCAACTGCGCCGCGACCCGGCACGCGCATTTCACCCTGGACGGCAGCGGTCCGGTGATGCTGGATCCGCCCTCGCTCGAGGACTGGCCGAAGCTCACCTACAGCCCGCAGAACGCGCGCCGCGTCGATCTCGACGCGCTGACGAAGGCCGATGTCGCTTCGTGGAAGCCCGGCGAGACGCTGCTGCTCAATGGCAGGCTGCTCACCGGACGCGACGCCGCGCACAAGCGCATGGTCGGCATGCTCGACAAGGGCGAGGCGCTGCCCGTCGACCTGCGCGGGCGCTTCATCTATTACGTCGGCCCGGTCGACCCGGTGCGCGACGAGGTCGTCGGACCGGCGGGCCCGACCACGGCCACGCGCATGGACAAGTTCACCGCGCAGGTGCTCGAGCAGACCGGCCTGCTGGGCATGGTCGGCAAGGCCGAGCGCGGACCGATCGCGATCGACGCCATCCGCAGGCACGGCTCGGCCTACCTGATGGCGGTCGGCGGCGCCGCCTACCTGGTGTCCAAGGCGATCAAGGCCGCGCGCGTCGTCGCGTTCGAGGACCTGGGCATGGAAGCGATCTACGAGTTCACCGTGCAGGACATGCCGGTGACCGTGGCGGTCGACTCCACCGGCGAGTCGGTGCACGCCACCGGCCCGCGCGAATGGCAGGCACGCATCGGCAAGATCCCCGTCGTCGTCGCCTGAGGCTCCTACAACAAGGTGGCCAGGCGCTTGAGCTGGTTGCGGGTGGTGGCCTTGGCCAGGTAGTCGCGGGCGACGGCCTCGAGCGCGGCGATGTTGGTCTCGCTGACGTCGTCCATCTCGTCCATGCCGATGGCCAGTTCGGTCTGCAGGCGGAAATAGCTGTCGCCGACCAGGTGGCGGGCGATGTAGTCGACCGAGTCGGCGTTGCCGTCGAACAGCACGTCGATGATCGGCACCGCCCACTCCAGCGCGCCCCATTCGCGCGCCGACTTCAGGTCGATGCTGCGGGTGCGCGCGCCTGTGCCGATGGACAGCACCACCAGGTCCTGCGGGATCTCGGCGCGGGCGTCCTTGCGCATCGCCTCGGCAATGGCGCAGGCGGTCGGGTTGTTGGCGACCACGCCGCCGTCGATCAGCGCGCACTGGCGGTTCTCGATCTTCATGCCGTGCGCCGGGAAATACGTCGGTGCGGCGGCCGAGGCGCGGCACACTTCCCACAGGGGCAGGTCCTTGTGCGCCGCCTTGAAGCTCTTGAAGATCACCGGCGTGCGCGCGATCGTGTCGTAGCCGGTGACCAGCAGCGGCACCTTGACCTGGCCCAGGCGGGTATCGCCGAAGGCGCGCTTGAGCACCTTTTCCAGGCCCTTGCCGTCGTAGCGCGGTGCCGACGGGCCGTCGCTGAACAGCCGCGTCGCGCGCGACCACAGGCGGTTGGCCATGCCCGGGAAGATGGTGTGGCGGTGCTCGTGGTACATCTGCGCGATGGCGTCGGGCGAGAGCCCGATGGCCAGCCCGCTGGCCACGATCGCGCCGGTCGAGCTGCCCGCATACAGGTCGAAACTCTTCATCAGGCCGGGCTTGCCGGCTGCGAGCAGCGCATCTTCGGCGCCCTTGAGCCAGCGGCAGGTGACCAGGCCGCGTATGCCGCCGCCGTCGAGCGACAGGATCCTTCTTGCCTTCATGGCGAACCTCCTCCCTTGTGTTCGCGGCTGCCGCCGCTCCTACGCTATCAATACCACTCCATGAGCGAGATGCCGAGGCCCACGTAGGTCGTGCGGTGGTTGTAGTCGATCATGCTCTCGCCGTAGCCGTCGAAAACCTGCAGGTGGCCGCGGAAGCTGTCGAGCAGCGGGAACGCCCAGTCGAACTGCACCGCGCCATGCGACTGGCTGCCGCCGCGCAGCGAATGGCGCAGCATCAGCGAGAACTGCTGGCCGTTGGGCAGCACCCGCACGAGGGTGGCGTCGCCGCGGCCCATGTAGTCGGAGATGTCGGGATTGTCGTCGTCGTTGCCGTCGGGCACCCGGATCCACGGCCGCAGGTTCAGCGCCCAGCCTTCGCGGTCCAGGCCGATGTTGAAGACCACCCGGTTCCAGCTGCGCGAGAACGGATCGGCGCGGCCGTTGGACTGGTGGTTGATGCCGACCGCCGCCAGCCGTCCCTTCCAGCCGAGCACGCTGTAGCCGGTGCGGAAGGCGAGCATCACTTCCGGCTCGTAGTTGGTCTCGCGGAACGGCCGCGACTCTTCGCTGTTGTAGACCTGCCAGCGCGAGCTCTGGGTATAGGCGGTCCAGATGTCGCCGTTGTCCCCGAACAGGTTCTCCACCACCTTGGTCTTGAAGCTGATCTGGAACTTGGCCTCGAGTTGCTCGAGCGCGGCGTCCTGCGTGACGGTGTTGTCGGGGTTGGGCGAATGCGGGCGAAGGTTCGTGTCCGCCGTCCAGAACACCGGGAACAGGTAGACCGGCTTGTAGGCGCGGAAGTTGAACAGCCCCAGCTTGGAGTCGCGCGCCAGCTCCCAGCGGCTGTCCTGCAGCGATCCCTTGCCGACGTTGGCCAGCGCGCGGCCCACGACCGAGTCGCTCGGCAGTTCCGCGTCGCGGCGGAACAGGTTGAGCTTGCCGGCCACTTCGGCGGCGCGCTCGGCCGCGGCATCGGCCTGTTCGGGCGTGCGCGCGTCGCGGCCGGCGACCGCGTCGTAGCAGGCCAGGCGCATGGCGTCGTTCTCGACCGCGACGCAGGCATCGATGCTACGCGTATCTACCGTCGCCGCGTCCTGGGCATGCAGCGGAAGCGCGAGGGAGAGCATCGCCAGCGCGACCGCCACTGCAAGGATGCGATTCCGGATCGTGCGTTTCATGGCGCAGGCGTCGACGGTGGCGTCAGCAGGTCCTTGTCGCTGGCGCGCTGCGCCGCGGCAAGCTGGGCGTCGATGTCGGTGTTGACCGAGGTGTCGACGGCGGCATCCTCGTGCCCGACCTGCTTGTCCTCTTCGCGGTAACGCACGGTTTCCGGCCCGCGCACGCCGGCGCGCGCGAAGGCGCCGCGCACCGCGCGCAGGGCTTCGCTGCGGACCTTGCCCACGTCGTTGTGGCGCTGGTCGATCCAGCCGAAGAAGCGCAGGTCGATGCCCTTGAGGTTGTATCCGTCGGCCGACCACGACGGTGCCGGATCCTCGAGCACGCCTTCGACCTTGGCCATGGCCGTCAGTCCCAGGTCGCGCGCGCGGCTGAGCGATTCGCCCGGGTCCACCGGCAGGGCGAAGTCGAAGCGGCGCTTGGGATTGGCGGTGAAGTTGGTGACCACCGAGCGGAACACCAGGCCGTTGGGCAGCGACAGCTGGTTGCCGTCCAGGGTCATCAGCAGGGTGGTGCGCGCGGTCACCGCGATCACCTTGCCCTCGTACTGGTCGACCAACAGGTGGTCGCCGGGCGCGAACGGGCGGCGCAGGCTCAGCAGCACGCCGGCGATATAGTTCTCGGCCACGTCCTTGAACGCAAAACCCAGCACCAGGCCGACCACGCCGGCCGAGCCCAGCACCGCGCCGACCAGGGCGGTGGCGCCGAGCAGGTTCAGCGCCAGCACCAGGCCCAGGATCACCACGATGGCCTGGGCGACACGCCGCAGCAGGCCGTCCAGGTAGGGGTTGTCGCTGTGCGCCGGCAACCAGCGCAAGCGGCGCCGGCCGATGCGCCGGCCCAGCCACCAGGCCAGGAAGACGATGGCGATCGCCAGCAGCAGCAGCGGGATCGCCGCGACCAGGCGGAACAGCTTGTCCTGGGCATCGGCCATGGCCGCCGCCAGGCGCGTGCCCACGTCCGGGTCGAACGGGGTCAGAGCTGCGAGCGCAACGGCAGGATGAAGGTTTCCGCGAACTTTTCGGTCCAAGGGCGGTTCTTCCAGCTTTCGTAGTCGTAGGGCCTGCCCAGCGCCAGGTCGGCTTCGAACACGGCGGTCATGCGCTGCGCGAAGTCCCGATCATAGACGTTGAGGCTGGCCTCGTCGTTGAGCTGGAACGACCGCAGGTCGAAATTGGTGGACCCGACCGAGACCAGCTCCCGGTCCACGATCAGCATCTTGTTGTGGAACATGGTCGGCTGGTACTCGTGGATCTCCACCCCCGCCAGCAGCAGCGGGCCCCAGCCGGACTTGGACGCGATCCGGGCCGCGTCCGAATCGGTCTTCGGGCCCGGCAGCAGCACCCGGATGCGGACGCCGCGGTGGCGGGCCGCGATCAGGGCCTGGGTGATCAGCTCGTCGGGGATGAAGTAGGCAGCCGCCAGGTCGATGCTGTGTTCGGCCGCCGCGATCGACATCAGGTACATCAGGTGCATGCTTTCGCTGCCGCCGGCAGGCGAGCTGATGAACAGGTGCGCGTCCATGTCGCCGGCGCTTTCGATAGGCGGGAAGTAGGCGTCGCCGTTGAGGATGCGGCCGGTGGTCTTGATCCAGTTGTCGTTGAACGCCGCCTGCATCTGCGCCACGACCGGGCCCTCGATGCGGAAGTGCATGTCGCGCCAATGGTCCGGGTCCTGCGCGTTGCCCTGCCAGGGATCGCCGATGCCGACGCCGCCGGTGAAGCCGATCCTGCCGTCCACCACCAGCAGCTTGCGGTGGGTGCGGTTGTTCATGCGCGCCAGGTTGTACCAGTGCAGCGGGCGGTAGCGCTGGACGTGCACGCCGGCGTCCTCCATCTCCTTGAGCTGGGACGCATCCATGCTCACGCTGCCGACCCAGTCGATGGTGACGTTGACCTCGACCCCGGCGCGGGCGCGTTCGCTCAGTGCATCGGCGAACCACTGGCCGACCTCGCCTTCCCAATAGATGTAGGTTTCGAAGGTGACGGTGTGCTGCGCGCCGCGGATCGCCTCGAGCATCGCCGGGAAGATCTCGACGCCGTTCTCCAGGTCGGTGACGTGGTTGCCGTGCAGGATCGACAGGCCGAGCATCACCCCCATCTCGCGCCGGAATTGCGGCGACGAGACCGGGTAGCGATGCTCGATCTTGCGCTCGAGCTTCTTGCTCGGCGTGGCGAAGTTGAGGCCGATGACAACGACCAGCGCGGTCAGCGCCGCGGTCACCACGATGGTCCAGATCATGCGCTTGCGGCTCCAGCGGAAAGGCATGTCGCCCCCGGGTTCGATACCCGGGCATCATCCACGGGCCGCATTCATCGACGCGTGAACGGCTGGATCGCTAGCGCCACCATCCCCACGCGAACAACCCGAGCATCGCGAACGCCAGCATCAGCTTGAGCGCGATGCCGAACACGATGCCGAGCCAGGTGCCGAATCCGACCTTCGTCGCCAGCCCCATGCCGCCGGCGTCGAGGCGGCGCCCGTGCAGCAGTTCGCCGACCACGGCGCCGGCGAACGGTCCCACGAACAGCCCGAGCGGGCCGAAGAACAGGCCGGCGAAGGTACCGACCACCGCGCCTACGATCGCCAGCCGGCTGGCCCCCACGCGCTTGGCGCCGACGGCGGCGGCCCAGAAATCGACCGCCACCGAAAGCAGGGTGAGCACGACGAGCGCCACCAGCAACCCGGCGCCGACCTTGTCGAAACCGTCGGTCCAGGCTGCCAGCAGCATGCCGGCGAAGATCAGGGGGATGCCGGGCAGGGCCGGCAGGATGATGCCGGCCAGCCCGACCAGGACCAGGATCGCGGCGATGATGTAGAGGATCGTCATGCCACGATCCTAGCAGTGGGAGCGGCGGAAGCCGCGATTACCGCAGCCAGGCCCGCCCGTCGTAAACCCGCACGTACGACCCTTCGCGGATCCCGCCCAGGTCGTTCTGGCTCACCACGGTGGTACGGCCGTTGTCCATGCGCACGTACACGTTGTAGGTGCTGTTGTTGGCCTGGGCGCGGTTCTGGATGGCATTGCCGATCGCGGCGCCGGCGACCGCGCCCGCAACCGTCGCGGTGTTCTTGCGGCCCTCGCTGTCGGTTTCGCGGTCGGCGATCTCGCGGCCCGCGGCCGCGCCGACGATGCCGCCGAGCACTGCGCCGGTGGCGTTGGGCACGTTGCTCTCGCGCACGGCCGCGACCTCGATGCGGGTCACCGTGCCGCAGTCGTAGCAGGCACCGGACGTCGGTGGCGGAGCGTAGCCGCCGCCGTAACCGGGCGAGGTGGTGGCGCAGCCGGCCGCGGCCAGGCAGGCAAGCAGCGCGGCGGCGCCGGCAAGGCGGATGGGGTGCTGGTTCATACGGGCTCTCCTGCGGGGGACGCTGCAATCGTCAGGAGAGAGGCGTGAAGTGGCAGTCGAAAGCGGGGAATGGGGAGTGATGAAGCGGGAATGGGGAATGGAACGGTTCAGGAACGGCCAATCTCCTGGCCCCACCCATTCCCTTCATTCCCCTCATTCCCTATTCCCTGGCTCTCACCCGCGGAAATCCTGGTGGCAGGCCTTGCAGTTCGCGCCGACCTGCTTGAGCGCGGCTTCGACCCCGTTGCAGGCCAGCGGCGGGCTCGACAGCGCGCCGTCCAGGCTCGCGCGCAGGTCGCTGGCGTGGCCGGCGAAGCGCGAGTCCTCGCGCAGGTCGCCGAACGCATGTTCGATGTCGTTGGCCATCGTGCGCAGGGTCTGCAGGTGCGGGATGGTGTCGGTGGCGGCGCAGCGGTTCCCCTCGACGTTCTTGTACAGCGCGCCCAAGTGCGCGGACATCACGTTCATCACCGCTTCGGGGTAGGGATCCTTGCGTGCATCGAGCGCGCGCATCGCCATCACCGTGGCCACCGCGCCCACCGCCAGGCCGACCAGGAACAGGAACAGGTAGCGTGAAGCGGCATTGCCCGAAGGCTTGCCAGTCGGCGTCTGGTTCGGCGTGGTGTTCAAGGCGGTCTCCCCGTGTGTGTCTGCAGGGCGGAACGTTAGCATGCGAAAATGGCGCATGCGCCAGGACCTGCTCGACCGATTCGCCGGCATCGACCGCCTTTATGGATCGGGCGCGGTGATGCACCTGGCCCGCGCGCGGGTGGCCGTGGTCGGCCTGGGCGGCGTCGGTTCGTGGGCCGCCGAGGCGCTGGCGCGCAGCGCCGTGGGCCACCTGGCCCTGATCGATGCCGACGACCTGTGCCTGTCCAACACCAGCCGCCAGCTGCCGGCACTGGCCGGCCAGTACGGCCGCAACAAGGCGCAGGCGATGGCCGAACGCTGCGTGGCGATCAACCCGGCGATCGAGGCGGTACCGGTCGAGTCGTTCCTGACGGCGTCCAACCAGGCGCAGCTGCTCGACGACGGTTACGACCTGGTCCTCGATGCCTGCGACAGCTTCCGGACCAAGGTCGAGGCGATCGCCTGGTGCCGGCGGCGCAAGCAGCCGATCGTGACCGTCGGCTCGGCCGGCGGCCGCACCGACCCGACCCAGGTGCGCGTGCGCGACCTGTCGCGCACCGAGCACGACGCGATGCTGTCGCTGATCCGGAAAAAGCTGCGCGGCGAGTTCAATTTCCCGAAGAACCACGACCGCTACTTCGGCGTCCCGGCGGTGTACTCGCTGGAGAACGTGAAGTACCCGCAGCCCGACGGCAGCGTCTGCGGCGTGCGCCCCAGCATGCCCACGCTGGATAGGGGCAGGGACGCCGCCCTGAAGCTCGACTGCGGCGCCGGCCTCGGCGCCGCCACCCACGTCACCGGCGCCTTTGCCTTCGCCGCCGTCGCCCGCTCCCTGGAGATCCTCCTGAAAAGCAAAACGCGGGACGCGGATCAACGCGGATAAAAAGCGGATTGACGCGGATAAGGCGGGAGTGGGTCCTCGCGACGGCTAGGGCCAGCCTTGAACCGCTTCTCTTTCGCTCTATCCGCGTTGATCGGCTCTTCTATCCGTGTGAATCCGCGTCAAAGAAAACCAGCCGGAGGCAGGGAGAAGAGGCGTTCGGCGTTGGCGGTGGTGGCGGCGGCTATGGATTCGGGGGAGTCGTCGCGGAGGGCGGCGATGGCGTGGAGGACGGTGGTGATGCGCGCGGGTTCGTTGCGCTGGCCGCGGTGGCCGGCGTCGGGTTGGTCGGGGGCATCGGTTTCCAGCAGCAGGTGCTCGATCGGCATGGTCGCGGCCAGTTTGCGCAGGCGCCGCGCGCGTTCGTAGGTCACCGGGCCGCCCAGGCCGATCATGAAACCCAGTTTCCACAACTGCCCGGCTTGCTCGCGGCTGCCGGAAAAGCTGTGGACCACGCCGCGGACTCCGCCGACCTTGCGAACCGCCGCGATCACCGCGTCCACCGCGCGCCGCGCGTGCACGATCAGCGGCAGGTCGAATTCGCGCGCCAGCTGCAGCTGGCCCTCGAAGAACGCGCCCTGCGCGTCGCGGTCCAGGCCTTCGACGAAGTAATCCAGCCCGCATTCGCCCACGGCCAGCGGCCGCTCGCGCTCGATCCACTGCCGCAACTCCTGCAGGTGCGAAGGCCGATGGCCGCCCAGGAAGGTCGGGTGCAATCCGTAGGCGGGGAACAGGCCGGGCGTGGCCGCGCATACGTCGCGCAGCTTCGGCCAGCTCGCGGCGTCCACCGCCGGCACCAGTTGCCTGGTGACGCCCGCGGCCCGCGCACGCGCGACCACGGCATCGCGGTCGGCGTCGAACTCCGCCGCGTCCAGATGGCAATGGCTGTCGACCAGGACCACGGGTCAGCGGTGGTCGATGGGTTCGCTGCCGGGCTTGCGGCGGTCCTTCCATGCGGCGAACACCAGCGCGCCGACGCCGAGCAGGACCTCGTCGATGAAGGGAATCGGGTCGGGCACGACCAGGTTGATCACGAACAGCACCGCGAACAGCGCGAACAGCCTGGGGAAGCTCAGGCGGCCGACCCAGCGCATGAAGGGAGCCACGAGGGGATTGGGCATGGCGGTTTTCCTTGCGCGTCCTTGAATGCGCGAACGCTAGCAGAAATGCGGTGGCCGCCGGATCCATTCACGTGGCGCTAATGAAAATCAGCGCCCCGGGGGCAGTGGTTCAGGAAAGGGGTGCTGCAATCCGGGCCGAGGCAACGTGCCGATGCAACGTCAGGAGAGCGCCATGAACAACAACACCCTCGCCATCGCCCTGGCCGCGCTGCTGGTAGGCGGTGTCGCCGTGGCAGCCTTCAACAACAACCGCGACGGCTTCGGATCCGGCGGCCTCGAGTACGCCACCGTGCTCGACGTCGAGCCGATCACCGAGAAGCAGGAGCTGTATGCCCAGGTGATCGAGGCCGAACCGGTGCGCGAGACCAGCACCACCACCACGCCGCGCGAGGTCTGCAACGACGTGGTCGTGGCCGAGCGCCTGCCCGAGCGCGACGGCAACGTCGGCGGTACCGTGGCCGGCGCGGTCATCGGCGGCCTGGTGGGCAACCAGATCGGTGGCGGCAACGGCAAGAAGCTGGCGACCGTCGGCGGCGCCGTGGCCGGCGGCATGATCGGCAACCGCGTCGACCGCAACCATGTCGGCGGCCAGGTGGTGAACCGCACCCAGCGCGAGTGCCACACCACGACCTCCACCTCGCAGACCTCGAAGGTGGTGGCCTACAAGGTGACCTATCGCAACCCGGACGGCACCACCGGCACCATGCGTACCGATGCCGACCCGGGCGAGACCGTCGCCCTGGGTGCCCAGGACGTACCGGTTGCCTATGACGTGACTTACGAATACGACGGCCAGGAGCGCACCGTGCGCATGCCCGAGCGCCCGCTGGACGACCGCCTGCCGGTGGTCGATGGCCAGGTCGTCGCCCAGGTGGCTGCCGCGCCTGGTACCGATCGTCGCTAGACGATCCAGGAGAGAGCGGTGACCCCACGGGTCCGGCGGTTTCGCCGGGCCCGTGTCTTTTGGGCGACAATGGCGGTTTCCGTGCCGAGTAAGGAACCCGCACCGCCATGGCCCTGCATCCCTACGACCTGTTCGACGTCCGTTCCCTGCTGTCCGAGGAAGAGCGGGCCGTCCAGGACACCGTCGCCCGGTTCACCGACGAGCGCGTGCTCCCGATCATCGGCGACGCCTTCGACCAGGGCCGGTTCCCGAAGGAGCTGGTGCCGGAAATCGCGGAGCTGGGCCTGCTCGGCTCCTCGCTGCCGGAGCAGTACGGCGGCGGCGGGCTCAACGGCGTCAGCTACGGCCTGATCTGCCAGGAGCTGGAGCGCGGCGACAGCGGCATCCGCAGCTTCGTCAGCGTGCAGTCCTCGCTCTGCATGTACCCGATCTACGCCTACGGTTCGGAAGAGCAGCGCATGCGCTGGCTGCCGGACATGGCCGCGGGCAAGGTGATCGGCTGCTTCGGCCTGACCGAACCGCACGGCGGCTCGGACCCGGCCAACATGAAGACCAATGCCAGGCGCGACGGCGGCGACTGGATCCTCAACGGCTCCAAGATGTGGATCACCAACGGCAACCTGGCCGACATCGCCATCGTCTGGGCGCAGACCGACGACGGCATCCAGGGCTTCGTGGTCGAGAAGGGCATGGCCGGCTTCAGCGCCCAGGAGATCAAGCACAAGATGAGCCTGCGCGCGTCGGTGACCAGCGCGCTGTTCTTCGACAACGTGCGCGTGCCCGAGGCCAACCGCCTGCCGAACGTGAAGGGCCTGAAGGGGCCGCTGGGCTGCCTGACCCAGGCCCGCTACGGCATTACCTGGGGCCCGATCGGCGCGGCCATCGCCTGCCTGCACGAAGCCCTGGAGTACTCGAAGGAACGCATCCTGTTCGACCGCCCGGTGGCGGCCACGCAGAGCGCGCAGCTCAAGCTGGCCGACATGGCCCGCCGCATCACCACCGCGCAGCTGCTGGTGCTGCAGCTCGGCCGCCTGAAGGACGCCGGCACCATGCAGCCGTCGCAGGTCTCCCTGGCGAAGTGGAACAACTGCCGCATGGCCATCGACATCGCGCGCCAGTGCCGCGACCTGCTCGGCGGCGCCGGCATCACCACCGAGCACGCCGCCATCCGCCACGCCCTGAACCTGGAATCGGTGATCACCTACGAGGGCACCGAGACCGTGCACCAGCTGGTGATCGGGCGCGAGCTCACGGGCATCAACGCGTTCTAGCCGTGGAACTGGAAACTGAGCGCCTGGTCCTGCGCCTGCCGCAGGCGACGGACTTCGATCGTTACGCCGAGACCCTCGGCAACGAAGCGGCCGCCCGCTACATCGGCGGTCACGTTTCGCGCGCGGCCGCCTGGCGCCGCTTCCTGCAGATGCCCGGCGCCTGGGCGCTGCAGGGCTTTGCCATGTTCTCGGTGGTCGAGAAGGCCAGCGGCCTGTGGGTCGGGCAATGCGGCCCGTGGCGCCCGGAGGGCTGGCCCGGCAACGAAGTGGGCTGGACCTTCCATCCCGACGCCTGGGGCAAGGGTTACGCGACCGAAGCGGCGACCGCCGCGATGGACTATGCCTTCGACGTACTCGGCTGGGACGCGGTGATCCACTGCATCGATCCGGACAACGCCGCCTCGCAACGCGTGGCCACGCGCCTGGGCTCGCGCAACCAGGGGCCCGGCCGGATGCCGGCGCCCTACGAAGACTGCCCGACCGACATCTGGGGCCAGACCCGGGCCGAATGGCGCGCGCGGCGCGCCGGGGCGACGGCATGCGCCTGATCCTGCGGATGGCCGTCGTGCTCGCGGCCATGCTGCTTCCCGCGGTCGCCAGTGCCGGCTACACCCTGGCCCCCGAGCCGACCTGGGTCCGCGTCGACCAGGCACCGGACCCCGGCTCGGTGCCGCCCGGCGCGGACGACACCCGCTACCTGCTGGTCGTCGACCAGGTCAACCTGACCGGGCGGCGCCCAGCCTGGTACCGGCGCGTGAGCTACGTGGTCGGCGCCGAGCGCGGCCTCGCCGGGGCCGGACGCTTCAGCATCAACTACCAGCCCGACTACCAGTCGGTGGCGCTGCATGCGGTGCAGGTGTGGCGCGACGGGGTAGTGCACGAGCGGCGCGATGCGGTGCAGGTGCAGGAGCTGCGTCGCGAGGACGACCTGGAGTCGGGCATCCTCGACGGCCTGCATACCCTCGACGTCACCATTCCCGACCTCAAGGTCGGGGACCGGATCGAGTACACCTACAGCATCGAGGGCACCAATCCGGTGTTCGGCGATGCCTGGTACGACTACTACACGGCCACCTACAGCGATCCGGTGGGCCTGCGCCGGGTGCGCGCGATCCATCCGGCCGACACGCCGTTGTACTGGAAGGTGACGCGCGATGCGTTCGAAGTCGACAGCGGCGCGCTCGGCGCCGACGCGCGCTTCGTCGACATCAGCGCCCGCGACGTGCCGCGGACCCGCGCCGAGGAAGGCGAGCCTTCCGGTTACGACAGTTTCGGCCGGATCGAACTGGGCACGGCCGACGCCTGGTCCGACATCGTCGCGTGGGCGCTGCCGCTGTACCCGGCCGGGTTCACCGACCGCGCGGTCGCCGATGCGCTGGTGCGCGAGCTGCGGCTCGACGACGCGGACAAGCTGGCCGTGATGCAGCGTGCCATCGCCTTCGTCCAGGGGCAGATCCGCTACACCGCGCTGGACATGGGCGAGAACTCGCACGCGCCCTACCGGCCGGAAACCACGATCGCCCGCCGTTTCGGCGACTGCAAGGACAAGACCCAGCTGCTGATCGCGCTGCTGCACGAAGCCGGCATCCGCGCCGAGCCCGTGCTGGTCAATACCGGCGCCGGCGCGCGCATCGCCGAGCGCCTGCCGAGCGCGTATGCCTTCGACCATGTCGTGGCGCGCGCGCTCGTCGATGGCAAGACCTACTGGATCGATGCCACCCGCAACCGCGAGACCGGTCCGCTCGCGTCGCGCTCGCCACTGCCGTTCGGGCTCGGGCTGCCGGTGTGCGCCGACTGCAGGCAGCTGGTGCAGATCCCGTACCCGATGCCCGCCGAGCCCGAGGTGGTGGTCGGCGAGCGCATCGACCTGCAGGACCGGCCCGATGGATATTCGGCCGACTTCGTGGTCGTCACCGACTATCGCGGCGCGCGCGGCCGCAACCTGCGCAACAGCTTCGCCGACGAAGGCGACGCCGAATTCGGCCGTCGTTACCTGGCCTATATGCGCGGCTATTACGACGGCATCGACAGCAAGGGCGACCCGAGCATCGAATCGCTGGAGGCCGAAAACGCCTACCGCACCCGCGAGCGCTACGAGCTTGGCTGGAAGACCGACGAAGGCAGCGTGTTCGGGATCATCCTGTTCCAGCTGCTCGACTACCTGCCCAAGCTGGACGACGGCGCGCGCAAGGCGCCCGTGGCGATCGGCGGCCCGCGCCTGGCCAGCCATTCGGTCCGTACCAGTTACGACAAGGGCTGGACGATCGAGAGCGAACACCACGAGGTCAGCAACGACTACTTCAGTTTCCGCCGCGACGTGAGCGTCGAGGACGGCATGCTGGTCATCGACGCGCAATGGCGGCGCACTGCCGACGAGGTCGCGGCCGCGGACGTGGCCGACGTCGCCCGCGACCTGGAAAAGGTGCGCGACCTGCTGCAGTACAACGTCGACCTGGGCGGCGCTGCGTTCCCGCCGGGGATGTTCGCGCCGAAGGCATGGCTGTGGCCGCTGCTGGCGTTGTCGCTGGTGCCGATCCTGCTCGTCGCGGCCTGGCTGCTGCGCGAACGCAACGCCATGGCCGGCATGCTGTTCATGCCGCGCCGGACGATGGCGCGCCTGCTCGCGTCGCCACCGCCGTCCGAGCGCATGTGGCTGCTGATCGTCGTGGCCGCGGTAATGGAAGCGATCTTCACCCGGGTGCCTCCGTTCACCGACAAGGGGCTGGGCATGGCGGCCGGCGTCGCGCTCGGCGCCGGCGGCATGCTGGCGCTGCGCACGGTGATCTACACGGCGATCTTCGGCTGGGCCTTGCGCGCGCTGCGCGTGCGCGCGGACTTCGACCCCTTGCTTGCCTCGACCGCCTGGGCCTGGGGTCCGCCGACGGTGTTGTTCATCGCGTTGTCGCTGGTCGCCGTCGGCGGCGACGTGAGCCTCCTGCGTGACGGGGAGCCGGCGATGGAGGCCGTGTTCCGCACCGTCGCTGCCGGGCTGCTGGTCGTGGTCGGCTCGATCTGGGCGCTGGTGGCGATGGCCAACGCGCATGCGGTCGCCGCCGGCACCAGCCGCGGCCGCGTCGTCGGCGCCTGGGGCATCATGCTCCTGGCCGCGCTCCTGATCGTAGGCTCCATCGCGCTGCTGGCCCGCCCTTGAACCGAATTCGTCCCGAGGATCGACTGCAATGTCCGCTGTAAAACCCATTCCCGCGCGCATGAGGGGCCTGAACCGGGCCGAGATCTGCGACGTCAATTTCCAGGAGTACGTGCGCGACTGGAACGGCGAAACCGGCGCGGCACCGCGCGCCGACGCGGCGGTGCTGCCGGGCAGCGCGCTGGATGCGCGCGGATTCCGCGAATTGTTCGAATCGCAGCTCGTCAGCCGCCACCTGGACCTGATGGCGCGCGTGTTGCGGGTACAGAACAAGGTCTTCTACACCATCGGTTCCAGCGGCCACGAAGGCAACGCCATGGTCGCCCGGCTCACCCGGCACACCGATCCGGCGTTCCTGCATTACCGCTCCGGCGGCTTCATGGCCGAACGCTTCCGCAAGCTGCCGGGCATGGACCCGGTGATGGATTCGGCGCTGTCGTTCGCCGCGTCGAAGGAAGACCCTGCGTCGGGCGGGCGCCACAAGGTCTGGGGTTCGAAGCCGTTGTGGGTGCTGCCGCAGACGTCGACCATCGCCTCGCACCTGCCCAAGGCCTTCGGCACCGCGATCGCGATCGAGCAGGCGCGGCGCGTCGGCCACGCCCTGCCGATCCCCGACGACAGCATCGCCATCTGTTCGTTCGGCGACGCCTCGAGCAACCACGCCACGGCGCAGACCGCGTTCAATGCCGCTGCCTGGACGGCGTACCAGAAGCTGCCGGCGCCGGTGCTGTTCGTGTGTGAGGACAACGGCATCGGCATTTCGGTGAAAACGCCCGACGGCTGGGTTGCGCGCAACTTCCGCGACCGCGCGGACCTGGACTACTTCCAGGCCGACGGCCTGGACCTGGCCAACGGCTACGGCGACGTGCAGCGCGCCGTCGAGCACTGCCGCAACACCCGCCGCCCGACCTTCCTGCACCTGCGCACGACCCGGATCATGGGCCACGCCGGTACCGACTTCGAGATCGAGTGGCGTTCGATCGAGGAACTGTGCGCGGTCGAGGCGACCGATCCGCTGCTGCGCAGCGCCGCCATCGCGCTCGAGTCGGGCCTGATGTCGAAGGACGAGATCCTCGCGCTGTACGAGGACACCCGGAAGAAGTGCTTCGCCGCCGCCGAGGACGCCGATCGCCGCCCGCGACTGTCGTCCCTGCAGGAGGTGATGGCGCCGCTGGCCCCGTATACGCCCGATGCGGTCAAGGCCGAAGCCGAACGCGCGCCGTCGCCCGAGGCGCGGATCGAGGCGTTCGGCGGCGAAGCGAAGCTGCCGGAGAAGCAGGCGCCCAGGCATCTGGCGGTCCAGATCAACCAGGCCCTGCACGACCTGTTCGCCAAGTATCCGGAGAGCTTGCTGTTCGGCGAGGACGTCGCGCAGAAGGGCGGCGTGTACACGGTCACCAAGGGCCTGCAGAAGGCGTTCGGCCCGCGTCGCGTGTTCAACACGCTGCTCGACGAAACGGTGATCCTTGGCCTGGCCCAGGGTTTCGCCAACATGGGCATGCTGCCGCTGCCGGAGATCCAGTACCTGGCCTACCTGCACAACGCCCTGGACCAGATCCGCGGCGAGGCGGCCAGCCTTCAGTTCTTCAGCAACGACCAGTACCGCAACCCGATGGTGGTGCGCGTCGCGTCGCTGGGTTACCAGCGCGGTTTCGGCGGCCACTTCCACAACGACAATTCGATCACCGCGCTGCGCGACATCCCCGGCCTGGTCGTGGGCTGTCCTTCGCGCGGCGACGATGCGGCGATGATGCTGCGCACGCTGGCCGCACTGGCGAAGGTCGACGGCCGCGTGTGCGCGTTCCTCGAACCGATCGCGCTGTACATGACCAAGGACCTGTACGAGGCGGGCGACGGCGGCTGGCTCACCGAATACCCGACGCCGGACCAGGCCATGCCGCTGGGCGAGGGCAGGGTGTATCCGTCGGGCAAGCGCGGCAAGGGCGACGACGACCTGGTGATCTTCACCTTCGGCAACGGCGTGCCGATGAGCCTGCGCGCGGCGCGAACCATCGAGCAGAAGCACAAGTGGAAGGTGCGCGTGGTCGACCTGCGCTGGCTGGTGCCGTTGAACGAGGCGTTCATCCGCGAACAGGCGGCCAGCGCGAAGCGCATCCTGATCGTCGACGAGGGTCGCCGCAGCGCCGGCGTGGGCGAGGGCATCATCACTGCCATCACCGAAGGCGGTTACGCGGCGCGTCCGTTCCGGCGCGTGGTGGGTGCCGACACGTTCACGCCGCTGGCTGGCGCGGCGTTCCTGGTGATTCCGTCGGAAGAGGAAATCGTCGCCGCCACCGACGGCCTCTGAGAAGAAAAAAAGGGGACGGAGGTAATTAAGCGGAACGCTTAATTACCTCCGTCCCCTTTTTTTTACAGCGTCGCGATGGCCTGGGCCAGGCGTGTGCCGTCGGGCAGGGTGGCGACGGCGACGATTTCGCCGTTGCCATCGGTTTCGGGCATCGGATCGCCCGGCGCGACGTCCGTCGTCGTGGTGAACACGACCAGGCCGCGCTTGGCCTTGCCCAGGAAATGGGTGCGGGCGACGATCTCCTGGCCCGGGTAGCAGCCCTTCTTGACGCTGTACGCGTCCAGGCGGTCCAGCGAAAGTTGCTGCGGCGTCCACTTGTCGTGCTGGGAAGCGGGCAGGCGCGGAATGCCGGCGCGCAGGTCGGCGATGGTCCAGCGGGCGACGGCGTCGTCGTCGGGAACGCCCGGCTCTTCTGAAATGCGAATCATTCGCATGTCCGTAGGAGCGGCGGAAGCCGCGAAGGGGATCAAGGCTTCGCGGCTTCCGCCGCTCCCACAAGCGCCGATATCGCCGAAACAACCCGACACGTGCAGGTCGTCGCGCACGTCAATCGCCACCTTGCTGCGGAAAACGAAGCGCTTCAGCGCGTCGGCAAAGCCTTGCGCGTCGGCGTCGGGCAGCACCAGCCAGGCGCATTCCGGGCCGCGGCGCAGGAACACGAACAGCGCAAGCACGCGTCCCTTCGGGCTCAGCCAGCCACTCCACTGCCACTGACCATCGGCCAGCGGGCGCGAGTCGTTCATGAACTGCGCGTGCGCAAAGGCAAGCGCATCGCGGCCTTCCAGGGTCACGACGGCGTGTCCGGGGAGGGCGAACCAGGGCTGCAGCTTGTCCGGCATCGGCGTGAAGACTTAAACTTGGGCGGTTGTGAAGCCCAAGATGATAGGCGAATCCACGAACAGGCACGTTCCCGAGCCAGCGCCAGAACCGGCGCCCGAGGCTCCCGTCGCGCCGCCCGAAATCGGCGGGCGCGAAGGCCTCGATCCGGTGCGATACGGCGACTGGGAAAAGAACGGCCGCTGCATCGACTTCTAGAGGACCTCCCGATGGCGACCCGCGAACGCCCACTGTCACCGCATCTGCAGGTGTACAAGTGGCAGATCACCATGACGATGTCGATCCTGCATCGTGTCAGCGGCATGATCCTGGTCGCCGGTGCGCTGGGCCTGGCCTGGTGGTTGCTCGCGATCGCGGCCGGCGGCGAACACTACGAAACCGTCGCCGCCTGCCTGGCATCGCCTTTCGGCCAGCTCGCGCTGTTCGGTTTCAGCCTTGCGCTGGTCTACCACCTGCTCAACGGCATCCGCCATCTGCTGTGGGATGCCGGCTTCGGCTTCGAGATCCCCGAGTTCTACGCCACCGGCTGGACCGTGGCCGTGCTGACGGTGGTACTGACCGCCGCGATCTGGTTCTTCGCCATGGGAGCGCGCGCATGAGCAACATCGGCACCGCCGGCGATCCGCACCGGCACCGCAGCGGCGACGAATTCCGCACGCCGCTGAAGAAGGCGCGCCACATCGGTTCGGGCAAGACCGGTACCGGCCATTTCTGGTGGCAGCGGGTGACCGCCGTTGCACTGGCGCTGCTGGTCGCCTGGCTGATCGGGCTGCTGGTGTCGCTGGTCGGCGCGGACCTGGACACCGTGCGCACCACCATCGCCAGGCCCTGGAACGCGATTCCGATGGCGGCGCTGGTGATCGCCATGTTCTGGCACGCCAAACTCGGCGTGCAGGTCGTGATCGAGGACTACGTGCACACCCGCTGGGCCGAGATCGCACTCCAGCTGCTCAACCTGTTCGCCTGCTTCGCGGGCGCGCTCGCCTGTCTCTTCGCGCTCGGCCATGTCGCCATGGTCGTCGCCGCGGGCACCCCCTGAGGCCGACATGACTGCATCTTCCGTCAATCCCGCATACAAGATCACCGAACACAAGTACGACATGATCGTCGTCGGCGCCGGCGGCGCCGGGTTGCGTGCCACGTTCGGCCTGGCCCACAAGGGCCTGAAGACCGCGTGCATCACCAAGGTGTTCCCGACCCGTTCGCACACGGTCGCCGCGCAGGGCGGCATCTCCGCCGCGCTCGGCAACATGGGCCCGGACGACTGGCGCTACCACTTCTACGACACCATCAAGGGGTCGGACTGGCTGGGCGACCAGGACGCGATCGAGTACATGTGCCGCGAGGCGATCCCCGCGATCATCGAGCTCGAGCACCAGGGCGTGCCGTTCTCGCGCACCGAGGACGGCAGGATTTACCAGCGTCCCTTCGGCGGCATGACCACCGAGTACGGCAAGGGCATCGCCCAGCGCACCTGCGCCGCGGCCGACCGCACCGGCCACGCGATCCTGCACACGCTGTACCAGCAGTCGCTGGCCCACAATGCGGAATTCTTCATCGAGTACTTCGCGCTCGACCTGATCATGGACGAGCACGGCGCGTGCAAGGGCGTGCTGGCGCTGGACATGAGCGAGGGCACGCTGCACCTGTTCCGTGCCCACGGCACGGTGCTGGCCACCGGCGGCTACGGCCGCGCCTACTTCAGCTGCACCTCGGCGCACACCTGCACCGGCGACGGCGGCGGCATGGCGCTGCGCGCCGGCCTGGGCCTGCAGGACATGGAGTTCGTGCAGTTCCACCCGACCGGCATCTACGGCGCAGGCTGCCTGATCACCGAGGGCGTTCGCGGCGAAGGCGGCATCCTGCGCAATGCCAGCGGCGAGCGCTTCATGGAGCGCTACGCGCCCAACGCCAAGGACCTGGCCTCGCGCGACGTGGTGTCGCGCTCGATGACCATCGAGATCCGCGAGGGCCGCGGCGTCGGCGAGCACAAGGACCACATTTTCCTCGACCTGACCCACCTCAACCCGGCCGACATCCACGAAAAGCTCCCCGGCATCGCCGAGAGCGCGCGCATCTTCGCCGGCGTCGACGTGGAGAAGCAGCCGATCCCGGTGATCCCGACCGTGCACTACAACATGGGCGGCATCCCGACCAACTACCACGGCGAAGTGGTGCAGCCGCGCAACGGCGATCCGGACGCGGTGGTGCCGGGCCTGTACGCGATCGGCGAGGCGGCCTGCGTGTCGGTGCATGGCGCCAACCGCCTGGGTTCCAACTCGCTGCTCGACCTGGTCGTGTTCGGCCGCGCGGTGGCCAACCGTGCCGCCGAGACCATCAAGCCCTCGCAGCCGCACGGCCGGCTGGCCAGCGACGCCTGCGACCGGGCGCTGGCGAACCTCGACAAGGTGCGCAACGCCAACGGCGGCACGCCGACCGCGGTCATCCGCGACCGCATGCAGCGCACCATGCAGGCCGACGCCGCGGTGTTCCGCACCCAGGAGACCCTGGCCGACGGCGTGCGCAAGATCCACGAGATCCACCAGTCCTTCGCCGACGTGCGCGTCAGCGACCGCTCGCTGGTGTGGAACTCGGACCTGGTCGAAACGCTGGAACTGCAGAACCTGCTGGGCCAGGCCCTGGCCACGATCGTCTCGGCGGAGAACCGCAAGGAATCGCGTGGGGCCCACGCCCGCGAGGACTTCCCGGACCGCAACGACGACGAGTGGATGAAGCACAGCCTGTGCACCGTCTCCGAGGACGGCAGCACCAGCATCGATTACCGCCCGGTGCACCTGTACACGCTCGACGACGAGGTCGAGATGGTGCCGCCGAAGGCTCGGGTTTATTGAGGTTTCGGGATCGCGGCTTCCGCCGCTCCTACAGGAAATATTCGAATGGCCGAATTCACGCTTCCCAGGAACTCGAAGATCCAGCCGGGCCGCAAGTTTCCCGCGGCCGCCGGCGCCACGCGCACGCGCAGCTTCAAGGTCTATCGCTGGAGCCCGGACGACGGGCGCAATCCCACGGTCGACACCTACGAGGTCGACCTGGACAAGTGCGGCCCGATGGTCCTGGACGCGCTGATCAAGATCAAGAACGAGATCGACCCCACGCTCACCTTCCGCCGCTCCTGCCGCGAAGGCATCTGCGGCTCGTGCGCGATGAACATCGACGGCACCAACACCCTGGCCTGCACCAAGGCGATCTCCGATTGCAGCGGCAAGGGCGAAGTGCCGATCTATCCGCTGCCGCACATGCCGGTGGTCAAGGACCTGGTGCCGGACCTGACCCATTTCTATGCGCAGTACGCGTCGATCAAGCCCTGGATCCGCACCCAGAGCTCGCCGCCGCCGGACCGCGAGCGGCTGCAGTCCAAGGAAGACCGCGCGAAACTCGACGGCCTGTACGAGTGCATCCTGTGCGCCTGCTGTTCCACCGCCTGCCCGAGCTACTGGTGGAACGGCGAGAAGTACCTGGGCCCGGCGATCCTGCTGCAGGCCTACCGCTGGATCGTCGACTCGCGCGACGAGGACACCGGTGCGCGCCTGGACGACCTGGAAGACCCGTTCAAGTTGTACCGCTGCCACACGATCATGAACTGCACGCGCACCTGCCCGAAGGGCCTGAACCCGGCCAAGGCGATCGCCAGCATCAAGCAGCTCATGCTCGAGCGCCGTGGCTGACGACCGGAAGCTCCGTTGGCGCTGCCGCCGCGGCATGCAGGAACTCGACGTCCTGCTGCTGCGCTTCCTGGATCGCGAATGGCCGACGGCTTCCGAAGCCGGGCGCGCGGTTTTCCTACGGTTGCTGGACACCGAAGACGACAGGCTATGGCGCTGGTTCCTCGGCCACGAGACCGCGCCCGATGCCGAGCTCGACACGCTCGTCCAGCACATCCGCACCCTGCCGCCTTGAGTGGCGCCCTTCGCGCTGGGCGACCGGCGCGCTGATCCTGCTGGCGACGCTGGCTCCGTTGTGCGTGGTGCAAAGCGAGATGCCGCGGCTGGCCGCCTGGCCGCTCGCGGTGCTGGCCGGTGCCTGGGGCCTCTGGTCGGCGTGGTGCGAGCGACGTCGTCCGGCCCATGTCTTCGAGTTCGGCACTCCACCGTTCGGCACCAAGCTCGATGGAAGGACGACTGCCCGGACCAGGATCACCTGGAGGGGGCCGTTGGCCGTACTGCATTGGTGCGATCGCCACGGGAGGGAAGGGAGATTGGCCTGGTGGCCGGATACCTTGCCTGCCGATGCGCGCCGGCGCCTGCGCTTGTATTGCCTCCAGCCAGCCCTGGCGGACCAGCTGGAGGCAACCAGCTAACGCGGCTACCGGACCGGTTACTCCTCCGGCGGCGGATCCGGGCGGACCGGCATGTGGGCGCACCCGCTCAGCAACAGCGCAGCCCCGACCACCAGCAATGCCAGCACGCCGCCGTTGACGGTTTCCGCCTCGATATTCGTCAGCTCTCGCACACGACTCTCCTTGAACGTATAGCCGGCCCGTCTCCGGGGCCGGGACGGAAGCATTCCGTCGGTGGGGAGGCTACCAGCAGAGGGCATGGCTATCGGCGGGGGTGACCAATTCTGTCATCATTCACCCATGCTGAAGTTCGTCCCCCTGGCCATCGGCTTGCGTTACCTGCGCGCAAAGCGCCGTAACGGCTTCATTTCCTTCATCTCGCTCGCATCGATCCTCGGGATCGCGCTGGGTGTGGCCGCGTTGATCACCACACTGGCAGTGATGACCGGCTTTCAACGCGAGATCCGCGACCGGATGCTGGAGATGGCCGCGCACGCCACCGTCACGGCCGACGGTGCGGCCATGGAGAACTGGCAGCACGCGGTCGCCATCGCCCGCCAGGATCCGCGCGTCGCCGGCGCTGCCCCTTACATCGAAACCGAGGCGTTGTTGCAGGGTGCGCGTCGCCAGCCGGCAATCGTTCGCGGCGTGGTGCCGAAGGACGAGGCGGAAGTTTCGGTATTCGCGCAGAAGATGGTGCAGGGTCGACTCGACCAGCTCACTCCGGGCAGCTACAACATCGTGCTCGGCATCGAACTGGCGACATGGCTGGGCGTAGGAGTGGGCGACAAGGTCGTGGTCACCACCTCGTTCCAGTCCACGCCGATGGGGGGCATCCCCCAACTCAAGCGCTTCACCGTGAGCGGAATTTTCGAAGCCGGCTACCAGGAATACGACAAGGGCATGGCGGTGGTCGCCATGGAGGACATCCAGCGCGTGACGCGGATGGGCGACGGCGTCACCGGCGTGCGCCTGCGCATGCACGACATGGACCAGGCTTTCGATGTGGCACGCGACCTGGCGCTGCGCCTGGAGGGGCCGTACCGGGTCAGCGACTGGACCCGGGACAATGCCAACATGTTCCGTGCGTTGCGGATGGAAAAGACGGTGATGGCTATCCTGCTGTCGCTGATCATTGCCATGGGCGCGTTCAACCTCGTCAGTTCGCAGGTGATGCTGGTCACCGACAAGCAGGCCGACATCGCGATCCTGCGCACCCTGGGCCTGAGCCCGGGTGGCGTCATGCAGGTCTTCGTGGTGCAGGGCAGCGTGATCGGGCTCATCGGAACTGCGATCGGCGTCGCCAGCGGGATCGTGCTGACCCTGAACCTGGAAACGCTGCTGCAGCTGATCGAGCGGGTCACCGGTGTGGTGCTGTTGCCGGAGGACGTCTACTACATCACCGGGCTCCCCACCGAGTTGCGCGTGGCGGACATCGTTGCCATCGCCTCGGTATCGCTGGCGATGGCGTTCGCAGCCACCATCTATCCGGCGTGGCGCGCAGCGCGAACGCCGCCGGCAGAGGCATTGCGGTATGAATGAAGAACGGCAGCCGGAGAGCGTTCTCCGGGCAACGGGCTTGGCAAAGACCTACGCCGAGGGGTCCTTGCGCACGCCGGTGTTCGATGGGCTGGACATCGAAGTGCATGCAGGCGAAACCGTGGCGATCCTGGGCGCGTCGGGCGCGGGCAAGAGCACGTTGCTGCACTTGCTGGGCGGGCTCGATACGCCGACGGCGGGCGAGGTCTACGTTGCCGGGCAGAAGATGAGCGCGCTCTCGGACGCGGCGCGCGGCAAGTTGCGCAACCGAGCGCTCGGCTTCGTCTACCAGTTCCACCACCTGCTGCCCGAGTTCACCGCGCTGGAGAACGTGATGCTGCCGGTACTGCTCGGTGGCACGCAGGTGCCGGAAGCGGCCGCGCGAGCCCGGGAGTTGCTGGAGTCGGTCGGCCTGGGCCATCGCCTGGGACACAAGCCGGGCGAGCTGTCGGGCGGCGAGCGCCAGCGCACCGCGGTGGCGCGCGCCCTGGTCAACAAGCCGGCCTGCGTGATGGGCGACGAGCCCACCGGCAACCTCGACGAGAAGACCGCGGCCAACGTGTTCGGACAGATGCTGGAACTCAACCGCGCCCACCGCACCAGCCTGGTCCTGGTCACCCACGACCGCAGCCTCGCGCGCAAGCTCGACCGCGTCATGGAGCTCCACGAAGGCAAGCTCCGCCAGCTCTGAAAAGAAAAAAAGGGGACGGAGGTAATTAAGCGCGCGCGCTTAATTACCTCCGTCCCCTTTTTCTATTGGCAGGTGGGGGTGGTGGTGCGGAGCACGGCTTCCTGGGCGAAGCGGGTCTTGTAGGCGGCGATGATGGAGTCGACCGCGGCGTCGCCCGCAGCACCTGCCGGGCGCACCACGGCGAGCACGTGGCTGGCTTCGCGGATGGTGTTGCCGGCTGTGCCGCGCCAGGCACCCTGCGCCGGCCAGGTGGTGAAGCCGTCGGGCAGGGCGGGAACGACCACCTCGTCGACGAAGCGGTGCCATTCCTCGTCGCTGACCACGCCACCCGGGCGCTGCGTGCCGAAGTAGAGGCGTTCGTCGAGCGCCGCGTTGCGTCCGGAATCGCATGCAGGTGCGACTGCGGTGGCGGTTGTCGTGCAGCCGGCGGCCGCGAGGACCATGGCGCAGGCGAGGGCGGCGGCGTACGGATGGCGGGACGGCATGGATCGGACTATACCGACGCCGCCGACGGCAGTGCGCCGATGGCGGCTGCACGCAGCCAGGCCGACGCTGGGCCATGCGCACTGCAAGGCTTCCGCGAGTCCATGTCGCTCCGTTCGGACTGGCGGTGGCCGCGGCCCTATTGGCCGGTGTTGCCGGGTGCCTGCGGCTGCCGGCCTTGCCGCCTGTCGCCGCCGCATGGCTCGTGCTTGTCGCCGGTCTGGTGCTCTGGTGGCGCAGCGGGCTGCCGCGGTTTGCCGGCGCCCTGCTGTGCGGCTTCGCGCTCGCGTCCCTGCATGCCGGTGCGGCGATGTCGCTGCGCCTGCCGGTGGCGCTCGAACGCGCGGACGTCATGGCCAGCGGCACCGTGGTCGACCTGCCGTTGCACGAACCGGGACGGACGCGCTTCCGCTTCCGGGTGGACGACGACGGGTCGCAGGAGGCCGCGTTGCGCGGCAGGTTGCTGCAGTTGTCCTGGTATGCCGATCGCGGCGACCGCGGCGACCGCGCGCAAGGCGCGCTCCTGCGGGCCGGGTCGCGGTGGGAGCTGCACCTGCGCGTCCGCGCACCGCGCGGCCTGCGCAATCCCGGCTCCATCGACGCGGAGAAGCGTGCGCTGGCCGCGCGCATCGCGGCCACCGGCTACGTGCGCGATCCGGAACTGGCACGCGAGTCGGCGCCGGCCCGCGGCATCGACGCCTGGCGTGGACGCATGGCCGCGCGCATCGAAGCGTCCGTGCCGTCGCCATCGTCGCGGTTCGTGCGCGCACTCGCACTGGGCGACACGCGCGGGCTGCAGGAAGCCGACTGGACCA
>NZ_JARUVM010000041.1 GCF_029763755.1 Luteimonas sp. 8-5
GACGCCTGGCGTGGACGCATGGCCGCGCGCATCGAAGCGTCCGTGCCGTCGCCATCGTCGCGGTTCGTGCGCGCACTCGCACTGGGCGACACGCGCGGGCTGCAGGAAGCCGACTGGACCACGTTGCGGGCAGCCGGGCTGACCCACCTGATCGCGATCTCGGGTTTCCACGTGGGCCTGGTCGCCGGCTTCTTCGCGCTGATCGCCGCCGGCGCGTGGTGGTTGCTGCCGCAACTGGGCCGGCGCCTGCCGCGCATGCATGCAGCCGCCATCGCCGCACTGCTCGGTGCGATCGCCTATGCCGCCGTGGCCGGCTTCGCGTTGCCCACCGTGCGCACCGTCCTCATGATCGGCGTGGTGGTGCTTGCGCGCCTCCTGCGCCGCGCGCACGACATCGTCGACGCGCTCGCGCTCGCGGCCATCGCGATCCTGCTGGCCGATCCGCTGGCAGTGCTGGCCCCGGGCTTCTGGCTCAGTTTCGGTGGCGTGGCGTGGCTGGTCTGGTGCCTGCCGGACGATGCCGGCACCGGAGCTGCCCGAGAAGGCGGCCGCTGGCGCAATGTGCTGCGGGGATTCCTCGGCGCACAGGCGGTGGCGACGATCGGCCTGTTGCCGTTGACGGTGATGCTGTTCGGCCAGGCCTCGCTGGCCGGCCCCCTGGCCAACCTGGTCGCTATCCCGTGGTGGAGCCTGGTGGTGGTGCCGCTGGCGCTGCTCGGGACCGCCGCCGAAGCGATGCACGTGGGCAGCGGCACCTGGCCATGGCGACTCGCCGCCTGGGCGTTCGACCTGACGTGGCCGGGTTTCGAATGGCTCGCGGGCAGCCCGCTGTCGCTGTTGTGGTTGCCGCAGCCCGAATGGTTCGCGGTGCCGCTCGCGCTGGCCGGAGCGGCGTGGCTGCTGCTGCCGCGCGGCGTGCGCGGCAAGCCGCTGGCACTGCTGTTGTGGCTGCCGTTGTTGTGGCCGCAGCGTGACCTGCCACCCGAAGGCAGCGCGGACGTCATCGTGCTCGATGTCGGCCAGGGCCTGTCGGTGCTTGTGCGCACGGCGAATCACACGTTGCTCTACGACATGGGCCCGGCACGGCCGGGCGGATTCGATGCCGGCGCCGGCACGGTCGTGCCCGCGCTGCATGCACTGGGCGTGCGCCGCCTGGACATGGCCGTGGTCAGCCACGGCGACAACGACCACGCCGGCGGCTACGCCTCCGTCATGCAATCGTTCCCGGCAGGCCTGGTGTTGATGCCCGACGGAATGTTGGAGCGGCGGAAGCCGCGATTGCCTCGATTCGCGGCTTCCGCCGCTCCCACGGATTGCCGCTCGGGGCAATCGTGGACCTGGGACGGCGTGGCGTTCCGCTTCCTGCATCCGCCGCGGTACTTCCCGTACCTGGACAACGAATCGAGCTGCGTGCTGAAGGTCGAAGCCGGGCAGGGCTCGGCACTGCTGGCGGGCGACATCGGCGAGGTGGTGGAACGCGGGCTCGTCCGGCGTGAAGGCGCAAGCCTGCGGTCGGACGTCGTCCTGGTCGCGCACCATGGCAGCAAGGGCTCGTCCGACCCTGCATTCGTGGCAGCGGTCGACGCCCGCCTGGCGCTGGTCTCGGCCGGACACGACAACCGCTTCGGGCACCCGGCGCCGGAGATCGTGGCGCGGTGGGAGTCCTCGGGCGCCCGGATCGCCGCCACGCCCGCCACCGGCGCCCAGCGCGTCCGCCTCGGCCCGCGCGGCATCGCCTTCACGGCGGAGCGCAAGGCTCGGCGCAGGTTGTGGGATGCGGCTATCCTAGCGGCCGGACCTGATGCGTGGAGAGAACCGGGTGCTGGAACTGGTGAAGGCGGGCGGCTGGCCCATGATCCCGCTGCTGTTGCTGTCGGCCGCCGGGCTGGCGATCATCGTGGAGCGGTTCTGGTCCCTGCGGGCCAGGGTGGTGATGCCGCCGGGCCTCGGTGACGAAGTCCGCGCCTGGGTCGCCCGCGGCGGCGCCCTCGACCCGAACCACATCGAATCGCTGCGCCAGACCGCACCCCTGGGGGCATTGCTGGCCGCCGCGCTGGACGTGCGCAACCGCCCGCGCGAGGAGATCCGCGAGCGCATCGAGGACGTCGGCCGCCACCTCGTGCACCGCATGGAGCGCTACCTCAACACCCTCGGAACGATCGCCGCCGCCGGTCCGCTGCTGGGCCTGTTCGGCACCGTCGTCGGCATGATCCAGATGTTCCTGGGCATCCTCGACCATGGCGTGGGCGACGTGAACCAGCTCGCCGGCGGCATCGGCAAGGCGCTGGTGTGCACCGCCGCCGGCATGATCGTGGCGATCCCGGCGCTGATGTTCCACCGCTACTTCCGCGGCCGCGTCGCCGAATACATCGTCGACATGGAACACGAAGCCATCGCGCTGCTGGACACCCTCGGCCCGAACCGCTGATGCGCATCCGCGACTTCCGCGAAGACGACACGCCGGAGATCAACCTGATCCCGCTGATCGACGTCGTCCTGTGCCTGATCATCTTCTTCGTGGTCACCACCACCTTCGAGAGCCGCTCGGTGCTGAAGCTGCAGCTGCCGCGCGCGCAGGGCGAGACCGCGCAGACCGAGACCACGGTGCTCGACGTGCTGGTCAATGCCGACGGACGCTATTTCGTCGGCGACCGCGAATCGCTGCGCACCGACCTGGAGTCGCTCAAGCGCACGATAGTGGAAGTCGCCGGCGAAGACCGCGAGCGCCGCGTGCTGCTGCGCGCCGACGCGCGCACCCCGCACCAGGCCGTGGTGACCGCGCTGGACGCGCTCGGCCAGCTCGGCTTCCGCGACATTTCCATCGGCACCGCGCCGGAGCCGGCGCAATGAGCGCACAGCCAGCGCCGAAGAAGAAGTCCGGCGCCTGGGCCGCCTACCGCCGCCTGCTGGGCTACACCTCGCCGTACTGGATGCTGCTGGTGGCCGCCGGCATCGCGATGGTGGTCGAGGCCGTCGCCGGCGGTCTGTTCGTGCAGCTGATGGACCCGCTGGTCAACCGCGGCTTCGTCAATCCCGAGCCGCGCATGGCGGTGATCCTGCCGCTGCAGATCATCGGCCTGTTCGTGCTGCGCGGCGTGGCCGGCTACATCACCGATTACGGCATGGCCCGGGCCGGACGCAGCATGGTCCGCGACCTGCGCAACCAGATCATCGGCAAGTACCTGCGCATGCCCAGCAGCCACTTCGACATCGAATCGGTGCCGTCGATGGTCAGCCGCCTGAACTTCGACACCGAGCAGGTCGCCCAGGCAGGCACCGACGCGGCCAAGGCGATCGTCACCGACAGCCTGACCATCGCCTACATGCTCGGGCTGATGCTGTACGTCAGCTTCAAGGTGACGTTCGCCGTGCTGCTGGTGGTACCGCTGATCGGCGTCGTGGTCTGGTACGTAGGCCGCCGCTATCGCCGCATCAGCCGCGGCATCCAGGAAGACATGGGCCGCCTGGCCCAGGCCGCCGAGCAGTCGCTGGCCTCGCAGCAGGACGTCAAGGTCTACGGCACCCAGGCCTTCGAGCAGTCGCGCTACGCGGCGCTGGCCAACCGCGTGCTGCGCCTGAACGTGAAGGTCGAGGCCACCCGCGCCGGCAGTTCCGCGCTGGTGCAGATGCTGGCTGCGTTCGCACTGGCCGCGATCATCGCCGTGGCCACCCGCCAGGCCCTGGTCGGCGAGCTCGATGCCGGCCAGTTCGTGCAGCTGATGATGGCGATGATGGCGATCATCCCCTCGATGCGCCGGCTGACCAACGTGCAGGCGGTGATCGGGCGCGGCGTGGCCGCGGCCGAGCGCCTGTTCGCTGTGCTCGACGCGCCCGAGGAGAGCGATGCCGGCAAGGCCGCATTCGCCGGCGAGCGCGCCCGCGGCGACCTGGTGTTCGACAACGTCTCGCTGCGCTATTCGCGCGAAGACGCGCAGACCGGTTACGCCCTGCAGGACATCAGTTTCAGCGCGCGGCCCGGCACGGTGACCGCGATCGTCGGCCGTTCCGGCAGCGGCAAGACCAGCCTGGTGCGGCTGGTGCCGCGCTTCTACGAACCCAGCAGCGGCCGCATCACCCTGGATGGCGTGGACCTGGACCAGTACCGCCTGGCCGACCTGCGCCAGCAGATCGCCCTGGTCGGGCAGCGGGTGATGCTGTTCGACGACACCATCGGCGCCAACATCGCCTACGGCACGCAGGCCGATCCGCAGCGCCTGCGCGCGGTGGCCGAAGCGGCCAACGCGTGGGAGTTCATCGAGCGCCTGCCGCAGGGCATGGACACACCGGTCGGCGAGAACGGTGCCTTGCTCTCCGGCGGCCAGCGCCAGCGCCTGGCGATCGCGCGCGCGATGCTCAAGGACGCGCCGATCCTGATCCTCGACGAAGCCACCGCAGCGCTGGACACCGAATCCGAGCGACTGGTGCAGGACGCGCTCGAACACCTGATGCCCGACCGCACCACGCTGGTCATCGCGCACCGGCTGTCGACCATCGAACATGCCGACCAGGTGCTGGTGCTCGACCACGGCAAGCTGGTGGAGCAGGGCACCCACGCCGAACTGCTGGCGCGCGATGGCCTGTACGCGCACCTGCACCGCATGCAGTTCCGCGAGCCGGGCCAGGCATGAGCGCGAAGCGGGCACCGCCGCCTTGGTGGTACGACAACGCGCGCGAGCCGCCGTTCATGGCGCGCCTGCTGGCGTCGCTGTACGGCACCAGCGTGCGTGCGCGCCTCGGGCTCTATCGCCGGCGCCTGCTGCCGCAACTCAAGGCGGGCGTGCCGGTGGTCGTGGTCGGCAACATCGTCGCCGGCGGCGCCGGCAAGACGCCGCTGGTGATCGCTGTCGTCGAGCGCCTGCGCGCGGCCGGCTACACCCCGGGCGTGGCCACC
>NZ_JARUVM010000042.1 GCF_029763755.1 Luteimonas sp. 8-5
CCGCGGTTCGTCGCCGAGCCGCGCGTGCCCGGTGGCGGCTTCCGCAGCCGCCCCGGCGTGTTCGCCTGGAACCGCATCGATCCGGCCTCGCTGCTGCTGGCCGAACACCTGCCGGAAGACCTGCGCGGACACGTCGCCGACCTCGGTGCGGGCTGGGGCTATCTGGCCGGACAAGTGCTGGCGCGCTGCCCCGGCGTGACTGCGCTGGACCTGTACGAAGCCGATCCGCGCGCGCTGCAGCTAGCGCGCGAGAACCTCGCGGCGTGGGACGCGCGCGTCCCGGTCGAATTCTTCCTCCACGACGTCACCGGCGGCCTGCCGCGCCGCTACGACGCCATCGTCACCAATCCGCCGTTCCATGCGCAGGGCGCGGGCGAGCGCGTGGACATCGGCCGTGCCTTCATTGCCGCCGCGGCCGCGGCGCTGCATCCAGGTGGCCGCCTGTGGCTGGTCGCCAACCGCCACCTGCCGTACGAAAGCGTGCTCGACGCCAGCTTCGGCAACATGCGCACCGTGGTCCAGCGTGACGGCTTCAAGGTGGTGGAGGCGGTGGCGCGATGAGCCGGCCGGTGAAACTGGTGAAGCTGATCGCCAACCTCGGCTACGGCAGCCGCAAGGACGTGGCGCGCATGTTTAGGGAGGGCCGTATCACCGATGCCGACGGCGAGGTGCTCTACGCCGACGACGAGGTCGAGCACGCGCGGGTGCGTGTCGACGGCGAGCCGCTGGATCCGCCGGCGGGCATGGTGCTGCTGCTGAACAAGCCGGTCGGGTACACCTGCTCGACCCGCGACCCCGGCCGCATCGTCTACGACCTGCTGCCGCCTCGCTTCCGCCTGCGCTCGCCGCTGCTGTCCACCGTCGGCCGCCTGGACCGCGACACCAGCGGCGCGCTGCTGCTGACCGACGACGGGGCGCTGCTGCACCGGATCGTTTCGCCGAAGGCGAAGCTGGCCAAGGTGTACGAGGCGACGCTGGCCAGCGACCTGCGCGGCGACGAAGCGGCCGCCTTCGCCAGCGGCACGCTGATGCTGGAATCCGAGGACACGCCGCTGGCACCCGCCGGACTCGAGGTGCTGGGGCCGCGCCACGCGCGGCTGACGCTCACCGAAGGCCGCTACCACCAGGTCCGCCGCATGTTCGCCGCCGTAGGCAACCACGTCGAAACCCTCCACCGCCCCAGAATCGGCGGCCTCCCCCTGGCCGACCTCGCCCCCGGCCAGTGGCGCCTCCTGGATCACCGCGACCTGAAGGTTCTTTTTGACGCGGATCAACGCGGATAAAAAGGCCGATCAACGCGGATAGAGCAAAAGTGGAATGGTTCCTGGCCGATGGGGTTGCCGGGAACAAACCTTTTCCAGCTTGATCCGCGTTTATCCGATCTTCTATCCGCGTTGATCCGCGTCAAAAAGCGCTTCCCACCCGTCGCGGCCAAGGTCGGTGAGGGTCTGGATGTTGCGGTCGATGATGGCGTCGGGGTCGGGGTAGGCAGCGACGGCGCGTTCGACGCTGTCTTCGCGCAGCAGGTGCAGGGTCGGATAGGGCGAGCGGTTGGTGCAGTTGGCGATGTCGTCCGGCTCGCTGCCGGCGAACTGGTATTGCGGGTGGAAGCTCGCCACCTGCAGCACGCCTTCCAGGCCGAGCCCGGCGACGAGCGCGTCGGCCTGGTCGAGGAAATCGTTGTAGTCGAGGAAGTCGCCCAGCACGTCCGGGTGCACCAGCAGCGTGGTGTCGACCTGGACGGCGGGCGTGTCGCGCAACAGCAGCAACTCGCCGGCCAGCTGTTCCAGCAGAGCCTCGGGCGTCGTGGCCGCGCTGAGCACGTAGCGCACCTGGCCCTTGGCGTGCACTGCCTTGGCGAACGGGCACAGGTTCAGGCCGATCACCGCGCGCTCGAGCCAGCGCTGCGTTTCCGCGATGGGGTCAGTCACGGAAGTTGTCGAACTGCAGCGGGCGCTCGAACTCGGCCGCGCGCAGCACCGCCATCGCCGCCTGCAGGTCGTCGCGCTTCTTGCCGCTGACCCGCAGCTTGTCGCCGTTGATCTGGCTGTCGACCTTGAGCTTGGCATCCTTGATCGCGGCCTGGATCTTCTTCGCCAGCTCGCGCTCGATGCCCTGCTTCACCGCGATCTTCTGCCGCGCGCCGGCCAGGTTGGTCTCGATGTCGCCGAACTCCAGGCAGCGGGCGTCGATCTTCCGCGCGGTCAGGCGCGCGCGCAGGATGTCCGTCATCTGCTGCAACTGGAACTCGCTGGGCGCGGACATGGCGATGTTGTCGTCGTCGCGCACGAACTTCGCGTCGACGCCCTTGAAGTCGAAACGGGTGGCTAGCTCGCGGTTGGCCTGGTCGACGGCGTTGGTCAGTTCGTGGGTGTCGACTTCGGAAACGATATCGAAGGAGGGCATGTCGCTACCTGGCGGCTCCGGCCGCGTGTGTCCAGTCGGGGCCGCTCAGGTTAGCGCATGCGCGCGGTCAGGGGCACGCGCCCTGGTAGACGCAGGCCGCCCATTCGGGATGGTCGATGAAGGGATTGCGGTTGCCCTGCCAGGACTGGATCGCGTCGTTGCGCAGGCGTTCGGCCTCGTCCACGGGATCCTGCTGGTGCCATTGCAGCAGCACCGAGAGCAACCCCATGTAGGCGACCGAAGCATTGCCGCCGGTGCCGGTCACCAGCGCCGCGTTGTCGGTCAGGCGCAGGTCGGGTTCGGCGGTGCCGGTGGTGCCGTTGGTGCCGCCCTCGTAGCGCACGTCCATGTACAGCATGGCGCGCGCGACATTGCCCTTCACGCCTTGCCACGCCTGCCAGACGCTGCCGTCGCTCCAGTTGGAGTTGCCGGGGAAGCTGCCGCTGCCGCCGCCGCGGCCGTCGTTGGCCACGGTCGGATATTCGGTGCACCAGGCGTTGCAATTGCCGTAGGGCAGGTTGCCGCGCTCGGCGTTGTAGGCGATGTCCGACAGCATCAGCATGTGCAGGTCGGTGTAGGGGAAGTTGGTGGGGCCGTCGTCGGGGAAGCCGAGCGAGTTGGGCCAGGTGTGCTCGCGGTTGTAGTGGGAATTGCCGCCGCCTTCCTTCACGTAGGACGCGTTGCGGTAGATGTCGGTGATCGCGGACGGATCGTCCAGGTCCTCGTCGGCGAAATCCAGGACATCCCAACTGTCGGTGGTGCTGGCGGTGTACGGGATCTTCGTATGGTCGTCGATCAGTGCGTGCAACGACGCGCGCAGGGACGCGGCGGACGAGTCGTCGATGCCGTCGTAGTAGCCGTCGTCGCCGCCACCCCCGCCGCCGGTCGGCGCAGTGAAACTGGCGGCCAGGCTGGCGCCGCTGAAGCTGGTGTACGCGCGCAGCATCACGTACCAGGTACCGGGGCTGGGCGTGGCGAAGTCGCACTGTTCGTTGTTGCCGTACAGGTAGGGGCGGCAGTCCCAGGACGACGTCGTCGGAGCCTGGCCATGGCGCACGTACAGGTCGGCGTCGCCGCTGCCGCCGGAGGAGGCGATGTGCAGGTTGGTCGCGCCTGCCGGCACCTCGATGGTGAACTGCAGCGCCTGGCCGGTGCCCGCGGCAAGGCCGAGGATCGGCACGCCGTTCGACAGCACGGAATCGCCGCCGCCGCTCCCGCCGGCAGGGGTCTGCCCGGGGTTGCAGACGCCGAACGAATGCGCCGCCGACGGCTGCCAGCTGAAGTCGTCGTACTGGCTGCCGCTGCCGGCCAGTTGCAGCGAGGTGCCGCTGGCGGTGTTGCTGGTCTCGGACTGCGTGATCGCTGTGCTGGCCTGGCCCGAGGCCGGGCCGTCGCTGGCGCTGAAGCTGCCTTCGTAGGAAAGGAACTGGACCACCGCGCCGCCGGCGTTCACCAGGGCGATGCCGTCGGGGCCACCGTTCTGGATGCCGGCGACGTTCGCCACCGCCGTGCCGAAGCCGTTGCACTGGTCCGGCACCGTGCCCGACAGCGACACCGTCGCGTAGCGCGCGCCGTTGCTGCCGTTGTAGAGCGCGAGCGTCCAGCCGGACAGGCTGGTGCCCGCGGGAGCGAGCACCTCGACCCGTTCGCCGCTGTCGCTGCCGGCGTTGTCGTAATGGAGTTCGTTGATGAAGACGTCGGCGCTGGCGGCGAACGCCGGCAGGCACAACAGGCCGGCGAGGCCGGACAGGACGAAGGCACGACGCATGGCGATGCTCCCTGCATGGCGCGACGCGGGGCGTCGCGGGTCCGGCCACGATTGTGGCATTGGCGCTATGCCAATGGGGGCCCCGTCATGCATGCTGCAGGCGATGGAAACCGTTACATCGCCCGGTTCACCCCGCCGCCAGCTCCGGGCGGTGCTGATGATGCTCGGCTGCGTGGCCGTGTTCTCGGCCATGGACGTGGTCCTGAAGCTGCTGTCGACGCACTACCCGGCGATGCAGGTCGCCTCGCTGCGCGGTGCTTCGTCGCTGCCCTGGCTGCTGGCATGGGCGGCGGCCAGCACCGGGCTGCGCTCGCTGCTGCGGGTGCGCTGGTCGCTGCACCTGCTGCGTGGCGCGCTCGGCATCCTGATGATGGCCGCGTTCGTCTACGCGCTGCGCACCCTGCCGCTGGCCACGGCCTATTCGATCTTCTTCGTCGCCCCGCTGATGATCACCGCGCTGTCGGTGCCGTTCCTGCGCGAGCATGTCGGCCCGCGGCGCTGGACCGCCATCTTCGTCGGCTTCGCCGGCGTGCTGGTGGTGTTGCGCCCCGGTGGTGAAGGCGTGCTGACCCTGGCCGGGTTCGCCGTGGTCGCGGCGGCGTTGGGCTACGCGGTGTCGGCGATCACCGTGCGCGTGCTCGCGCGCACCGACACCACCCAGGCGATGGTGGTGTGGCTGATGGCGCTGATGGCATTGGGCGCCGGCGTGCTGGCCTGGCCTCAGTGGGTGCCGATCCGCGGCGAGCACGCCTGGCTCATCCTCGGCCTCGGGATCGCGGGCGCGCTGGGCCAGTACCTGATCACCGAGGCGTTCCGCCTGGGCGAGGCCTCGCTGCTGGCGCCGCTGGAATACACCGCGCTGCTGTGGGGACTGGCGTGGGACGTGACCCTGTGGGGCGTGCTGCCCGACGGCATCACCTGGCTGGGCGCGGCGATCATCATCGCCAGCGGCCTGTACCTGCTGCGCCGCGAGCGCCTGAAGAACGATAGCGCCTAGCGGTAGAGCTTCTGGCAGGTCTCGCAGAAGAAGGCGCGGCGCCTGGCGCGCCCAAGTTCCTTGCGGTACGACAACCGGGTGCCGTCCCGCGGGCACGTGGTCTTCGTGTGCACCTGGTAGTGCTTCTTCAGCACGTACGCCTTCTTCCACTCGAGGAAGTCGAAGCTGTATTCGCGCGCCTGCTTCACCAGTTCGCCGAGCTTGCGCGGCGGCAGCGCGCCGACCTCGCTCTCCGGGTGAACGCGGATCCGGAACAGGACTTCGTTCTTGATGATGTTGCCGACGCCGGCGAACAGGTCCTGGTCGAGCAGGGCGTCGGCGGCGATCAGGTGCGGGCGTTCGCGCAGGCGCTTGCGTGCCTGCTTCGGGTCCCAGGCATCGGCCATCACGTCCACGCTCCAGTCGTAGGTGTCGTCCAGGTCGCCCTCGATGAAGCGCACCGAGCAGGCATAGAGGTCGAGCTGGCCGCCGTCCTCGAAGCGCAGGCGCACGCGCGGGGCCACGTCGGGCTTGGGGTCGTCGATGCGGGAGCTGCCGAACAGCAGGAAATGGATGCGCAGGGCGAAGCCGTCGAATGCGAGCAGGAAGTGCTTTCCCCAGCTGCAGATGGCCAGGACCTGCAGCCCGTGCATGCGCTGCAGGTCCTGGCGGCTGTTGCCCGAGACCTCGACGATCCGCTGCCCCGCGAAGCGGGCGGCCTGTTCCTTCAGGATGACGATCGAGGGACCTTCGGGCATGCGCAGAGCGGAACACGGTTCCGCTCTACGCTGCGTGACGCGCCCGGCGTCAGAAGCGGGCGCCCACGCCGATGCCGATCACCACCGGATTGAGTTCGGCCTCGCCGGCCTCGGTGCCGTCCACGGCGATGTCGGAGCTGCCATGCAGGTAGCGCGCGTCGGCGCGGGCGAACACGTGTTCGGTGAAGTTGAGGTCCACGCCGATCGTGGCCATGGGGCCTTCCGGCGACTCGATGCCGATGTGGTTGTCGGCATACGGGCCCTGGTCGTCCTGGTCCTCGTCGCTGAAGTTGGACTGGTAGTAGCCCAGACCGACGTACGGGCGCACCGTGTCGTTTCCGTCGCGGAAGTGGTATTGCGCGCTCAGCGCGTACGGCTGCGAGGCGACCGTGGCGATCTTGCCGTCGGCGGCGGTGGTGACCCGGTGCTGGAACTGGTCGGCTGCGCCCCATGCCTCGATGGCGACGTTGTCGTTGATGTAGTAGCTCAGGCCCAGGGTCGGGGCCCCGGTGCCGTCGAACTCGGCCTCTGCGCCGTCGAGGGTGGCGTCGCCGGTGGGTTCCTGGTGGGCATAGCCGCCGACCACCGCGAAGTGCTTGGTAGAAGCCGGCTTGCCCGACGCGCCCTTGTCCTGGGCGAAGGCCGCCGGGGCAGCCATGACGCCGGCCACGGCAATGGCGAGAACGCTGGCAATCTGGGTTTTCCGGATGGGGTTCATGCAATGTCTCCTCGTTGCGAGCTTGTAGGCCCTGGGGAGTAGGGCGGCGCCATCCTGCCCACGGCGCCATGAACCCGGACGGCTGTGAAAACTGACTGGCGGAATTTCACCCGGGGAATTCACGGAGGCTCGACGCTGGGGCACAATGGAAGGCCCGATCGCACGAGGTGTCGACTGCCATGGCCGAGCTGAAGGAAGCGAGCGTCCCCGACATCGGCGGCTACGACGACGTCCCGGTGATCGAAGTGCTGGTTGCCGTGGGCGACACCGTGGCCAAGGACCAGGGCCTGGTCACGCTGGAATCGGACAAGGCGACGATGGAAGTGCCGGCGCCGTTCGCAGGCGTGATCCGGGAACTCAAGGTCAAGGTCGGCGACGCGGTGTCCGAGGGCAGCGTGGTGGCGATGATCGAGTCCGAAGGCGCGGAGTCGGATGCCGGGCCGGCGGATGTGGGAGCGGCGGAAGCCGCGAAGCCAGCGGCGGAAAAGCCGGCGCCCGCAAAGGCAGAGCCGGAAGTTCGTGCGGCCGAGACTGCGACTGCGGTTCCGCCGGCGCCCTCACCCCAGCCCTCTCCCACAAGCGGGAGAGGGGGCGGGTCGGAACCGCCGGTGCGGTTCGAGGCCGCCGCGGTGATGCCGGGTTCGGTGCCCTACGCCAGTCCGGCGGTGCGCCTGTTCGCGCGCGAGCTGGGCGTGGACCTGTCGCAGGTCGCCGGCAGCGGCCGAAACGGCCGGATCGGCAAGGAAGACGTGCAGCAGTTCGTCAAGGCTGCACTGCAGGGCGGCGGCGTGGCCGCGCGCAGTGCCGGCGGTGGCGGTGGCGGGCTCGACCTGTCGCCGTGGCCGAAGGTGGATTTCGCCAAGTTCGGTGAGGTCGAGGTCCGGGAACTCAGCCGCATCCAGAAGATCTCCGGCGCCAACCTGGCCCGCAACTGGGCGATGATCCCGCACGTCACCCAGCACGACGATGCAGACATCACCGCGCTCGAAGCGCTGCGCGTCGCGCTCAACGACGAGAACGCAAAAGCCATCTCCAAGGGTGGTGCGGCCAAGCTCACCATGCTGGCCTTCATCATCAAGGCCAGCGTCGCCGCGCTGCAGAAGTATCCGACCTTCAACGCCTCGCTCGACGCCGACGGTGCGCTGGTGCTGAAGAAGTATTTCCACATCGGTTTCGCCGCCGACACGCCCAACGGGCTGGTCGTGCCGGTGATCCGCGACTGCGACCGCAAGGGCGTAATGGAGATCGCGGCCGAATCCGCGGAGCTCGCGGCCAAGGCGCGCGAAGGCAAGCTCGGCCCGGCCGACATGCAGGGCGGCTGCTTCACCATCAGCTCGCTGGGCGGCATCGGCGGCACCAAGTTCACGCCGATCGTCAACGCGCCGGAAGTCGCCATCCTCGGCGTGTCGAAGTCGGCGATGCGGCCGGTCTGGAACGGCGAGGCGTTCGAGCCGCGCCTGCTCCTGCCGCTGTCGCTGAGCTACGACCACCGCGTGATCGACGGCGCCGCCGCCGCGCGCTTCACCGCCTACCTGGCGCAGCTGCTCGGCGACATGCGCCGGGCGATGCTGTAAGGGGCACGCCATGGCGAACAATATCGAAGTCAAGGTTCCCGACATCGGCGGCTACGATGACGTGCCGGTGATCGAAGTGCTGGCGTCCGTGGGCGACACCGTGGCCAAGGACCAGGGCCTGGTCACGCTGGAGTCGGACAAGGCGACGATGGAAGTGCCGTCGTCCGCAGCCGGCGTGGTGAAGGAAGTGAAGGTCAAGGTGGGCGATACGGTGTCGGAGGGTGCCGTGGTCGTTGTGCTGGAAGCTGAGGCGGCTGTGGGAGCGGCGGAAGCCGCGAAACCCGAAGCAGCTGCGCCCACAAGTGCGCCCTCACCCCGGCCCTCTCCCGCGAGCGGGAGAGGGGGCAGTGCCCCGGCAATCGCGGCTTCCGCCGCTCCTACGGGGCGCAAGGCGGACATCGAGTGCGCGATGGTGGTGCTGGGTGCGGGACCGGGGGGTTACAGCGCGGCGTTCCGTGCGGCGGACCTGGGCCTGGATACGGTGCTGGTGGAACGCTACGCCACGCTCGGCGGCGTCTGCCTCAACGTCGGGTGCATTCCGTCCAAGGCGCTGCTGCATGCAGCCGACGTGATCGACCAGGCCGCGCATGCCGGCGACTACGGCGTGGACTTCGGCAAGCCGAAGATCGACCTGGGCAAGCTGCGCGGCTACAAGGACAGCGTCGTCGCCCAGCTCACCAAGGGCCTGGCCGGCATGGCGAAGCAGCGCAAGGTGCGCGTCGTGCAGGGCAGCGGCGTGTTCGTGTCGCCGAACGAGATCGAGATCACCGCCGACGATGGCAGCACGAAGTTGCTGCGGTTCGAGCAGTGCATCATCGCCGCCGGTTCGCAGGCGGTGAAGCTGCCGATGTTCCCGTGGGACGATCCGCGCGTGATGGATTCCACCGACGCGCTGCAACTCGGTGAAGTCCCGAAGCAGCTGCTGGTCGTGGGCGGCGGCATCATCGGCCTGGAAATGGCGACGGTGTACCGCGCGCTGGGCAGCCAGGTGACCGTGGTCGAGTTCATGGACCAGCTGATGCCCGGCGCCGATGCCGACCTGGTGCGGCCGCTGGCCGCGCGCCTGAAGAAGCAGGGCGTCGCCGTGCACCTGAAGACCAAGGTCGTGGAGGCCAGGGCGCAGAAGAACGGCATCGCCTGCGGTTTCGAAGGCGACAGCATCCCGGAAACGAAGGTCTACGATCGCGTGCTGGTTGCCGTGGGCCGCGCGCCCAACGGCGGCAAGCTCGACGCCGGCAAGGCGGGCGTGCAGGTCTCCGATCGCGGCTTTATCGCGGTCGACGCGCAGATGCGCACCAACGTGCCGCACATCTTCGCCATCGGCGACCTGGTCGGGCAGCCGATGCTGGCGCACAAGGCCACCCATGAAGGCCACGTGGCCGCCGAAGTCGCGGCCGGGCACAAGCGCGAGTGGGTGGCGCGGGTGATCCCGTCGGTGGCCTACACCGATCCGGAGATCGCCTGGGTTGGCGTCACCGAGACCGAAGCGAAGGCCAAGGGCATCGCAGTCGAGGCGGCGAAGTTCCCGTGGGCCGCGTCCGGCCGCGCCATCGGCCTGGGCCGCACCGAAGGCTTCACCAAGCTGTTGTTCGACCCGGAGACCCACCGGGTGGTGGGCGGCGGCATCGTCGGTGTCCATGCCGGGGAGCTGATCGCCGAGATCGCCCTGGCCATCGAGATGGGCGCCGAGGCGTCGGACATCGGCCACACCATCCACCCGCACCCGACCCTGTCGGAGTCGGTGGGCATGGCCGCCGAGGCGTTCGAAGGCACCATCACCGACCTCTACATCCCGCGGAAATAGCCGCTGGAGGCAGGAACGGAAGAGCCCCGGCCTGGTGGCCGGGGCTCCTTGGGCCCGGGGACTCGACGAGGAAGCCACAGGCCTGTCCACATAGACCCCGGCCGGGGCGCAAAGTTTCCCCAGGCCCGTTCCATGCCCGTTCCCATGCCCGTTCGAACCGGGGCCGCCCTCCATTCACTTCGGATTGCCCGGAGTGGCGTTTGCCGGTTGCCGCTGAAAATGCCCTCCTGCTATAATTTTGCGGCTTAGCGGGGCCGTTTTTATTGGCCTCCATGCCAATCTCCACCGACTGATCGAGTAGCACGTGCACGATCCCATCGCCACGGGTCGCCGCGCTGCACTGCGCGCGGTAGCCGTCCAGGCCATCGTCGCGCTGTTGGTCGCGGTGGGGATTCTGTTGTCGGCGGGCCTGGAACCGGGCCTGGCGGCGGCAGCAGGCGGCATCGCCATGCTGGCCGGCAATGCGCTGGCGGCGGTGGTGGCGCTGGGCGGCGGGATCCAGCCGGCAAGCGCGGCGTTCGCGCGGCTGATGCTGGGAACGCTGGGCAAGTGGGTGGTTGTGGTGGCGGTACTTGCGGTCGCGCTGGGGGTCTTCGGATTGCCCGCGCTGCCGATACTGGTCGGGCTGGCGGCGGGAATGCTGGCCTACCTCCTGGCTTTGCATGGCACGAAAAGCACGAGGCTGCAGCGTTGAATCCGAGCACTGAATCCATCGCCGCGACCGAACCGGCCACCGGTGGGTCCACCGAATACATCAACCACCACCTGCACCACCTGCAGGTGAGCGTGGGCGACGGCGCGTTCATGACCTTGAACGTGGACACGCTGTTCTTCACCTTCGTGCTCGGCCTGCTGTTCGTCGTCTCCTTCATCCTCTGCGCGCGCCGCGCCACCGCCGGCGTGCCGGGCAAGTTCCAGGCCTTCGTCGAGATCATCGTCGGCTTCGTCGACGGGCTCGTGCGCGAGACGTTCCACGGCCGCAGCAAGCTGATCGCGCCGCTGTCGCTGACCATCTTCGTGCTCGTGTTCCTGATGAACTTCATGGACATGGTCCCGGTCGACCTGCTGCCGTGGGCCTGGGCCCAGGGCTACGAGCTGGCCGGCCACGATCCGGCGCACGCCTACCTGCGCGCCGTGCCCACCGCCGACCTCAACACCACCTTCGGCATGTCGATCGGCGTGTTCCTGTTGATCCAGGTGTTCGGCATCTCGCACAAGGGCCTGGGCGGGTTCACCAAGGAAATCTTCACCGCGCCGTTCCACGCCGAATCGACGCCCATGAAGATCCTGCTGGCGCCGGCCAACCTGCTGCTGCGCGTGATCGAGGAAGGCGTGCGTCCGCTCAGCCTGTCGCTGCGACTGTTCGGCAACATGTATGCCGGCGAGCTGATCTTCATCCTGATCGCGCTGATGACGCTGGGCGCGTCGCTGGCGGACGTGTCGACCTACGTGATGGGCGTGGCGCAGTTCGTGTCCGGCTTCGCCTGGACCGCGTTCCACGTGCTGATCATCACCCTGCAGGCCTTCATCTTCATGATGCTGACGATCGTCTACCTCAGCATGGCGGCAGAGAGCCACTGATTTTCGAGTTCCCTTTTCCCTTCCACCCGTAGCAACGCAATCGGATCCAACCGGAGTACACCATGGAAAACGCAGCCCTCATCGCTGAAGTGTTGAAGTTCACCGTCATCGCGGCCGGCCTGCTGATCGGCCTCGGCGCCCTCGGCACCGCGATCGGTTTCGCCATCCTCGGCGGCAAGTTCCTCGAGGGCGCGGCGCGCCAGCCGGAGCTGACCCCGATGCTGCAGACCAAGATGTTCATCGTCGCCGGCCTGCTCGACGCCGTGCCGATGATCGGCGTCGCCATCGCGCTGCTGCTGCTGTTCGCCAACCCGCTGCTGGCCTCGCTGGGCGCCTGATCGGCCCCCGCGCGAACCACGACCGGTAACGGCATCGGCCGGCGGCATCCGCCGCCGGCACCAGGAGCAAGAGCAATGCTACCCAACCTCACTCTCGTCATTCAGGGCATCGCGTTCTTCGCGGTCGCCTGGCTGGTGATGAAATTCGGCTGGCCGCACATCCTCGGCGCGATCGAGGAACGCCAGCAGAAGATCGCCGAGGGCCTGGCGGCTGCCGACCGCAGCCAGAAGGACCTCGCCCAGGCCCAGGACAAGGCCAACGAGGCCCTGCGCGAAGCCCGTGCCAAGGCCAACGAGGTCATCGAACAGGCCCACCAGCGCGCCAACCAGATCGTCGAGGCAGCCAAGAACGATGCCATCGCCGAAGCGGGCCGGCAGAAGGCCCTGGCCGAGGCGGAGATCGCCGCCGCCGCCAACCGCGCGCGCGAGGACCTGCGCAAGCAGGTGTCGCTGCTCGCCGTGAGCGGTGCCGAGAAGCTGCTGCGTCGCGAGATCGACGCCGGCGCGCACAAGGCGCTGCTCGACGAGCTGGCATCCCAGCTCTCGGACAAGGCGGCCTGACGTGGGAGTGTCCAAGTGACCCAGGCCCTGACCCTCGCCCGTCCCTACGCGCGCGCTGCCTTCGGCATCGCCCGCGAGGAAGCTGCGGCTTCTACCGGGAGTTTCCCGGCGTGGTCGCAGGCCCTGGGCTTCGCCGCCCGGGTCGCAGCCGACCCGCGCGTGGCCGGGCTGATCGGCGATCCGCGCCTGTCCGACGACGACGCGGCCGCGCTGCTGTCGGCGCCGGACGCCGGCGACTCGTTCAAGCGTTTCCTCGCCCTGCTGGCCGACAACGGCCGCCTCGCGCTGCTGCCGGAAATCGCCGGCCTGTACGAGGAGCTGCGCAACGAGGCCGAGCGCGTGGTCAAGGCCACCGTCACCTCGGCCACGGCGCTGCCCGCGGCCGAGCTCGAGGCGATCAAGGCCGCGCTGCGCACGCGCTTCGGCCGCGAGGTCGAGGTCGACACCGCGATCGACGAGAGCCTGATCGGCGGCGCCGTGATCGACGCCGGCGACGTCGTCATCGACGGTTCCCTGAAAGGCAAGCTCCAGCGCCTGCAATCCGCGTTGTCGCAGTGACGAGTCCCGAGTCCCGAGTCCCGAGTCCCGAACCGATTTGAACCGTGCAGCCGCAGATAGCGACTCACGCCACAGGAAGAACGCAATGGCAACCACCACGCTCAACCCGTCCGAAATCAGCGAACTGATCAAGACCCGCATCGAGAAGGTCGGCCTCGCGGCCGAGGCGCGCAACGAAGGCACCGTCACCAGCGTGTCGGACGGCATCGTGCGCATCTTCGGCATCGCCGACGTGATGCAGGGCGAAATGATCGAGCTGCCGGCCACCGAAGACGGCCACGCCACCTACGCGCTCGCCCTCAACCTGGAGCGCGACTCGGTCGGCGCCGTGGTCCTGGGCGACTACGAGCACCTGCGCGAAGGCGACGTCGCCAAGACCACCGGCCGCATCCTCGAAGTGCCGACCGGCCCGGAAATGCTCGGCCGCGTTGTCAACGCGCTCGGTGCGCCGATCGACGGCAAGGGCCCGATCGACGCCAAGGTGTCGGCGCCGGTGGAGACCATCGCCCCGGGCGTGATCTGGCGCCAGTCGGTGTCGCAGCCGGTGCAGACCGGCTACAAGGCGATCGACTCGATGATCCCGATCGGCCGCGGCCAGCGCGAGCTGATCATCGGCGACCGCCAGACCGGCAAGACCGCCGTCGCCATCGACGCGATCATCAACCAGAAGCACAGCGGCGTTAAGTGCATCTACGTCGCCATCGGCCAGAAGAATTCGACCATCGCCAACATCGTGCGCAAGCTCGAGGAACACGGCGCGATGGCCTACACCACGGTGGTCGCCGCCTCGGCGTCCGAGTCGGCCGCGATGCAGTACATCGCCGCCTACTCCGGCTGCACCATGGGCGAGTACTTCCGCGACCGCGGCGAAGACGCGCTGATCATCTACGACGACCTGTCCAAGCAGGCCGTGGCCTACCGCCAGATCTCGCTGCTGCTGCGCCGCCCGCCGGGCCGCGAAGCCTACCCGGGCGACGTGTTCTACCTGCACAGCCGCCTGCTGGAGCGCGCCGCGCGCGTGTCGGCCGAGTGGGTCGAGAAGTTCACCAACGGCGCCGTCAAGGGCAAGACCGGCTCGCTGACCGCGCTGCCGATCATCGAGACCCAGGCCGGCGACGTCTCGGCGTTCGTGCCGACCAACGTGATCTCGATCACCGACGGCCAGATCTTCCTCGAGACCGACCTGTTCAACGCCGGCATCCGCCCGGCCGTGAACGCCGGCATCTCGGTGTCGCGCGTGGGTGGCGCGGCGCAGACCAAGATCATGAAGAAGCTGTCGGGCGGCATCCGCATCGCGCTCGCCCAGTACCGCGAGCTGGCTGCGTTCGCGCAGTTCGCCTCGGACCTGGACGACGCCACCCGCAAGCAGCTCGAGCGCGGCCAGCGCGTCACCGAGCTGATGAAGCAGAAGCAGTACGCGCCGATGTCCGTGGCCGAGCAGTCGCTGTCGATCTACGCGGTCGACAAGGGCTACATGGACGACGTCGCGATCGCCAAGATCGGCGCCTTCGAGCAGGGCCTGCACGCCCACTTCGCCAACACGCTGTCCTCGGTGATGGAGAAGATCGACGCCACCGGCGACTGGAACGACGAGTTGGAAGCGGCGTTCAGGAAGGGCATCGAAGAGTTCAAGACCACCGGCACCTGGTAAGGGAAGAACGACGATGGCAGGCGGCAGGGAAATCAAGACGAAGATCAAGAGCGTGCAGAACACCCGCAAGGTGACGCGCGCGCTGGAGATGGTCTCGGCTTCGAAGATCCGCAAGGCGCAGGACCGGATGAAGGCCTCGCGCCCGTACGCCCGTGCGATGAAGCAGGTGATCGGCCACATCGCCCAGGCCAACTCCGAGTACCAGCACCCGTACCTGGTGCAGCGTGCCGAGGTGAAGCGGGTCGGCTACATCATCGTGTCGTCCGACCGCGGCCTGGCCGGCGGCCTGAACAACAACATGTTCCGCAAGCTGCTCGGCGAGATCCGCAAGTGGCACGAGCAGGGCGTCGAGGTCGACGTGGTCACCATCGGCCAGAAGGCCTCGGTGTTCTTCCGCCGGATCAAGGTCAACATGCTGGCCTCGGTCACGCACCTTGGCGACCAGCCGCGGCTGGAACAGCTGGTGGGCGTGGTCAAGGTGATGCTGGATTCGTACAGCGCGGGCAACACCGACAAGGTGTTCCTGAGCTACAACGACTTCATCAACACCATGACCCAGCGCGCGACCTTCGACCAGCTGCTGCCGCTGGCGGCGTCGGAGGAGACGGTCTCGCACCACGACTGGGACTACCTGTACGAACCCGATGCGCAGGCGGTGCTCGAGCACGTGCTCACCCGCTACATCGAGTCGCTGGTGTACCAGGCGGTGCTGGAGAACGTGGCTTCCGAGCACGCGGCGCGCATGGTCGCGATGAAGGCGGCCAGCGACAACGCCAACAAGCTGATCGACACCCTGAACCTGGTCTACAACAAGGCCCGCCAGGCTGCGATCACCCAGGAAATCTCCGAGATCGTCGGCGGCGCCGCGGCGGTTTGAACAACCTTTAAAGATTCATCGAGGAAAGAGTCATGGCAAACCAGGGCAAGATCGTCCAGATCATCGGCGCCGTCGTCGACGTCGAGTTCCCGCGCGAGAGCGTGCCGCGCGTGTACGACGCGCTGAAGGTGCAGGGCACCGACATCACGCTCGAAGTCCAGCAGCAGCTGGGCGACGGCATCGTGCGCTCGATCGCCCTCGGCTCGACCGACGGCCTCAAGCGCAACCTGATCGCCGACAACACCGGCCGCGCCATCTCGGTGCCGGTCGGCGCCGGCACCCTGGGCCGCATCATGGACGTGCTCGGCACGCCCATCGACGAGGCCGGCCCGGTGCAGGCTTCCGACACGTGGGAAATCCACCGCGCGGCGCCGTCCTACGAGGACCAGGCCGCGGCCAACGAGCTGCTCGAGACCGGCATCAAGGTCATCGACCTGATGTGCCCGTTCGCCAAGGGCGGCAAGGTCGGCCTGTTCGGCGGCGCCGGCGTCGGCAAGACCGTCAACATGATGGAACTGATCAACAACATCGCCAAGGCGCACAGCGGCCTGTCCGTGTTCGCCGGCGTGGGCGAGCGTACCCGCGAGGGCAACGACTTCTACCACGAGATGAAGGACTCCAACGTCCTCGACAAGGTGGCGATGGTGTACGGCCAGATGAACGAGCCGCCGGGCAACCGCCTGCGCGTCGCGCTGACCGGCCTGACCATGGCCGAGTACTTCCGCGACGAGAAGGACGCGTCGGGCAAGGGCAAGGACGTGCTCCTGTTCATCGACAACATCTACCGCTACACCCTGGCCGGTACCGAGGTGTCCGCGCTGCTCGGCCGCATGCCGTCGGCGGTGGGCTACCAGCCGACCCTGGCCGAGGAAATGGGCGTGCTGCAGGAGCGCATCACCTCGACCAAGACCGGCTCGATCACCTCGATCCAGGCCGTGTACGTGCCCGCGGACGACCTGACCGACCCGTCGCCGGCGACCACCTTCGCCCACCTCGACGCCACCGTCGTGCTGTCGCGAAACATCGCCTCGCTGGGCATCTACCCGGCGGTCGACCCGCTGGACTCGACCTCGCGCCAGCTCGACCCGAACGTGATCGGCAACGAGCACTACGAGACCGCGCGCAAGGTCCAGTCGACCCTGCAGAAGTACAAGGAGCTCAAGGACATCATCGCGATCCTGGGCATGGACGAGCTGTCGGAAGACGACAAGCTGGCCGTGTCGCGCGCGCGCAAGATCGAGCGCTTCTTCTCGCAGCCCTTCCACGTGGCCGAAGTGTTCACCGGTTCGCCGGGCAAGTACGTGCCGCTGAAGGAAACCATCCGCGGCTTCAAGATGATCGTCGACGGCGAGTGCGACCACCTGCCGGAGCAGGCCTTCTACATGGTCGGCGGCATCGACGAGGCGATCGAGAAGGCGAAGAAGATCACGGGTTGAGAGCGAAGAGCGGGAATGAAGGGAAAAGGGAATGAGGGGAGTGGTGGTAGCGTCGAACGCTGAACCCAAAACCCCTGAATCCCGCTATTCCCCTCATTCCCTTCATTCCCCTTATTCCCGTCGAACGAGCGAAGCGAGAGAGACAATGGCCACTACCATCCGCTGCGACATCGTCAGTGCCGAAGCCGAGATCTACCGCGGCGAAGCCACCATGATCGTGGCCACCGGCGAAATGGGCGAGCTCGGCATCGCGCCGCGCCACGCGCCGCTGATCACCCGGCTCAAGCCCGGCAAGGTCGTGGTGACGACCGCCGAGGGCGAGCAGCTCGACTTCGCCATCTCCGGCGGCATCCTCGAGGTGCAGCCGCAGGTGGTCACGGTGCTGGCCGACACCGCGGTCCGCGCCGAGGACATCGACGAGGCGTCGGTGCGTGCGGCCAAGGAAGAGGCCGAGCGCATCCTGGCCCACCGCGGCGAGGCGATGGAAGTCGCCGAGGCACAGCAGCGCCTGGCCGAGGTCAGCGCGCAGCTGCAGGCGCTGGAGCGGCTGCGGAAGAACCTCAAGCACTGACGAAAGCGGTGAAGGGTAAAGAGTGAAAGAGTCAAGGAAGGCGGCTTCGGCCGCCTTCTTCGTTATACGCTTGGCTGGAATTCGGCCGGAGGTGCGTATGCGGATTGCGATGGTGGTGGCGGTGGCGGGCGTGTTGATGGTCGCTGCGGGCGCGCCGGATGCGGCGGAACGGCCGCGGGCGCGGGACGTGGGCATCGAGATCGGGACCCTGCCGACGGGGCCGCTCAATGCGATCGTGGACGTGCCAGGCGTGCGCGTGGGCCATGCCACGGTGATCGAGGGTGATTCGGTGCGCACAGGCGTCACCGCGATCCTGCCGCACGGCGGCGACCTCTATGCCCGGCGCGTGCCGGCCGCGATCCACGTGGCCAACGGCTACGGCAAGCTGCTGGGCATCAGCCAGGTGCAGGAGCTGGGCGAGCTGGAGACGCCGATCCTGCTCACCGGCACCCTGGGCGTGTGGAAGGCCGCCGACGCGCTGGTCGAATGGCAGCTGGCGCTGCCGGGCATGGAGAACGTGCGCTCGCTCAATGCCGTCGTGGGCGAGACCAACGACGGCTTCCTCAACGACATCCGCTCGCGGCCGCTGCGTCCGGAGCACGTGCGAGCCGCGCTGGCGTCGGCGTCGACCACGAACGTGCAGGAAGGCGCGATCGGTGCCGGCACCGGCACGGTCGCGTTCGGCTGGAAGGGCGGTATCGGTACCAGCTCGCGCAAGGTCGCGGCCGGGGGCGCCACCTACACCGTGGGGGTGCTGGTGCAGAGCAATTACGGCGGCAGCCTGGTGATCGACGGCGTCGAGGTCGGGCCACAGCTGCCGGATCCGGCGACTGTCGCCGTTGGCGAAGCGACCGCGGGCGACGAAGTCCCTGTGTCCGACGGCGATGGCAGCATCATGATGGTCGTGGCCACCGACGCGCCGCTCGATGCGCGCCTGCTGGAACGCCTGGCCAGGCGCGCGATCACCGGCCTTGCGCGCACCGGCACCTCGATGTCGAACGGTTCGGGCGACTATGTGATCGCATTCTCCACCGTCACCGACGATACCGTCGCGCGGGTGGACAACGACGACATGTCGGGCCTCTTCGTTGCGGTCGCCGACGCCACCGAGGAAGCCATCGTCAACTCGCTGTTCAAGGCCGAGGGCATGCGCGGTCATCGCGGTGCCGTACCGGCGTTGCCGCTGGACCTGGTGCTTCCGCTGCTGCGCTAGGCCGGCGCTGCGGCGCGCGCGATCGCCATCAGGGTGAGGTCGTCGAACGGGTCGGTGCCGGCGGCGTGCGCGTGTACCGCATCGCGCAACGCCGCCACGGCAGTGCTGGCACCCTGGGTTGGGTTGGCCATGACCAGCAACGCCTCCTCGCCGAGGCACGCACCCCCTGAGTTGCGTGCATCGGTGGCACCATCCGTGAACAGCAGCAGCATCTGTCCGGCGTCGATCGCCGCGTGCGCCACCGTGAATTCCATGCCCGGCAACATCCCCACGGCCGGTCCCGTCGGCGCGAGCCGGGCGCGAACGCCGCCGGCATCGGCCAGGGCAGGCGCCTCGTGGCCGCCGTTGACGTAGGCCAGCGCGCCGCTGCGCGGGTCGAGCAGGCCGACGAACATGGTCGCGAACATGTTGGCGTCGCCGTGGGTGCGGGCGATGTAGTCGTTGACCGAGGCGACGAGCGCACCGAGGCGCGCCGCGCCGCCTTCGCCCGCGTCGAGCATGCGCTCCGCCAGCGCCCGCAGCAGGCTGCGGAACAGGGCCATGAACAGCGCCGCACCCACGCCCTTGTCGCAGACATCGGCGATCGCGAACACGATGCGGCCGTCGCCCAGCTCGAACGCATCGTAGAAGTCGCCGCCGACCTGGCGTGCCGGCTCGAAGCAGGCGGCGATTTCCCAGCCGTCGGGTTGCGGCAGCTGCGCGGGCAGGAAGCCGGCCTGGATCTCGCGGGCGATGTCGATCTCGCGCTCGAGCATGCGCGCATGCATCTGCTCGCGATCGTGCAGGCGCTTGCGGGCCAGGCTGGCGCCGACGCGGGCGCGCAGGATGTGCGGGTTGAACGGCTTGGGCAGGTGGTCGTCGGCGCCCATCTCGATGCCCTTGACCACGCTGTCGGCATCGTCGAGCGCCGAGATCAGGATCACCGGCAGGTGCTGGAACGCCGGGTCGCCGCGCAGGTGCTCGAGCAGCTCGTAGCCGTTCATCTCCGGCATCATGATGTCCAGCAGCACCAGGTCGAATGCACTGGCCTGCAGCATCGAGAGCGCCTCGCGGCCATGGATCGCGGTTTCCACCTCGTGGCCCTGGCGCAGCAGGCGCCGTGCGAGCATGTCGCGGTTCATCTCGTTGTCGTCGACGACGAGGATGCGCGCGCCGTCGCCGCCGGCCAGGGCGAGTTCGGCGTTCATGCCGCGCTCCTGGTGCCGGCCGCGAGCAGGCGGCGCACGTAAGGCAGCTCGGCTTCCATCGCCTCTTCGCCGCGCTTGATGATGTGCGGGATGAGGTGGGTGTCGCCCAGCCGCACCGGCCCGTCGAAGGCCGGCATCATCGGCACGATCTCGGCGTGGTGCACCGCGCTGTAGAACGCGTAGGTCGAGCGCAGCATGTGGTTGATGGCGGTCGAGATGCATTGCCCGGCCACGCCGAGCATGGAATTGAGCTGCTCCGCCGGCGGGGTCTCGAAGCCCATCGCCAGGATGATATCGGCGCCCTCGCGGATGGCGATGCTCACCGGCAGCGGGTCGGACATGCCGCCGTCCACGAGCAGCCGGCCGTCCAGCGGCCACGGGCGCAGCAGCATCGGGATGGCGATGCTGGCGCGCACGGCGTCGCCGATGCGGCCGGAGCGGATCTCCACCGCTTCGCCGGTATGCAGGTCTGTGGCGGCCAGGTGCAGCGGCACCTTGTTCTGCGCGAACGTCGCGTCGCCGTACAGGTCGCGCATGACCTTGCCCACGGCCCTGTCGTCGACCAGGCCCAGACGCTCGTTGAAGCCCAGCCTGCGCGGCAGCAGGCTGCGCAGCAGCGAGCGGTAATGCAGGCGGTTGAACAGCCCTTCCCACATGCGGTGGGTATGGCGCTCTGCCTCCAGCGCGTCCATGCCCATCGCCATGGCGGCGGTGTAGATGCTGCCGCCGCTGCAGCCCACGACCAGGTCGAACGGAATGTTCTCGCGCTGCAGCACCTTCCACATGCCGACCGCGGCGGCGCACTTCATCCCGCCCGATCCGACCACGACGGCCAGCCTGGGACGACGCTCCACGGTGGCGGCCTGTTCAGGCACCCGTGCCCTCCAGCAGGCGGTGCAGGTAGTCGAGCTGCGCCTCGGTGGCCAGTTCGCCCTGGCGGATCACGTGCGGGAAGCGGTCGGTGTCGAACAGGCGGATCGGCCCGTCGAACTCCGGCAGCACCGGGATGATCTCGGCGTGGTGGGCGAGGTTGTGGAACGAGTAGTTCGCGCGCAGCAGGTTGTTGGTGTAGATGCTGTTGACCTGGAACGCATAGCGCGTGGCCGAGCGGATCCGGCGCGGGTAGGCGCTCTCGAAGCCCATCGCCAGGATGATGTCCGCCCCTTCGCGGATCGCCACGTCCACCGGCAGCGGGTCCGACAGGCAGCCGTCGAGCAGCCAGCGGTCGCCGATCTTCCACGGCTTCCATACGTAGGGGATGGCGATGCTGGCGCGCACCGCATCGCGCACGCTGCCGGAATTGACCACCACCTTCTCGCCATTGGCCAAGTCGGTGGCGACGATGTGCAGCGGGATATGCGCCTGCTCGAACGTGCGCCCGCCGAACGGCGGTTCCAGCGCTTCCAGCAGCGGGCCGTCATGGACCATGCCCAGGTGGCCGTCGAACCCGAACAGGCCGGGCATCAGCGCGCCGAGCATGGAGCGCCAGTCGCGGCGCAGCGTCACCTTCGGCGTCCACAGCTCGCGTGTGAGGCGTTCGCAGGTTTCAGGGTCGTAGCCCAGGGCCATCACCGAGGCGTAGATGCTGCCGCCGCTGCAGCCCACGACCATGTCGATGTCGATGTTCTCGCGCCGCAGGACCTTCCACAGCCCCAGCGCAGCGGCGCACTGCACCGCCCCCGAGCCGATGACGACGGCGACTCGCTTGCGCTGGCCGGCCGCCGCGTTCACAGCGCACCGAAGCTTTCGACCGCCTCGTCCACGGCGCCGAAGATCTTGAGGATGGTGGCGAAGCCGCTGAGCTCCAGCACCTTGCGCACGTTCGGATTGATGTCGGCCAGGCGCATGTCGCCGCCGCGGCGGCGCGCTTCCTTCACCGTCGCCAGCAGTGCGCGCAGGCCCGCGCTGCTGGTGTACTCGACCGCGCTGAGGTCCACGACCAGCCGGGTATTGCCCTTGTCGACGTGGGCCTGCAGCGTCGAGAGCAGGGTTTCCGCGGTGAGCCCGTCGACGCTGCCGGCGATGCCGACCACTTCGACGTGTCCATGCGACTGTATCCGGATGTCCATCGTTCGCTCCTAAACCTCCGGCGCGGGCGCCGGCAGTTGCTTCACAAGGGTGTAGGTGTTGCCGCGCGGCGGCGCGGGCTTGTGCTCGACCTCGTCCATGAGCTGGTGCACCAGGTGCCAGCCCAGCCCGCCGGGATCGCGCTCCTCCAGCGGCGACTCGAGGTCGGGCGCGGGCGCGTCGACCGGATCGAAGGCGGGCGCTTCGTCGCTCAGGCGCACGCGCACGCAGCGCGGACCGCCGTCGACTTCGACCAGCACCGGCCCCTTGCCGCCGTAGCCGTGCTCGATGATGTTGGTGAACACTTCCTCGACCGCCAGGCGCACGGCGAAGCGCACTTCGCCGTCGGCACCGAAAGCGTCGCAGGCGGTGTCGACGAAGGCCGCGAGCGAGGGCAGGTCGGCCATGGCCACCGCACGGAAGCTGCGCACGCCGACCGCGGGCGAGGGCTTCATGCCAGCGCCTCGATCTTCGCCACCAGGCGCTGGATGTCGACCGGCTTGGTGTCGAAGTCATCGCAACCGGCGGCGATCGCCTTGTCGCGGTCCTCGGCCATGGCATGCGCGGTGAGGGCGATGATCGGGATCGCGCTGGTGCGCGGATCGGCCTTGATCCGGCGCGTGGCCTCCCAACCGTCGATGACCGGCAGGCCCATGTCCATCAGGATCAGGCGCGGCGACTCGCCCAGCGCCATTTCCACCGCGGCCTGGCCGTCGCCGGCGAACACCAGTTCGTAGCCGCGCCGCAGCAGCCGCCGCGAAAGCATGTCGCGATTCATCTCGTTGTCTTCGACCAGCAGGATCTTCATGCGATGTCCAGCGCGCGGCGTACTTCGCTCTCCAGTTGCGCCTGCGTGTAGCGGCCCTTCTCGATCACGTTGCGGACGTGGCCGGACAGGCGTTCCTGTTCGGCGCGGGTGAGTTCCTTGGCGGTGAGCACGACCACCGGCAGCGAGCCGTCGCCCTGCTCGCGCAGCGCATCGAGGAATGCGAAACCGTCCATGCCCGGCATCATCAGGTCGAGCAGCACCAGCGCCGGGCGCGATGCGCGCACCCGTTCCAGGCCTTCCTTGCCGTTGCCGGCCTCGGCCACCGACCAGCCCTGCCGTTCCAGCGTGCGGCGCAGCATGCTGCGCGTGGTCGCGTCGTCCTCGACCACGAGGATAGTGCGCTCGCCGGAGCGCTGCATGTGCTTGTCCAGCGCCCGCACCAGCTGCTCGCGGTCCACCGGCTTGACCAGGAAGTCCGATGCGCCCAGCGCCACGCCCATCGCCTGGTTCTCGGTCACCGAGACCATGATCACCGGGATGTCGGCCAGCTCCGGGTCCGACTTGAGCTGCGACAGCACCGCCCAGCCGTCGACGCTGGGCATCAGCACGTCGAGCATGATCAGGTCGGGGCGCAGCTCGCGCGCAAGCTGCACGCCGCTTTCCCCGTCCAGCGCAGCGCGGCACGGCACGCCTTCGCGCGCCAGCATGCGGGTGAACATTTCGCAGGCGACCGGCTCGTCGTCGATCACCAGCACCAGGTCGCGCGGCTGCTCGGTGGCCTGGTCCGCGGAGGGAGCGACCTGTGCGACGACGGCGGCACCCTCGCCATCCTCACCGGATTCGACCGCTTCCACTTCGGCGGGCAGGCGCAGGGTGAACGTGGTGCCCACGCCCGACTCGCTGCGCAGCGTTATGGACCCGCCGAGCATCTCCGCGAAGTTGCGGGTGATCGCCAGGCCCAGGCCGGTGCCGCCGTACTTGCGCGTGGTCGAGGCGTCGGCCTGCGAGAACGGCTGGAACACCCGCGCCTGCTGTTCCTCGCTCATGCCGATGCCGGTGTCCTCGACGGCGAACACCATCCAGTTGCCGCCATCGGTGTGTTCGCGCCGCGCCAGCAGGCGGATCTCGCCCTGCTCGGTGAACTTGCTCGCGTTGCTGAGCAGGTTGAACAGCATCTGCCGGACCTTGGTCACGTCCGAGCGCATGTGACCCAGGTCCTCGGCGTCGACGAGCAGGGTGTTGCCCTTCTTGTCGGTCAGCGGCTTGACCGTGCCGACCACGCCCTCGACCAGCGCGGCGACGTCGAAGTCCTCGACGTAGACCTCCATCTTGCCGGCCTCGATCTTGGACAGGTCGAGCACTTCGTTGATCAGTCCCAGCAGGTGCTTGCCGGCGGTGTGGATCTTCTTCAGGTCCGGCACCATGGCTTCGTCGCCGGCGTCCTGCGCTTCCTCCACCAGCAGTTCGCTGTATCCGATGATGGCGTTGAGCGGCGTGCGCAGCTCGTGGCTCATGTTGGCCAGGAACAGGCTCTTGGATTCGTTGGCCGCTTCGGCCTCGGCCTTGGCCTGCGCTAGGTGCATGCTGGCCTGGCCGAGCTCCAGGTTGCGCTGCTCCATCAGCTTGCGGCCGTGGACCGTGCGTCGGCTCTGCACGTACAGCTGGTAGCTGAACACCGAGCCGTAGATGAAGATGCCTACGATGCTCGCGCCGGTGGGAATGGGCGGCGCCACCAGGTTCACCTGGAAGCCGGTGACCAGGCCACCGGCGACCAGGCCGATGGCGACGCCGACCAGGCCGCGCCATGCCAGCGGCAACCCACCGATGGCCAGGTTGCCCAGGTGCACGCCGGACAGCAGCATCACGCTCGGCCACAGGCTGAAGTGCATGGACGCGGAGATCGCGCCGATCAGCACCGAGTCGGCCAGCAGGTTGAACTGCTCGAAGCGTTTCGGGTCGCGGCTGCGGCGTGCCAGCTGGTAGGCCACGTGCGGCCACAGGAAGCCATAGCACAGCAGCCATGCCACCAGGGTCGGGCTGGCACGGCCGGTGTGGTTGAACGTGGCGTACACGATCGCCGCCGAGATCGGGTAGCAGAGGACCCGGACCAGGAAATCGAGGCGGACGATGGGATGCGCGCGGGCGGACATGCCCCCAGTCTGGACAGCCCGTCCGACCGCTCCTACACCATGAATATGTATTGACCGCTCAGAAGGTGGCGGCGGCTTCCAGTGCCAGCCCCGGATCGAAGCGGCTGCGCCCGTCCAGGAACGCCAGTTCCAGCAGCACCGAAGCGCCCACGACCGTTGCTCCCTGGCTGCGCGCCAGGGCAAGCGCGGCGGCGAGGGTGCCACCGGTGGCCAGCACGTCGTCCACCAGCAGCACGCGCGCACCCGGAGCGGTAGCGTCGGCATGGATTTCCAGGCGGTCGCTGCCGTATTCCAGCGCGTACTCCTGTGCCAGCGTGCGCGCCGGCAGTTTGCCCCGCTTGCGCAGTGGCACGAAGCCCACGCCCAGGGCGCGGGCCATCGCCGCGCCGAGGATGAAGCCGCGCGCCTCGATCGCGAACACCGCGTCGAACACCACGCCGCGCCAAGGCGCGGCCATCGCCTCGACCGCGGCGTTGAAGCCTTCCGCGTCGGCCAGCACCGGGGTGATGTCCTTGAACACGATCCCGGGCTTCGGGAAGTCGGGGACGTCGCGGATCAGGTCGCGCCAGTCGGTCATCGCAAGCTCCGGGCTCGGGTCGCGACGATGCTAAGCGAATCGATCACGGCCGGTCGACCGGCTCCGGTGCAGGCTGCGGCCAACTTCCGCAACGGAGACGACCATGTCCAGGGAGCACCCCGAAACCGCCGGCGCCGCCCAGGAACTCGACGAGGCCCTGGCCGACACGTTCCCGGCCAGCGATCCGCCGTCCATGACCTCGCCGTCGGCCGCCACGCCGTCGGCCGGTGTCATCGTCGAGAGCTCCACCGCGCCGCTGCGCCTGTACCGGGTGGTCGCTGCCGACGAGGCCGCGCAGCCGTTCCATCCCAGCGACGCGGGCG
>NZ_JARUVM010000043.1 GCF_029763755.1 Luteimonas sp. 8-5
AGAGCTCCACCGCGCCGCTGCGCCTGTACCGGGTGGTCGCTGCCGACGAGGCCGCGCAGCCGTTCCATCCCAGCGACGCGGGCGGGCGCTGGAGCCCGTCCGGCACGCCCTGCGTCTACGCCTCGCTGTCGCCCGCCGGCGCCTTGCTCGAATACCTGGCGCACCTGGACGGCAAGCCGCCCGAAGGCCTGCTGCTGGCCGTGGCCGAGGCGCCGGCAGGCGCGACGCTGTCGGAGACCAACGAGCCCTCGACGTGGCGCGAACTCCCTTACCGGGCCGAGGTGCAGCAGGTGGGGGCCGAATGGCTGGCATCGGGCCGATCGCTGGCCTTGCGGGTGCCCAGCGCGATCAGCGACGGCGAATGCAACGTGCTGCTCAATCCGGCCCATGCCGGCTACGCCGCCGTGCAACTGCGCGAACTGCGGCCGATGCGCATCGATCCGCGCCTGTGCTGAGGTGAAGACGGTGCTCAGGCAGGTGAAGGTTATGTTCCGTTCAGCGTTCCGGCGCGGCACGCGGCAGCAACGACCCGCGCCAGTCGGCCGCCGGGCCGCGCCGGCTAGCGCACGCGCTGCGGAAGCGGGTTAAAAGAACGTTGGCTTAACGCCTGCGTTCGATTTTTCGTTCAGGCAGGAAACGCCAACTTGTCGGCGCGGCGAAGACCGCACCCACAAGACAACGGAGAATACCGATGAAGCGTCATTTCCTTTCCCTGGGCCTCGCCACCCTTTCCCTGGTCGCCGCGCCGATCGCATTCGCGCAGGACGCGCCGCCGACCCAGGACCCGACCACCACCGCGGCCGAGCCGGAAGAGTCGGGCAAGGTCACCTGGTCGCAGCTCGACACCGATGGCGATGGTTCGCTGAGCAAGACCGAGGCCGGTGCGGTCGATTCCCTGGCCCGCGACTTCGACACAGCCGACACCGACAAGAACGGCTCGCTGACGGCCGACGAGTACAAGGCCCACCTGGCCAACCAGCAGACCACCCCGACGACGCCGTAAGGCGCTTCGAAATATCGTCCCTGTCAGGACTTAGACTGGGCGGATGCCAGAACACCGCATCCGCCTGGTCGGCTTCGATGCCGACGACACGCTTTGGCGCAGCGAGGACTACTACCGCGCCGCGCAAGCCGAATTCGAACGGATCATCGCCGGCTACGTCGATCTGGACGACGTTCACGATCGCCTCTATGCGGTGGAAAGCCGCAACCTGGCCGTCTTCGGCTACGGCGCAAAGGGCATGACCCTGTCGATGCTGGAGGCCGCGATCGCGATCACCGAGGCGGCGATCAGCGCCGGGGACCTGCAACGCATCCTGGAGATCGGAAAGTCGATCCTCCGGCATCCGGTCGAACTGCTGCCCGGCATCCGCGAAGCGGTGGCCGAGATCGCACGCGACCACGAGGTGGTCCTGATTACCAAGGGCGACCTGTTCCACCAGGAAGCCAAGGTTCGCGAGTCGGGCCTGGCCGACCTGTTCCCGCGCATCGAGATCGTCAGCGAGAAGGACCCGGCCACCTATGCACGGGTGCTGACCGAGTTCGATCTCGAACCCGGGCATTTCGCCATGATCGGCAATTCGCTGCGCTCGGACATCGTCCCGGTGCTGGAACTCGGCGGCTGGGGCGTCTACATGCCGTACCACGTGACCTGGGCCCACGAGGCCGAGGCGACGCTGCCGCCGGCCCTGGCCGGACGCATGGCCCAGGTCGACGCCCCGGTCGAACTGCCGGCCGCGGTACGTGCGCTGTGCCTGCCGCAGGCTGGCACAATCGCCGGTGACTGAAACCAGCCGGAGACGCGATGTCCAGGTCCGCACTGCTGTTTTCCATTGCATTGGCCACGGGCTTCGCGGCCGCCCCCGTCCACGCCAGCGACATCGACTGCTCGATGAGCTTCGACCTTTCGGGCTGGTCGGCGTTCTACAAGACCGCTTCGGGCAAGGGCGTGGTCACCTGCAACAACGGCCAGCGCCTAGCGGTGAAGATCACCGCGAAGGGTGGCGGCCTGACTTTCGGCAAGTCGACGATCCGCAACGGCAATGGCGAGTTCTCCGGAATAGGCGACATCCGCGAGGTCCTCGGGACCTACGTGGCGGCCGAAGCGCACGCCGGGGCAGTCAGGTCGGGCAAGGCGACGGCCATGACCAAGGGCGAGGTATCGCTGGCCCTGGCCGGGACCGGCAAGGGTTTCGACATCGGCATCGGCTTCGGGACGTTCGTGCTGGAGGCGCGCTGAACGCGCGCGTCGCTCTGTTCAGTCCTGGCCTGGACGGTCGCGGGTCACGGCCTGCAAAGGCTGGATGCTCGCCTGTACACCCGCTTCCACGGTACGCGCCGCCCAGTTCACGCCAGCGACATACGCGCCGAGCAAGATTGCGGCCACGATGGCCAGCCACGACAGGCGCCGGATGCGTGCTTCGGGGATGTCTGGTCGGGTGGCCATGGACATACCCTGCGCCCACGGCCGTCATGGCAATGTGCAGGAAAAACCACTGGAGGTCCCGATGAAAATCCGCGCCAGGAACATCATCCTCGCACTCGCTCTTTCCGGCACGATCGGCAGCGCATGCGCGCAGGATTTCGTGTTCGGATGGAATCCCCGCACCGGCGACGTCTGGGTCGACCAGACCCTGGGCGACATCAATGCCTATGGCGGCCGCTACCGCGAATCGTTCATCGACGAGCTCGTGCGCTACCACGGCGCCCCGCGCGACTACGTCACCACGCTGCTGGTGCAGGAGCGCTGGGCGCCGGGCGACGTGTACTACGCCTGCGCCATCGCCCAGATCGTCGGCCGCTCCTGCCGCTACGTCGCCGAGCAATGGGAGCGCGACCATGGGCAGGGCTGGGGCGCCCTGGCCCAGCGCATGGGCATCAAGCCGGGTTCGGACGAGTTCCATCGCCTGAAGAACGGGTTTGCGCCCGTGTACCAGCGCTGGTCGCGGCCGCTGCATGGCCACGACAACCCGGGGAAAGGCCACGACAAGGGGCACAAGCCCGGCAAGGGCAACAAGGGCAAGGCCAAGGGTCGCGACCGGGATTGACCGGTAAACTGGGCGGATGCCGGTTTCCGCCCAGCCATCCCTGCCGCCCAGGCCGGCCATGATCGAACCTGCGGCCTTGCGCCTGTCCGTCGCGCCGATGATGGACTGGACGGACACCTGGTGCCGCGTGTTCCATCGCCTGCTCGCGCCGCATGCGCGCCTGTACACCGAGATGGTGCACGCCAACGCGGTGATCCACGGCGACCGGACCAAGCTGCTGGCGATGGATCCGGTGGAGCATCCGGTGGCGCTGCAGCTGGGCGGCAGCGAACCGGAAGTACTGGCGCAGGCCGCGCGCATCGGTGCGGAAACGGGTTTCGACGAGATCAACCTCAATTGCGGTTGCCCGTCCGACCGCGTGCAGGCCGGTCGCTTCGGTGCCTGCCTGATGCGAGAGCCGGCGTTGGTCGCCGCCTCCGTCGCGGCGATGATCGATGCGGTCGGCGATCTGTCGCGCTCGGTACCGGTGACGGTGAAGTGCCGGCTTGGTGTCGACGACGATCACGACTACGGGCGATTCCTGGCCTTCGTCGACGAGGTCGCCGCCGCCGGCTGCACGATGTTCGTCGTGCATGCGCGCAACGCCTGGCTCAAGGGCCTGTCGCCGAAGGAGAACCGCGAAGTGCCGCCGCTGCGTTACGACTGGGCGTACCGGCTGAAGGCCGAGCGTCCGCAACTTCAGGTCGTGGTCAACGGCGGCATTGCGACGGCGGCCGAAGCGACGTCGCACCTGCACCACGCCGACGGCGCCATGATCGGCCGTGCGGCGTACCACGATCCCTACCTGCTGCACTGCCTCGATGTCGCCTGGTTCGGTGGGCGCCAGCGCAGCCGCGCCGAGTTGCTGCGCGCATTCCGGCCGCAGGTCGAGCAATGGCTGGCGCAGGGCGTGCCGCTCAAGCACGTGACCCGGCACCTGCTCGGGTTGTTCGGCGGCCAGCGCGGCGGCCGTGCGTTCCGCCAGGTGCTCAGCGAAGGCGCGCACAAGCCCGGGGCCGACTGGTCGCTGGTGGAGCGCGCGATCGCGGTGACGGAATCCTTCGCCTCAGCGGCTTGAGGACGATCCGCCGCTGGGCGGGGATTCCTTGACGTCGACGGTGTAGTCGACGGTGCAGGTCATCCTCCAGCTGCTGCCGTTGGGCGCGCCGAACACCCATTGCGTCGGCTTGCAGGCGCCGCAGCTGCCGAACCGGATGGACGCCTTCTCGTCGCCGTCGAGGGCATGGTTGAGGTTGGCCTGCTCGCGGGCCGCTGTGCAGGCTTCCTGCTCCTGGCCGGGACCCAGCTTGTCCTTCTTCAGAAGGGCATGGGAGTTGCCATCGGCGGTGCGCTGCACCGTGACGCGCCTGGGCTCGGGGGGAGCAGCAGGCGGCGGTGCGGCAGGCCTTGATACACTCTGTGGAGCCGCCTGTTGTGCAGCCGAGGTTGCGGCGGGAGCCACGCTGGTTGGCGATGGATTCCACGGGCCGCCTCCGTTCGGCCGGCGCTTGCCGCCGCCGCGCTGCGCCTGGAAGTAGCGCGCCTGCGCCTCGGCGGCGCGGGCGTTCCAGAACATCTGGGTGCTGGCGGCGTTGCGGATACCATCGATGGCACCGACGGCCCAGGCATTGGTCTCCGGAATCGAATCCGCGCCATCCCGGGCCCATCGTGCCTGCGATCGGGCCATTTCCCGGCGATACCAGGCGGCGTTTGCGCGTTCGGCAACCCGGGCGCGATCCTTCTGCTGCCTGGCCATCTGCGCCACGGTGTCGGTGACGAATGCCAGCCGCTCCCAGCGCCGCTCGGCCAGTTCGCGCCCGAGTTGGGCCAGTTCCGGCGCAATCTGCACTTGCCCGGACCGGGCCGGGTCAAGCAGGCGCGTATCCACCTTCCTGCCCGGCTCGTAGCGATCCCCCCAGGTCGCCAGCGCCCGGTGGGCGGTCGGATCGAAACGGGCGCTCAAGGTCGCCGAAGTGTCGAAGTTGTCCGCTGTATTGCCGCGCCCGTAGGTCCTGTAGTGGGTGAAAGAACGTCCCGGGCCGGGCAGGCTGCGCACGTCGAAGACCGAGAACTGCACGTGGGTCCGGAAGCGCTTGCCGCCGTCGCGGTACACGGTATCGCGGCTGATGCCGAGGATGGTGCGGCCGTCGCGCAGCAGGTACTCCGCGCCGGGCACGTTCTCGTACCAGCCGTAAGGCGTGTAGGGACGGATGTCGCGCCTTTGCAGCGGCTGCAACTTCTTTTCCAGCAAGGCCTTCATCCGGTCGAAGTTTCCCGGCCATGCCACGGCTTCGCGTACAGCGTTCCGATTCTTGTCGTCGATCACGCCGGAACGCCAGCGCTGCCAGAATTGCTGCTCGCGCTCGGTCCAGTATTCGCCGCAGTTCTTCGGCGGTGGCTGGGGTTGGTCCGAATAGTAGTAGCGGTCTTCGATCGACCCTGTTTTCAGCACGCTGAGCCGACAGGGCGTGGCCTCGAGTTTCGTCCGCAAGGCCAGCAACTGCTGGTCGAGGAAGGCGTTGATGGCCGCGTCCGCTTCCTGCTGCTTGCGCGGGCCCAGCGTTTCCCAGGTTGCGTCCCGGGCAAATACCGCCTGCGGGGCAAGCAGGGCAGCCACCAGGGCGATCGTGAAGAATCGTGCTTTCATCTCAATGGCCCTCCGCCGGGATGACCCACAGGCCGCCGCGTTCGTCGTCGAAACCGGCGCGCTGCATCAGCGCCCGCAGAAGCCGGTCGGTTTCGGTGGGCTGTCCGGTGCGCTCGCGTTCCTGCTGCATCCGCCATTGCTCGCACAGGGCGGACCTGGTCCGCAACGCAACGACGTGCAGCGTCTCGGGGGCACTCGCCTGTGCCAGCAGGCGCTTCGCTTCGTAGCCATAGGCCTGGTAGTCAGGCTTGTCGTCCGACAGGGTGCCGGGATACGAGAACGATTCGGTCAGCACCAGGCCAAGCACGCGCTCGGCGCCCGCAATGTCCCGGACAGTGCCGAAGCGGTAGTAGTGGATGTCCTCCAGGTCGACCTCGGCGTCCATCGGGGTCGCCCGCTGGCCCCGTGGCGAAAGACCCACGGCCTGGTAGCGATGGATCCGGTCGACCAGCAGTTCCAGGTCGAAGGGATCGATGACGGCGTGGCGGAAATGAATCGCCGTTGCGCTGCCACCCCACTTCTCGGCGATCTCCAGGTCGCCGGCCAGCGCTCCGGAATCCGTTGCATGCATGAAGGCGGTGGCGTAGTCGGGCGGGATGCGACCATCTGCCCACGGCCCGTTCAGTCGTTTCTGTACCGCGAACCGCTTGTCGAAATCAGGAGTGACGTCCTGGCGAAGGGTGAAGTAGTGGTTCAGGCCCATCCCGTAGTAGTCGTAGGCCAGGTAGAACATCGCGCGCATCATGCTTGGCTTGAGCGTGTGCGGCCATTCGTTGCCGGAATCGTATTCGCTCCAGATCGGCGCGGCGTCGGGTTTGGCATCGGCCTGGCACAGGCCGGCCGGGACCGGCAGCATCAGGCGCACGACCTGGCTGTTCCACTGGATGTCCAGGTAGGGGCTTTCGGCCTGCTGCTGCGCCGCCACTGGCGCCGTCAACGATATGCCCAGGCCCAGCAGGGCGGCCAGCCGCCAGCCACGATGCGCTCGTTCCATTCGCCCATCCCCGTGTGGTTCCGATCACGATCTTGGAAGCGCCGGGGCGGGCGGGTCCAGGGTTGCGGCGTGATTTGTGCTGACCCGTGGTGGGCGGTTGCTGAAAATTCCTGAAATCTGCTGAATCCGGCTGGGAGTCAGCGGGTTGCGAGCAGGGTTCGGGCTTCGGCGAGCAGTGGATACGAGGCGGGCACGGCGGCTTGTTGCAGCTCCGCGAGACAGGCGTTGGCGCGCTCCCGCCCCTGCTCGGCACGGCCGTCGGCGAGCGCCAGCCGCGCGCGCAGGCAACTGGCTCGGGCATGCCAGGGATGGGGGGCGGCGAAAGCGTCGGCCAACGCCGCTTCGGCCATGTCCAGCGCCTTGCCCGAGCGCGCGTTGTCGCCGGCGAGCCACCATGCGCGCGCCCATCGCAACTGGAAGTGCGCGGCCTTCGCCGGTCGACGGTACAACAGCCGGGCACCATTGCGAGCCGCTTCCTCCAGCAGGTCGGAGGCCGATTCGCGATTGCCCAGCCCGGCTTCGGCCAGGGCAAGCTCGGTGATGGTGTACAGCGTCCACAGGTGGTCGGTGCCGAGCGTCTGGCGATAGCGGGCCAGCACCGGGCGCAGCAGCGCCGCCGCGGGCTGCCATTCCGAGCGTGCCAGGTGCATCACGGCCAGGCTGTAGCGCGGCGACAGCGATTCGGGATGGTCGGCGCCAAGACTGGCGTCGAAGATCGATTGCGCGCGGGCGAGCGTCTCTTCCGCCTCCTGGTAGCGGCCGGCATCCACCAGGTAGTCGCCGTAGTCCGCATACGCCCAGGCGGTGAGCGGATGGGTGTCGCCATGCTGCTCGCGCCGGGCTTCGACCAGGGCGCGAAACGCGGTTTCCGCCTCCGCGTAGCGCGCCAGCTTGCGCAGACCCAGGCCCAGGAACCATTGCGCATCGGCCCAGATTGCGGGAGCGGCCTCGGCGGAACCGGCGGCGATCGGGCGGAGCATGGCCACCGATTCGGGATAGGCGCCGATTTCGAACTGCAGTTTCGCCTGCGCGACCCGGGCCTGCATCGCGTCGGCTTCGTCCAGGCGGTCGGCCGCGGCGGCAGCGCGTGCGCACACGGGTTCGCCCGCGCGGGTGTCTCCGGCCAGCCGCAGTTGCTGACACGAGGCGATGTCCAGCCGCGAAACCTCCTGCGACTGCGCGCCGTACGCAGACACTGCCAACATCCGTGCGCGCTGCAGGTGCGCGACCGCCTTTTCGTATTCGCCCCACCCGCTGAACGCATCGGCAACCCGTGCGTGCAATGCCGACGCGGTGGCCGGGTCGTCGGCGAAGCGTGCATCGATGCGGCTGGCGGCCCGTGCCACGGCGGCGCGCAGGCTGTCGCCATCGTCGCCGGATTCGTAGGGGTCGGCCGCCTGCAGCAGGTCTTCTGAAAGGAAGGCCTGCAGGGGGGAGGTCGGCGAAGGGACGAGCACCATCGGCGATGCATTGGCCATCCACCACCACACTGCGATTCCGGCCAGCAGGGCACCACCCACGAAGCCGACGCTCGCCGCCGGCAAGGCACCGTGGCCCTGCGTGGTCGGCGGCATCGCCGTTGCCCGCGAAGGAGGCGAATCGCGCTGCAGGTCGTCCAGGCCATCGCTGGCCGCATGCGCGTCCATCGCAGCTACTGGTGCCGCGAGCCGGTACCCGTAGCCGTGCACGACCTCGATCGCTTCGCCGTCTTCGCCCAGCGCCCGGCGCAAGCTGCCGACGGCCTTCGCCAGCGAATTCTCGTGTACGACCCGGCCCGGCCATCCGGACTCGAGCAGATCCCGCTTGGTGACGACTTCCCCCTGGGCGCGTGCCAGCACGAATAACACCGTGACCGCGCTACGGGGCAGGTCGCAGGGCTCGCCGGAAACACTGACCGTGCCCGAAGTTTCGTCCAGCTCCACGGCGCCGAAGCGCCAGGTGGACGTTGGAGTGCCAAGGTCGTGCCGCATCGGTGTAGGGTACAAGCTATTGCGACTGCCGCCCCCACATGCTCACCCGCGACTGCAAGGCTTTCCTCGACCACGCCCGCACCCTGGCACCGGACTTCGGCCCGGCGACCGCGCGCGCGGCCTTCCTGGTGGCACCGGAGGGCTTCGCGCTGGCCGAGCAGTCCGCGGCGGACAACCGCTACATGGCAGGAGCCGCGGCGTTCGATCCCGCGCGTGCGCTCGCCCAGCACCGCGCACTGCAGCGGGCGTTGTCGACGGAACTGCCGACGGTCTGCTTCCCCGGCGATCCGGACACGCCCGACGCGGTCTTCCCCAACAACGTGTTCGCCACCGGCAGGGTGGCGGGCGGCGGTCGTTACCTGGTCGGGCGCATGCGCCATGCGGTGCGCCAGCGCGAGGCCGCGCGGGCCGACATCCGCGGCTTCTTCGGCGGCGTGCTGGACTACGCGGAGATCGATCTGTCGACCCAGCCGCATCCCTGCGAACTGACCGGCTCCCTGGTGGTCGATCGCGCGCGGGGCATCGGCCTGTGCGGCCTGTCCGAACGCTGCGACGAGGAAGGTGCCCGGTTGATGCACGAGGCGCTGGGCCTGCGTGCGACGCTGATGTTCGACCTGGCGCCCGGCGAATACCACGCCAACGTCGTGCTGGCGGTGCTGGCCGGCCGTGCCGCCCTGGTCTGCCCGGGCGGCTTCGCCGACCCGGCGGCGGTCGAGGCCATCGCGGCGCTGTACGCGCCCCACGCCATCCTGCTGTCCGCGGCCGAGCATGCGGCGTTCGCCGGCAACGCCATCGCCCTGTCCGCCGGAACGGTCTGGATGAGCGCCAGGGCCGCGACAGCGCTCTCGCCCGGCACCCGCGACGCCCTGGCCCGTGCCGGCTTCGACCTGCGCCAGGCGCCCCTGGACGCGATCGAGGCGGCCGGCGGTTCGCTGCGTTGCTGCGTCGGCGAGGTGTTCTAGCGGCGCCGCGGCTGAACCCGGGCTGCGGCCGGGCGCCGGGTAGGGTAAAAGTTAAGGACGGATTCACTGCAGGGTTTCGACAATCAACATTCACCGCCTCCCCGAGGTCCTCCGATGCCGTTCCCGCTTCGCCTGTCGTCGCTGCTGCTGATTGCCCTGGTGGGCGCCAGCGGCGTGGCCATGGCCGGGCCGCAGCAGGAGGAGCGCAAGCGCCCCGAGCCGGTGATGCCCGAGCTGGGCGAGCAGACCCGCCCGCAGCGGCCCCTGCGGGTCACGGACCGGGACCGTGTCGACAACAACGACGAGCGCCGGCAGCGGCGCATGCGCCAGCAGGATGCGCTGTCGGACAGCGTGCGCCGCATCGAGCGCCGGACCCGCGGCCAGGTGCTGAGCGCCGAACGCGTGCCCTACGAGGGCCGCGACCTCAACCGGATCAAGGTCATCGACGAACACGGCAGGGTGCGCGTCTTCATGGACGACCCCGCGCAGCGCCCCCCTACACGCGGCGACGACGACTGAATAGGCGATACTAGCCTCCACAGCGCCGCTTTCCGGAGTCGATCCATGCGTATCCTCCTCGTCGAAGACGAAGCCCCGCTGCGGGAAACCCTCGCCGCACGCCTCAAGCGCGAAGGTTTTGCCGTGGACGCCGCCCAGGATGGTGAAGAAGGCCTGTACATGGGCCGCGAGGTGCCCTTCGACCTGGGCATCATCGACCTGGGCCTGCCCAAGATGTCCGGCATGGAGCTGATCAAGGCCCTGCGCGGCGAGGGCAAGCAGTTCCCGGTGCTGATCCTGACCGCGCGATCGAGCTGGCAGGACAAGGTCGAAGGCCTCAAGCAGGGCGCCGACGACTACCTGGTGAAACCCTTCCATGTCGAAGAGCTGCTGGCGCGCATCAACGCGCTGGTGCGGCGCGCCGCCGGCTGGAGCAAGCCGACGCTGGACTGCGGCCCGGTGGTCCTGGACCTGGCCGCGCAGACGGTCACCGTCGACGGCCGCAACGTCGACCTGACCAGCTACGAGTACAAGGTGCTCGAATACCTGATGATGCACGCCGGCGAGCTGGTCTCGAAGGCCGACCTCACCGAGCACATCTACCAGCAGGACTTCGACCGCGACTCCAACGTGCTCGAGGTCTTCATTGGCCGCCTGCGCAAGAAGCTCGATCCGGAAGGCACGCTCAAGCCGATCGAGACGGTGCGTGGCCGCGGTTACCGCTTCGCGATTCCGCGCAGCGGGGACTGAGCCCGGCCCAGGGTGCCCGCCAAGCGCGACCCCTTGTTCCGCTGGCGCCCGCGCTCGCTGCAATCGCGGCAGCTGTGGGCGGCCAGCATCGGCCTCGTGGCGTTCCTGGCGCTCGCCGGCTACGCCCTTGATCGCGCCTTCGTCGACGTCGCCAGCCAGGGCCAGCGCGAGCGCCTGAAATCCTTCGCGCTGTACTACGCGGGGCAGACCGACTTCGCCCGCGACGGCAGCCTGATCCCGCCCGACGTGCCGCCCGAAGGCCGGTTCGACCGGCCCGGCAGCGGCCTGTATGCGAGCATCAACCTGCCCGACGGCGCCTGGGCGTCGTTGTCCGCGCAGGGCCCGGTGCTGCCCGAGGGCGAGATCCTGCCCGGTAGCCAGGAGCGCTTCGAGGGGCCGCTGCCGATGACCCGCAGCGACGGCACGCCGGGCGAGGTCTACCGCTACAGCCTCGGCCTGGTCGACGCCACCCGCGGCGACGCGGCGGAGTTCCCGTACACGATCAACATCATGGAGGACGCAGGCACCCTGCCGCGTCAGGTGACCGTGTTCCGGCAGGCGTTGTGGGGCTACCTGGGCATCGCCGCGATCGTGCTGCTGTTCCTGCAGGCATTGATCCTGCGCTGGAGCCTGTTGCCGCTGCGTCGCGTCGAGGTCGAACTCAAGCGCGTGCAGCGCGGCCAGCTTGCACGCATGAGCGGCCACCATCCGCGCGAGCTCGAGCCGCTGACCGAAAGCATCAACGCGCTCGTCGAGAGCGAGCGCGAGAACCTGGAGCGGCAACGCAACACGCTGGCCGACCTCGCGCACAGCCTGAAGACGCCGCTGGCGGTGCTGCGCACGCGCCTGGACAGCGACGCCGACCCGGAAACCCTCCGCGAGGAAGTCGAAACCCAGGTGCGGCGCATGAACGACCTGGTCGGTTACCAGCTCACCCGCGCCGCTTCCGGCGGCCACAAACTGTTCGCCGCGCCGATCGCGATCGAGCCCCACGCCGAGCACATCGTGCGCGGCCTGGAGAAGATCTATGCGGCCAAGGGCGCGGTGTGCGAGTTCGACATCGATCCCGAGGCGCGCTTCCACGGCGAACCCGGCGACCTGCAGGAACTGCTGGGCAACCTGCTGGAGAACGCATTCAAGTGGGCGCGCTCGCGCGTGCTGCTGACGGTGCGCAACGGCGAATGCGTGCCCAACCGCAGGCCGGGCCTGGTGCTGTGCGTGGACGACGACGGTCCGGGCATTCCGCCGGAGAAGGTGGCGGTAGTGCTGCAGCGCGGCGTGCGCGGCGACGAGCGGGTGCAGGGGCACGGGATCGGGTTGTCGATCGTGCAGGACATCGTGCGCGACTACCGGGGCGACCTCGTGGTCTCCACCTCTCCCGAACTCGGCGGCGCCCGCTTCGAAGTCACGTTGCCCCCCGGCCTGTAGGAGCGGCGGCAGCCGCGAACCGCCCGCTTGCGTGCGGGGCGCCGAGGAATGGGTTTGCCCAAGCCGGGACACGGCGTGAACCCGTCCATGGGGCCTCGTCGTCGGCATCCATGCCTCCGACGGTCCCGTCTTGGGCAAACCCATTCCACGACGCTAAGCCAAGCAGGTGGGTCGATGCTTCGGAACGCTCCCGAAGCGGCGCTCACGACGCGGGTCGCTCCGGGCGTCGCGGGAAAGGTGGTGCGCTTTGGCGAAATCAAGGAGGAGGCCCGGCCGCAGGCCCGGCCGGGGGACATTCGCCAAAGCGGACCGCCTTTCCAGCGTAAGCACGCCAGGACATCGCGGCTGCCGCCGCTCCTACGGGGTGTAGAAGCGGGCGAGGTGGGCGGCGACCTTGGGCATCGCACGGCGCAGGGTGGCCGGGTCGCTGAAGTGGTACTCGGTGCAGACCGCGAAGAACTCCTCGGGTGCCTCCGCCGCGTACTCGTCGACCAGCGTGCGCCGGCCCGCATCCACGTCGCGCACCAGCGCATCGTAGGCCTGCTGGAAATCGCGCGCCCATTCGCGCTGCCACGCACGCGGCAGCGGCGGCGTGCCGTCGAGCACGCCGTCGAGCAGGTCGATCTTGTGCGCCATCTCGTGCACGACCACGCAATAGCCCGCATCCGGTTCGGCGATCTCGGCCTGGATGTCGGCCCACGACAGGATCAGCGGGCCGGCGTCCCAGGCTTCGCCGATCAGCTCGTCCTCCCATTCGTGCATCACGCCGGCGGCATCGACGTGGCTGCGGTCGACGCGGAAGGCATCCGGATACACCAGCAGCTGCGACCAGCCGTGCAGGCCTTCGGCGCCGAAGCGCAGCAGCGGCAGGCAACACAACGCAGCCAGTTGCACCTGTTCGCGCGCACCCAGTTCCAGGCCGCCCAGCGCGGTGATCGTCTTCTGCGTGAGGAAGCGCGCCGCCAGCGCCGCGAGCACGGCGTCGGCTTCCTGGCCGAGGCCGCGCAGCCACGGCAAACCGGCGCACGCGTCGCGCCAGAGCAAGGGGTCGATGGGGTCAGGATCGCGGCGCAGCCGCCGCAGCAATGCTTCGAGCACGTAACCGGCTAGCGGAACATGCCCGGCAGGAAGCTGTGCCAGCGCGGCGAGTGCGCGCTGCTGCCGCTGGCGTCGCCACCGCGCACGCCGATCACCGGCTTGATGCGGGTGCTGCCGGCGGGCTTGGTCGCCTGCGTCGCGGTCGCCGCTGCGTCCACGCCTGGCACGACGTCCTCGTCGAGCGCGGGATCGGCTTCCACGCATTCGCCGCCACCGCTGTTGGGGCCGTGCATGCGCACGTCGCGCGCTTCCGCGAATGCGCCGGCCGATGCCAGGAGCAGGCACAGCGACAGGAGTCGATAGCGGTGCAGGTTGCGCGGTGCGGTCATCACGGCAATCCTCTGGGGATGCACTGGCCGGAAGCGGCCAGTCACTATATCCCGGATGCGGCGGCGGCGCAGAAGGTTGCAATGCTGCGCCGCAGCAGACAACGGCGGGGGCATCCGTCAGACTGCGGATGCATGAACGAGCGTGAATTGCTGCAGCGCCTGCTGGACGGCCCGGCCAGCGGCGCCGCCCTGGCGCAGGCAGCGGGGCAGACCCGGGCGGCGATCTGGAAGCACGTGCGCGCGCTGCGCGCCG
>NZ_JARUVM010000044.1 GCF_029763755.1 Luteimonas sp. 8-5
CGGGCGCCGCAGGCGCCGTCCGCGCGGGCGCGGGCGCCGGTGCCGTCTTGGAAGGCACGCTGGCGGCCATCTCCGCCGAATCGAACAGGCGCGGGCGCGGCTTGCGTCCATTGCGGCGCACGAACCACCACGCAGCCAGCAACACCACGGCCAACCCGGCAAGCATCCAGGGCCACAGCACCGGGCCTTCGGCCTGGGCTTGCGCCGCTTCCTGGCTGGCCGTTGCGGTCGCCAGGTTCTCGCGCGCCGCTGCCAGCGCGCTGTCCTTCATCGCAATGAGCTGTTGTTGCTGGTCCTGGATCTTCTCCAGCTCGGCCACGCGCGCCCTGAGCTCGCCAAGCTCGGCGTCGCGCGCGGCGAGCGTTTCCTGGGTCTGCTGGATTTCCTGTCGCAACATCCGTCCCTCGCCACCGGCCTGGATGCCGGTTCCTGTCCCCGCCTCGCCCGCGCCCGGCAGGGCCGGCATGATCTCGAGGCGTGCCTCGCTGCTCCGCTCCTCTCCGCCGCCGGTTGCCGCGATCGCCGCGGCACTGGCCCCGGCCGCACCGGCGCGTGCGATCTCGGCCGCCTGCAGGCGAGCGGCGCGGGCTTCGCGCCATTCCGCAACCTGCGTGCGGACCATCGCGGCGGCCTCGCTGGCACTGTAGCGCGACAGTTCCTCCGCCGGCGGCATGCGCAGGACGGCGCCCTGGCGCACGAGGTTGATGTTGCCGCCGATGAAGGCGTCGGGATTGGCGCGCAGCAGCGCCAGCATGGTCTGGTCGAGGGTGCGGCCGCGTCGGTCCAGCCCGCTGGCGATTTCGCTCAGCGTGTCGCCTGCCTGCACGAGATAGTCGGCGTCCGCCGCTGCGGGCATGGGCTCGGCCGGCGCTTCGGCCACCGCCGGCGGCGCGGGCTCGACGGCTGGGGCCGG
>NZ_JARUVM010000045.1 GCF_029763755.1 Luteimonas sp. 8-5
GACGGCTGGGGCCGGCTGCGGTGCCTCCGGCTCCGGAACCGCTGGGGGCGGCAGCGCTTCGGTCACGACCTCCGGCTCGGGTACGGGCACCGTTGCGGGCGCGGCCGGCTCGGGCCGGGGAATGGTGTTGGCCGGAGCCACCGCCGGCGCCTGCACCGACTGCACCGGCGCGGCCAGCGTTTCGGGCGCATCCAGCAGCGCGGAGTATTCGCGGACCAGGCGGCCTTCGCCCCAATCCACTTCCAGCAGGAAGGTCAGCAGCGGTCCGGGCGGCGGGGTGGCGCTGGTGACGCGGATGACCGGACGCCCCTGGCCATCGAGGGCGACGGTGAAGCGCAACGCGGCCAGGGTCGCGTCCGGCGGCTGCAGCCCGATCCGGCGGAAGGTCTCGGGAGAGGCCAGGCGCACGCGCAGGTCGTCGAGTTCGGCCGGATTGGCGGCCACGATGGGGATTTCGGCAAGGAACGGTTCGCCGGGCGCGGACTTGACCACGATCTGGCCGAGACCGAGCGCCAGCGCCAGCCCCGGGATCGCCAGCAGGACCACCAGCAGCGCGCCGAGCAACGCCTGTCCGATCAACGTCCGGCCAATCAACGTCTGTCTACGCAAACCCATCCCCGGGCCCCCTCCTGCCTTGGACTCTAACCCAACCCCGATCATGCCGCTTCCGCGGCGATCAGTTCTGCGATCTGTACCGCATTAAGCGCAGCGCCCTTGCGGATGTTGTCGGCGACGATCCACAGGTTGAGCCCGCGCGGATGCGACAGGTCCTCGCGGATGCGGCCGACATAGACCGGATCCCTGCCCGATGCGTGGGTGACCGGCGTCGGGTAACCCCCCGCCCTGGGCTCGTCCACCAGTTCGATCCCCGGCGCAGTGCGCAGCAGTTCGCGCGCGTCGGCGGCGCCGAGCTTGTCGCGGGTCTCGATCGCCACCGCTTCGGAGTGCCCGTAGAACACCGGCACCCGGACCACGGTCGCGTTCACGCCGATGGTGTCGTCGCCGAGGATCTTGCGCGTTTCCCACACCCGCTTCATTTCCTCGCTGGTGTAGCCGTTGTCGAGGAAGTCGCCACCGTGCGGGATCACGTTGAACGCGATCTGTACCGGATAGACCTCGGGCTCGGCGGACTGGAAGTTGAGCAGCCCGGCCGTCTGGCGGCCCAGCTCCTCCAGCGCGCGGCGGCCGGTGCCGGACACCGACTGGTAGGTCGCCACGTTGATGCGCTCGATGCCCACGGCGCGATGGATCGGACCCAGCGCGACCAGCATCTGCATGGTCGAGCAGTTCGGATTGGCGATGATGCCGCGCGGCCGGTTGCGCAGCGCCTGCGGATTGACCTCGGCGACCACCAGCGGCACGTCGTCGTCGCGGCGGAAGGCCGAGGAATTATCGATCACCACCGCACCGGCGGCGGCGAACTTCGGCGCGTACTGCTTCGACACGTCGCCGCCGGCGGAGAACAGGGCGATGTCGACGCCGGCAGGGTCGAACGTCGCCAGGTCGCGCACCAGCACTTCGTCGTCGCCGAACGCGACCTCGCCACCGGCCGAGCGCTCGCTGGCCAGGGCAACCAGCTCCGAAACCGGGAACTTGCGCTCGGCCAGCACCGACAACATCGTTTCGCCGACCGCGCCGGTGGCGCCGACCACCGCTACCTTGAACTGCTTCATCTCAGGGAATCCTCGGGAATACTTCGCCGACGTCGCCGCATTGCGCGCGATGGCGCAGCGCCTGGTCCATCAGCACCAGCGCCAGCATCGCCTCGCAGATGGGCACGGCGCGGATGCCGACGCAGGGATCGTGGCGGCCGGTGGTCACGATCTCGACCTCGTTGCCCGCGGTATCCAGCCCGCGCGCGGGCAGGCGCAGGCTCGACGTCGGCTTGAACGCCGCCGACACCAGCACCTGCTGGCCGCTGGAAATGCCGCCGAGGATGCCCCCGGCATGGTTGGACAGGAAGCCTGCGGTACTGGCCTGGTCGCGATGCATGCTGCCGTGCTGGGCGACGCTGGCGAAACCGTCGCCGATCTCCACGCCCTTGACCGCGTTGATCGACATCATCGCCGCCGCGATCTCGGCGTCGAGCTTGCCGTACACCGGTTCGCCCCAGCCCGGCGGCACGCCGGTGGCGATCACGCTGACACGCGCGCCGACCGAATCGCCCGACTTGCGCAGCGCATCCATGAACGACTCGAGCTCCGGCACCTGCGCGGCGTCGGGCCAGAAGAACGGATTGGATTCGACCGCGGCCCAGTCGCATTCGCGCGGCAGGACGTTGCCGATCTGCGCGAGGTAACCGCGCACCTGCACGCCGTGGCGATCGCCCAGCCATTTCTTCGCGATTACCGCCGCAGCGACCCTCATCGTGGTTTCGCGCGCCGAGGCGCGGCCGCCGCCGCGCGGATCGCGGATGCCGTACTTCTGCCAGTAGGTGTAGTCGGCGTGTCCCGGGCGGAACTGCGAGGCGATCGCGTCGTAGTCCTTGCTGCGCGCGTCGGTGTTGCGGACCAGCAGCGCGATCGGCGTGCCGGTGGTGCGGCCTTCGTACACGCCCGAAACGATCTCGACCTCGTCGGCCTCGCGGCGCGCGGAGGTGTGGCGGGTCTTGCCGGTGGCGCGGCGGGCCAGGTCGGCGACGAAATCCCCAGGCGCCAGCTCGATGCCCGGCGGGCAGCCGTCGACCACGCAGCCGATCGCCGGTCCGTGCGATTCGCCGAACGTGGTGACCCGGAACAGTTGCCCGAACGTGTTCAAGGTCAGAACAGGCTCGCGGCAGCCGGCGCGGCATCGCGCTCGCGCGCGTCCGCCAGTTCGCGGATGCGCTGGTTGTGCTTCACCAGGTCGTGGCGTTCGGCCACGAAGATGCCCATCTGACCGACCTTGAACTCGACCCAGGCCAACGGCAGTTCCGGCAGCAGCCTGACCAGCGCCTGTTCGGCCTCGCCGACTTCGCAGACCAGCAAGCCGTCTTCGGTCAGGTGCAGCGGCGCGTCGCGCAGGATGCGCAGGGCCAGGTCCAGTCCGTCGTCGCCGGCGCGCAGGCCGAGCTCCGGTTCGTGCGAGTACTCGCGCGGCAGCGCGTCGGTCTCGTCGTTGGTCACGTACGGCGGGTTGGTGACGATCAGGTCGTAGTGTTCGCCCGACAGCGCCGCGAACAGGTCGGACTTCAGCAGGCGCAGGTTGTCGACATGCAGGCGCTCCTGGTTCTCGCGGGCCAGGGCCAGGGCGTCGTCGGACAGGTCGATGCCGTCCACGTGCCAGTCTGGGTTGTAGTGGGCCATCGCGATCGCGATGCAGCCGGACCCGGTGCACAGGTCGAGCGCGCGGCGTACCTCGCGGCCGCCCAGCCACGGCTCGAAGCCGGCCTCGATCAGCTCGGCGATCGGCGAACGCGGCACCAGGGCGCGCGGATCGGACTTGAACGACAGGCCGGCGAACCAGGCTTCCCCGGTCAGGTAGGCCGCGGGCACGCGCTCCTCGATGCGGCGCAGGAACAGCGCCAGGACCTCTTCCTTCTCGGCCAGGGTCACCCGCGCCTGGCCGTAGGCCGGGCCGATGTCGTGCGGCAGGTGCAGCGCGTGCAGGGTGAGCTGGGTCGCCTCGTCCAGGGCGTTGTCGTAGCTGTGGCCGAACGTGAGCCCGGCCGCGTTGAATCGACTGGCGCCGTAGCGGATCAGGTCGACGATCGTGTGGAGCTCATCGGTCATGGCGGGGCCGCTGGTGGCTGGGGGCGCAGGACCGCGAATTATAACGGTGGCGCGGCTATCATGGCCGAAGTTCAAGTATCGGCTGAAGAAGGCTCCTGCATGTTCAACCGTACCACCCTCCTCGTCCTGGTCGCCGCGCTGGCCGCCGGTCTCGGCCTGTGGGCCGCCCAAGCCTGGTTCGGCGGAGGCCTGGGCAACCAGGCCGGTCCGCCGGCGCCCGCGCTGCAGGCGGTGAAGCTGTTCGAGCAACCCCGCGAGCTGCCCGCCTTCAGCCTGCAGCAGTCGGACGGCACGCCGCTGGTGCCCGGCGAGCTGCAAGGCCACTGGACCCTGGTGTTCCTCGGCTTCACCCACTGCCCCGACGTCTGCCCGACCACGCTGGCGCAACTGGCCCAGGCGCAGAAGCAGTGGGCCGCGCTGCCGGAGGCGACCCGGCCACGGGTGCTGTTCGTGTCCGTCGACCCGGAGCGCGACAGCCCCGACCGCATCGGCGAATACGCCCATGCCTTCCACAAGGACACGCTGGCCGCCACCGCCGACATCCCCGCGCTGGAAACGTTCGCGCGTTCGCTCTCGCTGGTGTTCATGAAGGTGCCCGCGCCCGAAGGCGTGCCAGCAAACCAGTACAGCGTCGACCACTCGGCCGCGATGGCCGTGCTCGACCCGCAGGCGCGCATGGCCGGCGTGATCCAGCAGACCCACCAGGGCGCACTGGATCCGCAGGCGATCGCCGCCGACCTGCTGGCCCTGGCAAACAGCAACCGATAACACCCCTGCCGTGGACGCCCTCACCGCCCTCACCCACGTCCTCCCGCACCAGTCCCTGTCCTGGCTGGCGCGGCAACTGGCCTACTCGAAGCACCCGCGCACGCGCGCCTGGCTGATCGACACGGTGGTGCGCCGCTTCGGCGTCGACCTCGAGGAAGCGCTGGAATCCGACCCCCGCGCCTACGAAAGTTTCAATGCCTTTTTCACCCGCGCGCTCACGCCGGGCGTGCGCACGCCGGATCCCGATCCGCGCGCGCTGCTGATGCCCGCCGATGGCCGCATCAGCCAGTGCGGCCCGATCGAGGCCGGACGCATCTTCCAGGCCAAGGGGCAGTCGTTCACTGCCGCCGAACTGCTCGGCGAAGGCAGTGGCCCCACGCCGTTCGACGACGGCCTGTTCGCCACCGTCTACCTGTCGCCGAAGGACTATCACCGCGTGCACATGCCCTGCAGCGGGCGCCTGCTGGAGACCGTGCACGTGCCCGGGCGCCTGTTCTCGGTCGGCCCGGCTGCGGTCAGCCACGTGCCGCGACTGTTCGCGCGCAATGAACGCCTTGCCTGCCACTTCGAGACCGACTTCGGCCCGATGGCGATGGTGATGGTCGGCGCGTTGCTGGTGTCGGGCGTGGAAACCGTGTGGAGCGGCATCGAGATCCCGCGCTACGGCCGCCGCGTCACCCGCAAGGACTACCGCAACCAGCACATCGAGTTGGCCCGTTTCGCCGAGATGGCGCGCTTCAACTACGGTTCCACGGTCATCGTCCTGCTCCCGCCCGGCGTCGCCACCCTGGAACCCGGCCTCGGCGCCGAATCCCCCGTCAAGCTCGGCCAGCGCCTCGCCACCCTCACCCCGTAGCAGCGCGCCTCGCGCGCGAGGCGCGCTCCTACAGCTTGCAGGTGTCGAGCTTGATGCCCTGGCCAATACGGATCGCGTAGGACGGCGCCTTGAGCTTGTTGCTGCGCGCCAGGTCGCGCGTCGAGCACCGGTATTTGCGCGCGATGGAGCTGAGCGTGTCGCCACGCGCAACACGGTGCATGCTCGGGCGTTCCCGGGAGGTGGCGACGGCGCGCGGCACCGGCGCACCCTTGTCGTTGACCACCGCCAGCGCCGCATCGCTGCGCATCAGCACCTGTGCCAGCTCGGCGCGCGGACCCTCCACGCAATAACGGTCGTACAGTTTCGCCATGCGCTTGCTCGCATTGAGCGACAGGCCCGCCGGCAGCGCGGTGTCGGCCATGTAGCGCGGATTGAGGTTGCGCAGCGTGCGCAGGTAACCGTCGCGGGTGTCGCGGTTGCCCAGGCAGATCGCCAGTTCGTAGATCGAAGTCGGTTTGCGCAGTTGCAGCGCGGCCGGCTGCGCGTCCACGTCGGGGAAGGTCAGTCCGTAATCCTCCGGGTGCAGGAACAGCCAGGCGGCGGCGATCACCATCGGCACGTAGTCGCGGGTCTCCGGCGGGAACTCGCGATAGACCTCGGCATTCCAGAAGCCGCGGCCGCCGTTGCGCTCGTACACGCGCCGCGCCCTGCCCTCGCCGCCGTTGTAGGCGGCCAGGGCGAGCTCGATGTTGTCGTTGAGCTCGCGCATGCGTTCGTTGAGATAGGCCGCGCTGGCTTCGGCCGAGGCGTTGGGGTCGTAGCGGGTGTCGAAACCGGTGGCGTCCATGCCCAGGCCGAAGCGCTTGCCGGTGGCGAACATGAACTGCATCGGCCCGGCGGCGCCGGCGCGCGAGGTGGCGTGCACCTTGCCGTTGGACTCCTTGGCCATGATCCCGAACAGCAGGGCTTCGGGCAGCGCCGCGCGCTCGTAGTGCGGCCACATTTCCGCGCGCAGGTACTGGTAGTTCTCGTAGCTGTCGAGCAGCTGCCCGCGCATGTCGGTCAGCCAGCGCCGGATCCCGGCCTGCACCGCCGGGTTGTACTGCACCATCTCGTCGAAGCGGTGCGTGTGGCTGTCGAGCAGGCTGGCCGCGCGCCCGGCTTCGGGCACGGCGGCGGCCAGGCCCGCATGGCCTGCATCGGCGCCCAGGGCGTCGACGTCCTCCTCGGGACCTTCGGCCTCCTCGTCGGCGGCGACCTTGAGCAGGCGCTTGTAGGTGGCCAGCAGGTTGGAGACTTCGCAACCGCGCTGCTGCACGCAGGCGGCCACGGCGTCCTCCATGTCCTCGAGCGCGGCATCGGCTTCCGCCCGCCCTTCCGGATCGGCGTTGCCGACCTTGACCAGCGCTTCGCCATAGCGTGCTTCGGCAGCGGCCATGCGTTGGGCGATCGCGGCCGCGGCGGCCTTGTCGCGGCGTGAAACGGCCTGTGAGGCGGGCGCCGCGGCCAGCGCGGCGACGAGGAGCACGAGAGGGGCGGCGATGCGGAAATCCATGCAGGCAGGTTAGCCGCTTCCACGGCTAGAATCGATGGCATGGATCCCATTCTCGTCGGCAAGTCGATCACCACGCCCGCCTCCGGCCAGGTCCACCTGCTGCCGCAGTACGGCAATCGCCACGGGCTGGTCGCCGGGGCCACCGGCACCGGCAAGACCGTGACGCTGATGACACTGGCCGAAGGTTTCTCGCGCATCGGCGTACCGGTGTTCATGGCCGACGTGAAGGGCGACGTCGCCGGGCTTGCCGTCGCCGGCACGGCCAGCGACAAGCTGCGCGAGCGCGCCGCGGCCATCGGCATCGACGGCTATACGGCCGAAGCCAGCCCGGTGGTTTTCTGGGACCTGTACGGCAAGCTCGGCCATCCGGTGCGGGCAACCGTCAGCGAGATCGGCCCGACCCTGCTCGGGCGCATGTTGCAGCTCAACGACACCCAGTCCGGCGTGCTCGACATCGCCTTCCGCATCGCCGACGACCGCGGCCTGCTGCTGGTCGACCTGGACGACCTGCGCGCCCTGCTCGGGCTGGTGGCGGAAGAGCGCAAGGCGATCTCCGCCAGTTACGGCCTGGTGAGCACCCAGTCGATCGGCGCGATCCAGCGCGCATTGCTGCGGCTGGAAGGCGAAGGCGCGAAGGCGTTCTTCGGCGAACCCGCGCTGGAGCTGCCGGACCTGATGCGGACCACGCCAGACGGGCGCGGCGTGATCGGCATCCTCGCCGCCGACCAGCTCGTCCTCAAGCCGCGGCTGTATTCCAGTTTCCTGCTGTGGCTGCTGTCGGAGCTGTTCGAGAACCTGCCCGAGGTCGGCGACCTGGACAAGCCGAAACTGGTGTTCGTGTTCGACGAGGCGCACCTGCTGTTCGACGATGCGCCGCCGGCCTTGCGCCAGCGCATCGAGCAGGTGGTGCGCATCATCCGTTCCAAGGGCGTGGGCGTGTACTTCTGCTCGCAGTTCCCCGACGACGTGCCCGACGAGATCCTCGGGCAGATGGGCAACCGTTTCCAGCATGCGCTGCGCGCGTTCACGCCGCGCGACCGCAAGGCGGTGAAGACCGCCGCCGAGACCTTCGTGGCGAATCCGGCGCTGGACGTGGCCGAAACCATCGGCAAGCTCGGTGTCGGCGAGGCGCTGGTGTCGACGCTGCAGGCCAGGGGCATCCCGATGCCGGTCGAACACACCCTGGTCGCGCCGCCGCGCTGCCGCATGGGCGCGATCACCGAAGCCGAGCGCATGCAGGTGCGCGCGGGCAGCCCGGTGGGGGCCAAATACGACAAGGCGGTCAATCGCGAATCCGCGGCCGAGATGCTGGCGAAGAAGGCAGAAGCTGCAGCTGCGGGTGCCGGCAGCCCCGCGGCGAAGCCCACCGGCAACGATGGCGACGGCGATGGCATCGGCGCCAGGATCAGCGAATGGATGTGGGGCACCAAGCGCCGCCAGGGCGCGGTGGAGACCATGGCCAAACAGGCCGCGCGCACGGTGGGCAGCCAGATCGGCCGCCGTATCCTGCGCGGGGTGCTCGGCAGCTTTACTGGAGGAAGCAAATGAACCGATCGAATGGAATTGCCCTGCTCGTCCCCGTCGTCGCGCTGTTCGTAGCCGCCTGCAATGCCGAATCGCCGCAGCCGCAACCCGCGCCGGCAGCCACCGAAGCCGCGGCGGCCGATGTTCCACCGGCAGCCACCGAAGTGGAGACCACGATGGCCGAGCCCGGCGTGCAGCCGGACGCGGCCGCGAACGACATGCGCGCCCTGGCCGGCACCTGGGCCGGCCTGCTGCCCTGCGCCGACTGTCCGGGCATCGATGAGACCCTGGTGCTCTCCGCGGACGGCAGCTTCGTGCTCACCGACACCTACCGCGAGCGCGCCGGCACCAGCAACGTCGTCCAGGGGACCTGGTCGATGGAAGCTCACGGCCGGCGCATCCGCCTGGATCCGGGCAACAAGGAAGACATCGACCGGTTCTTCGCCGTCGACGCCGATGCTCTGGTTCCGCTGGATACCGAGGGCAAGCCGATCGACAGTCCCTTCGACATGCGCCTTGTGCGCGAACGGTAGACGGCTTGGGGCGTTGGCGACCACCGGCCGCGCAGTCCACCGCGCTGGTCACGCCGCAGGGTCACGCCCGGCTCAAGGCCGAGCTGGATGAACTGTGGCGGGTGCGCCGGCCCGAGGTGGTCAAGGCGCTGGCCGCCGCGGCCGCCGAAGGCGACCGCTCCGAGAATGCCGAATACACCTACCGCAAGAAACAGCTCGGCGAGATCGATCGCCGAGTGCGCTACCTCGGCAAGCGGCTGGAGGCATTGCGCGTCGTCGACACCCTGCCATCGGACCCGCAGGCGGTGTTCTTCGGCGCGACGGTGGAAGTGGAGCGCCTGGACGACGGCGGCCTCGACGACGGCACCCTGGCGACATACCGCATCGTCGGCCCGGACGAGACCGACGCGCGCCAGGGCCACATCAGCATCGACTCGCCGCTGGCGCGCGCGATGCTGAAGAAGCGCGTCGACGACGAATTCGAAGCCGAACTGCCGGGCGGCCTCGCCCGCTTCGCGATCGTATCGGTCGACTACCGGCCGTAAAGTCAGATCCCGGCGTACCAGTCGTAGTTGCGGTCTTCCCAGAAGCCGCCACGTCCGCCGGCGATGGCGGCGTAGCTGTCGACGACCTCGATGGTGTGCACGTACTTGGCGTGCTTGTAGCCGAGCTTGCGCTCGATCCGCATCCGCACCGGCGCGCCATTGGCCACCGGCAGCGGCGCGTCGTTGAGCCGGTGCGCGGCGATGGTCTGGGGATGGTAGGCGTCCTGGAGGTCGATGCTCTCGTAGTAACGCGAACCGTTGGCCGCGATGTCGTCCAGGCAATGGAACACGACGTAACGCGCGCCCGGGAGGGGCCGCGCCAGATCCAGCAGGTGCGACAGCGGCACGCCCTGCCACTTGCCGATCACGCTCCAGCCTTCCACGCAGTCGTGGCGCGTGACCTGGGTGCGCTGCGGCAACGCATGCAGGGCATCGAGGCTGAACTCCAGCGGCTCCTGCACCAGGCCGCGCACGCGCAGCCGGTAATCGGCAAAGCCGCCGGCCTTCAACGCCAGGTACTCCGGTGTCTGCGGGTTGATCGAGCCGTTGGGCTTGAACACCGGCGAGATCATGGATTCGGGGAATTCCTCGGCCAGGCGGTCGCCACTGAGCAGGCGCTGCGCACGCATGGTCAGGGGCTCGGCGCGTTCCAGCAGGCCGACGAAGCCCTTGCTGCGCGACAGCGCATCGCAGCCGGCGAGCATGCCGGCGCCGGCGACGGCCATGGCGCCGCGCAACAGGCGGCGCCGCGACGGGACCATCGGTTCACTGGCCATCGACTTCATCCTCCTGCGCGCGTTCCCCGCGCGGCCAGCGCGCGCGGAAGCGGCCGGTGATCATCGAGCGCAGTTCGTTCACCGGCCCGGCGTACACCACCATCACCAGGTGCACCGCCACGAACAGCACGAACAACGCCATCGCCACGAAGTGCAGCGTGCGCGCCGACTGCCGACCACCGACCAGGTCCAGCCACCAGCCCAGCACGGTGTCCATCTGCGGCGACATCGCCAGTCCGGTCATGATCGCCAGCGGCGCCAGCACGAACACCACGCCCAGGTAAGCCAGCTTCTGCAGCGGGTTGTAATGCAGCGCCTCCCCGCCCACCGGATGGCGGAAGCGCAGGTGGTCGGCGATGGCCCGCGGAATCGCGCGCCAGTCGCGCCGGCGCATCGCCATGTCGTCGCGCAGGTGGCGGCTGGCCAGCGACCAGGCCAGGTAGCACGCGCCATTGATCACCCACAGCCAGGCGAAGAAGAAGTGCCAGCGCCGACCCATGGCGAGCGACTGGTAGCCGGGAATGGTCGCCCAGCCGGGGAAGTCACCCGGGGCGTACAACGGCCGCGCGAAATTCGATACCTCGCCCCAGTACAACGCCGGATGCGCGTTGAACACCTGCAGGCCACTGCCGACCAGGGCCAGCATGCAGGCGAAGTTGATCCAGTGCATCCAGCGCAATGGCCAGCGGTGGCGCAACACCGTGCGCCATTCGTATGCCGGGATGGGCCGGACCGGGTCCATGTCCCGATCCTACCCCAATTGATTTTGCCCGGTGGGCGGCTACTGCACCGCGACTTCGCCGTACAGATCGTGCTCGTCGCTGCCCAGGATCTCCACGTCGACGAACTGCCCCGGCACCAGGCCGGCGTCGCGCCCGTCCTGCACCTGCACCACGCCGTCGATCTCCGGCGCATCGGCGCTGGAGCGGGCGATCGCGAGTTCGCCGTCGATGGCGTCGACGATGCAGCGTTGCACGCTGCCGACCTTGGCCTCCAGGCGCGCGGCGCTGATCGCCGCCTGCCGGGCCATGAACCGCGCCAGGCGCTCCTGCTTCACTTCTTCCGGCACCGGATCGGGCAGCGCATTGGCCGCCGCGCCTTGCACCGGCGAATAGGCGAACGCGCCCACGCGATCGAGCTGCGCCTCGTCGAGGAAGTCCAGGAGGTCCTCGAACTCTTCCTCGGTCTCGCCCGGAAAACCGACGATGAAGGTGGAACGAATGGTCAGGTCCGGTTGCATCGCGCGCCAGCGCTGCACGCGCTCGAGCGTCTTCTCCACGGCACCTGGCCGCTTCATCAGCTTCAGGATGCGCGGGCTGGCGTGCTGGAACGGAATGTCCAGGTACGGCAGCAGGCCGCCCTGCCCCATCAGCGGCACGATGTCGTCGACGTGCGGATACGGGTAGACGTAGTGCAGGCGCACCCACGCGTCCAATTGCGACAGACCCTCGCACAGCGCCTTCATCCGGGTCTGGTAATGCGTTCCGCGCCATTCTCGCGGCGCGTACTTCAGGTCGACGCCGTAGGCGCTGGTGTCCTGCGACACCACCAGCAGTTCGCGCACGCCGCCCTTGACCAGGCGTTCGGCCTCGCGCAGCACGTCGTCGACCGGGCGCGACACCAGGTCGCCGCGCATCGACGGGATGATGCAGAAGCTGCAGCGGTGGTTGCAGCCTTCGGAGATCTTCAGGTACGCGTAATGCTTCGGCGTCAGCTTCAGCCCGTAGTCGGGCAGCAGGTCGACGAAGGGATCGTGCTTCGGCGGCACCGCCGCGTGCACCGCGTCCATCACGCTGGCGTAATCCTGCGGGCCGCTGATCGAAAGCACGCCCGGATGCGCCTGGCGGATCACCTCTTCGCGCTTGCCCAGGCAGCCGGTGACGATGACCTTGCCGTTCTCGGCCATCGCCTCGCCGATGGCGTCGAGCGATTCGGCCACCGCGGAGTCGATGAAGCCGCAGGTGTTGACCACCACCACGTCGGCCGCGTCGTAGCTGGGCACCAGGTCGTAACCTTCGACCCGCAGCTGGGTCAGGATCCGCTCCGAGTCCACCAGGGCCTTGGGGCAGCCGAGGCTGACGAAGCCGACCTTGGGATTGCGTGCCTGTGAAGGGCTGGCGTGTGAAGGGCTGGCGGGCATGGGATCACGGGGATCGAGGCGACCGCGGATTATACGGGGCTAGAATCGATGCATCGGGATCGCTTTCACACCTTCAACCCCAGCACCGCCAACACCAGGAGCATCCAATGGGCCGCGACATCGCCTTCGACACGCCCGCCGGCAGCATCGGCGCCTGGCGCGCGGATCCGGTGTCGGCACCGCGTGGCGGCATCGTCGTGGTCCAGGAAATCTTCGGCGTGAACCCGCACGTGCGCAGCGTGGCAAACCGCTACGCCGGGGCGGGCTACGTGGCCCTGGCGCCGGCCTTCTTCGATCCGGTCGAGCGCGGCGTGGAGCTGGACTACGACGCCGCGGGCATGGCCAGGGGCCGCGAGCTGGTCGCCGCGCTGGGCATGGAGCGCGCGGTCCAGGTGCTGGCCGCCGCGGCCGACCTGCTGCGCGCCGAAGGCCTGAAGGTGGGCGTGGTCGGGTTCTGCTGGGGCGGCACCG
>NZ_JARUVM010000046.1 GCF_029763755.1 Luteimonas sp. 8-5
CGACCTGCTGCGCGCCGAAGGCCTGAAGGTGGGCGTGGTCGGGTTCTGCTGGGGCGGCACCGTGGCGCTGCTCGGCAACACCCGGCTCGGGCTCCCGGCTTCCAGCTACTACGGCGCGCGCAACCTGCCCTTCCTCGACGAGCCCTTGCGCGCCCCGATGCAATTCCATTTCGGCGAGGAAGATCCGTCGATCCCGTCCGACACCGTCGCCGCCCACCGCGAACGGCAGCCCTCGGCCGAAGTATTCACCTATCCCGGCACCGGCCACGCCTTCAACCGCGAGGTCGACCCCGCGGTGTACGACGCCGGCAGCGCGCAACTGGCGCATCGCCGTACCATGCAACTGTTCGAACACGCGCTCGAGTGAGGCACGCCATGAGCCGTCATGCACACGCCCCGACCCATTACGAGCTGGATCCGCAACTGGCCACCGACACCCAGCCGCTGGCAAGCCTGGCGTTGAGCGAGCTGCGCCTGATGGACGACGCCAACTACCCCTGGCTGGTGCTGGTGCCGCGCGTGCCCGGCGCGCGCGAGCTGATCGACCTGGAAGCGGCGCAGCGACGCCAGCTCACCGACGAGATCGACCTGGCCGCGCGCCTGCTGCGCGACGTGTTCCGCCCGTTCAAGCTCAACATCGCCGCGCTGGGCAACCTGGTGCCGCAGCTGCACGTGCACGTCATCGCCCGCTACGAAGGCGACCCGGCCTGGCCGGCGCCGGTATGGGGGCGCGTCGCGGCGCGGCCGTACACACCCGAGGAACTGATCGAACGCGTCTCGCGCCTGCGCGATGCCCTGCCGAACCAAGGAACCCCACGATGAGCCACTTCACGATGCGGCCCGCCCTCCTGGCCGTCCTGCTGTGCCTGGCGCTCCCCGCGCAGGCCGCCCTGTTCGAAAAGAAGCCGGAAAAGGTCGCCGCCGAAGCTGCGGCCGCCAACATGGCCGCGGTGACGCTCTGGGTCGATGCGAGCTGGGGCTTCCGCAACCAGGGCGCGGCCAACGACCTGACCCGTGCGCACAACGCTTTCGCCGCGTTCGGCTACAAGGTCGCCAGCGTGGAGCCCTACATCGAGAACGGCGACCTGCAGGGCTTCTTCGTCACCTACCAAAAGCCCTGACCCTTACGTCCGCGGCAATGTAACGCCCACCTGCCCCTGGTACTTGCCGCCGCGGTCGCGGTACGAGGTCTCGCAGGGTTCGTCGGACTGGAAGAACAGCATCTGCGCCACGCCTTCGCCGGCGTAGATCCGCGCCGGCAGCGGCGTGGTGTTGCTGAACTCCAGGGTCACGTGCCCTTCCCACTCGGGTTCCAGCGGGGTCACGTTGACGATGATGCCGCAGCGCGCGTACGTGCTCTTGCCCAGGCACACCACCAGGGTGTCGCGCGGGATGCGGAAATACTCCACCGTGCGCGCCAGGGCGAAGGAATTGGGCGGGATGATGCACACGTCCGACTCGATGTCGACGAAGCTCTTCGGGTCGAAGGCCTTGGGATCGACGATCGTCGAGTTGATGTTGGTGAACACCTTGAACTCGCGCGAGCAGCGCACGTCGTAACCGTAGCTCGAGGTGCCGTAACTGACGATGCGCTGGCCGTCGTCGCCGACCTTGCACTGGCCCGGCTCGAACGGCTCGATCATGCCCTTGCCGGCCATCTCGCGGATCCAGCGGTCGCTCTTGATGCTCATGCGTTACCCGTGTCGGAAAGGAAGCAATTAGACCATGGAGGCGGCGATCGGCATCGCCGCCCGCGGCCGCGCCGCCAGGCGCATGGCCAGCGCGCGCGCCGTGGCGCGGTACGCCCTGGCCGCGTCCGACCCGGGTGCCGAGGCCACGACCGGCACGCCGGCGTCGCCCTGTTCCCGGATCGCCAGCTCCAGCGGCAGGCTGCCCAGCAGCGCCACGCCGTACTGTGCGGCCATGCGCGTGCCGCCGCCCTCGCCGAACACGTGCTCGACGTGGCCGCAGTTGCTGCAGGTGTGCATGGCCATGTTCTCGACCAGGCCCAGCACCGGCACCTGCACCTTTTCGAACATCTTCAGCGCCTTGCGCGCGTCCAGCGTGGCCACGTCCTGCGGCGTGGTCACGATCACCGCGCCGGCGACCGGGATCTTCTGGGCCAGGGTGAGCTGGATGTCGCCGGTGCCCGGCGGCAAATCCACGATCAGGTAGTCCAGCCCCGCATCGCCGCCCCAGAGCGTCTGCTCCAGCAACTGGGTCAAGGCCGAAGTGGCCATCGGCCCGCGCCAGATCATCGGCGTGTCCTGTTCGACCAGCAAGCCGATCGACATGGCCTCGATGCCATGCGCATGCATCGGCACGATCGACTTGCCGTCGGGGCTGTCCGGTCGCCCGGACAGGCCGAGCATGGTCGGGATGCTGGGGCCGTAGACGTCGGCATCGAGCACGCCGACACGGGCACCGTCGGCGGCCAGCGCCAGGGCGAGGTTGACTGCAGTGGTCGACTTGCCCACCCCGCCCTTGCCCGAACCGACCGCGATGATGTTGCGCACCCGCGGCGACAGCGCCACGTTGGGCTGGGTCGCGTGCGGGGAAATCCGCTGCGACACTTCGAACGAGGCCAGCGGCAGCGGGCCGATCAGCGTGGCCACGGCCTCGCGCAACGCGGCCACGCCGTCTTCGGCGAGCGGATAGCCCAGGGTGAGGGCGACGGCGGCACCACTGGCGGCGGTCGCGACCTTGGCCCTGGCGCCGCTGGCGGCGAGGGGCAGGCCGGTGAGTGGGTCGGAAACCGAGAGCAGGCGCTCCGGGGAAAGATCCTGGGCCGTGTCGTTCATGTCCGCCCATTGTACCGGGACGGCGACTTCCATACGCTGGCGGATGCGGTATAACCGGGCCATCGCAAGCCCGACGACCCATCACCCGCGGAGGCCCACCATGCGTACCAAGCTCATCGCCCTGCTCCTGTTCGCCCTGCCGTTCGTGGCCTTCGCCCAGACCAGCCCGGAGGGGCGCTGGAAGACCCTCGATGACGAGACCGGCAAGCCCATGACCATTGCCGAGGTGTACAAGGCGGCCGACGGCACCCTGTCGGCGAAGATCGTCGAAGCCCTCGATCCCAAGGCAGCCACGTGCAGCGACTGCAGCGGCAAGCGCAAGGGCAAGTCCACCATCGGCATGCCGATCCTGTGGGGCCTGAAGCCGGTCGAAGGCGGCTGGGGCAACGGCCAGGGCTACAAGCCTTCGGCCGATACCAGCTTCAAGGCCAAGCTGGTCAAGGTGACCGACGGCGGCAACAAGCTCGAAGTCACCGGCTGCAAGCTCGTGTTCTGCAAGACCGCCACCTGGGTCCGCGCGGACTGAGTCCGGGAGCGCCTGCGACAATGCGATAATCGCGGGATGAATCCCGCGCTTGTCACCAACGCACTGCCCTACGCCAATGGCCCACTGCACCTGGGCCACCTGGTCGGTTACATCCAGGCCGACATCTGGGTACGCGCCCGGCGCATGGCCGGCGCGACCGTGCATTACGTCTGCGCCGACGACACCCACGGCACGCCGATCATGCTCGCCGCGGAGAAAGCCGGCACCACGCCGGAAGCCTTCATCGCCGGCATGCAGGCCTCGCACGAGCGCGACTTCGCCGACTTCGGCGTGGCCTTCGACCACTACGACTCGACCAACTCGGCCGGCAACCGCGCACTGACCGAGGCCATCTACGCGAGGCTCGACGCCAGCGGCCACGTCTCGCGGCGTTCGGTGGCGCAGCTGTACGACCCGGTCAAGGGCATGTTCCTGCCCGACCGCTACGTCAAGGGCATCTGCCCCAATTGCGGCACGCCGGACCAGTACGGCGACAACTGCGAGCACTGCGGGGCGACCTATTCGCCGACCGAGCTCAAGTCGCCCTACTCCGTGGTCAGCGGCGCCACGCCCGAGCTGCGCGAGTCCGAGCACTTCTTCTTCGAGCTGGGCCACTTCGAAGGCTTCCTGCGCGAATGGCTGGCCGGCGACGTCGCGGTGCCCGGGGTCAAGGCCAAGCTGCAGGAGTGGCTGGACGGCGAAGGCGGCCTGCGCGCCTGGGACATTTCCCGCGACGCGCCGTACTTCGGCTTCGAGATTCCCGGGCATCCGGGCAAGTACCTGTACGTCTGGATCGACGCGCCGATCGGCTACTTGGCCAGCTTCAAGGCGCTGTGCGACCGCCGCGGCATCAACTTCCACGACTACACCGCGCCCGGCGGCGATGCCGAGATGCACCACTTCATCGGCAAGGACATCGTCAACTTCCATGGCCTGTTCTGGCCGGCGATGCTGCACGGCGCCGGCCTGCGCGCGCCGACGCGCCTGCACGTCAACGGCTATCTCACCGTCGACGGCGCCAAGATGTCCAAGTCGCGCGGCACCTTCGTGATGGCGCGCACCTACTTGGACTGCGGCCTGCCGCCCGAGGCGCTGCGCTACTACTTCGCCGCCAAGTCCTCCGGCGGCGTCGACGACATCGACCTCAACCTGGCCGACTTCATCGCCCGCGTGAACTCGGACGTGGTCGGCAAGTTCGTCAATCTTGCGAGCCGCTGCGCCGGGTTCATCGGCAAGCGCTTCGGCGGAAAGCTGGCATCGACCCTGCCGGAGCCGGACATGTACGACCGCTTCGTCGCGGCGCTGGCGCCGATCCGCGAAGCCTACGAGCGCAACGAGGCCGCGTCGGTCCTGCGCCAGGCGATGGCACTGGCGGACGAGGCCAACCGGTACATCGACGAGCGCAAGCCGTGGGTCATTGCGAAGCGTACTGGTGAAGGCGGGGAAGGTGCCGACGCCGAACTGCAGGCGGTCTGCACCCAGGGCCTCAACCTGTTCCGCGTACTCGCCCTGGCGCTGGCCCCGGTACTGCCGTCGATGACGCGCCAGGCATCGGAGTTCCTGGCCGCGCCGCTGCAGCGATGGAACGATGCCGACGCACCCCTGCTTGACCACGCCATCAACGACTACCAGCCCCTGTTCACCCGCATCGACCCGAAACAGATCGAAGCCATGACCGAAGCCTCGAAGGACACCATGACCGCGCCCGTGGGAGCGGCGGAAGCCGCGAAACAGGCCGCGACCATTTCCATCGACGATTTCGCCAGGCTCGACCTGCGCATCGGCAAGGTGCTGGCCTGCGAGTTCGTCGAAGGCTCGGACAAGCTGCTGCGCTTCGAACTCGATGCCGGCGAACTGGGCAAGCGCCAGATCTTCTCGGGCATCCGCGCCAGCTACGGCGAGCCGGAAAAGCTCGTCGGCCGCAACGTGGTGTTCATCGCCAACCTCGCCCCGCGCAAGATGCGCTTCGGCATGAGCGAAGGCATGATCCTGTCCGCCGGCGGCGACAGCGGTGCGCTGCACCTGCTCGACGCCGACGCCGGTGCCCTGCCGGGCATGCCGGTGAAGTGAACCCGGTGCGGTGACCGCGCTCGTCGAACGTCTCGACCGCATACTGCCGCAGACCCAGTGCGGGCAATGCGGCTACGTGGGCTGCAGGCCGTACGCCGAAGCGATGGCGCGGGGCCAGGCGGATGTGGATCGCTGCCCGCCCGGTGGCGATGCCGGCGCGCGGGCGCTGGCCACGGTGCTCGGCGTTCCCGCACGGCCCTACGACCGGTCCCGCGGCGAGCACAAGCCGCCGATGGTGGCGCTGGTGGTCGAGGCCGACTGCATCGGCTGCACCAAGTGCATCCAGGCCTGTCCGGTGGACGCGATCATCGGCGGCAGCAAGCACATGCACACCGTGGTCGAACCGCTGTGCACCGGCTGCGAGCTGTGCGTGCCCGCCTGCCCGGTCGATTGCATCGTGATGGTCGCCCCGGCTGGACCCTAGGGCACGGCGCAGGCGCTGCAGATCCTTTCGACGGTGTAGCCACGGTCGCGCAGCCTGGCGACCAGCCCGTCGTCGCCGAGCAGGTGCAATGCACCGACCACCACCAGGGTGTCCTCGTCGCCGCCTCCCTGCAACCGCGCCTCGATCCGCGGCAACCAGGCTTCGTTGCGTTCGACGTTGATGCGCTCGTACAGGCGCGGATACTTGTGCTGCATGTCGCGCGCCATCCGGTCCCACAATGCGGCGGCATCGCCGGCGCGCCACAGCGCATGCAGGTCCTCGATGTCGCTGCTGCCGGGCTGGGCGTTGGCCAGCGCCTCCTCCAGCAACTGCACCTGTTCCACCGGGTCCATGCCGTCGAGGAAGGCAATCTGTTCGCTGCCGGTTTCCAGGCCCGCTGTCGGCTTGCCGGCGTTTGCCGCTTCCGTGGCGAAGTGGCGGTCCAGGCCCAGTTCCGGATCCAGCCCGGCGTCGCCCATGCCCAGCAGAGCGATGTTGAGTCCGACGAACCAGGGCTCGAACAACTGCAGCATGGACGCGTTCAGTCCGCGCGCCTGCAGCCTGGCCTGGTTGGCCTCGAGCCATGCGCCCAGGCGCTGCGCGGTGGCAGGCGGCAACTCGCTGTCGAGGGTGGTGCCGTCGGTGCGCAGCGCGGCCCGGCCCATTTCCATCGCCAGCGCGATCGATCCCAGCTCTTCCGGCGGCATTTCGAACAGCAGCGATTCGGCGTCGTCGAAGGCGGCATCGACGTCCGCCGACAGCGGATAGTCGCTGGGCTTGAGCAGGTGGAACGAACCCAGCAGGTAGACGCTGCGCTCGCCCTTGTCGACCTTCCACAACAACGGCACGGGCGCCGACGCCGCTGCCGCGGGGAACGCGACGAGCAGTACCAGCAAAAGGCCGAGCAAGCGCATGCTCACGCGTGCGGCTTGCGGTACGCCTTTTCGCCGGCGTCGATGAGCAGGTCCAGGCGGTTCTCCTGCGGCGGAAGCGGGCAGGTGGCGAAGTCGGTGAAGGCGCATGGCGGGCTGTAGGCCTGGTTGAAATCGATCATGACCTTGCCGCGCGCATCGGGCATCGGCACGTAGAGGAAACGCCCGGCCGGATAGCTGCCGTGGCCGTTGGTGCGGTCGGCGAACACAAGGAACAGTTCGTCGCCGCCTTCGTCCAGCGCTTCCAGGCGCCAGGTCTTGCCGTCGCGGGTGAACTCGATCGCGCCGGGATTCGGCATCTGGTCGACGCTGCCGATGATGTTGGCGATCTCCAGCGTCTTGCCCTTGGGGTGGGGGACGAACGTGCCTTCGATCTTCCAGTCCATGGCCGCCGGCCAGTACTCCAGGCCGGCGAAGTCCACGCGCGCAGGCGCATCGGCGTGCTTGACCCGCAGCGCCATGCGCCCGGCCCGCTCGATCACCGTCGCGGTGCCCTTGCCGCCATCGAAGCCGATCACGCTTGGCCCGGTCTGCGCACTGTCGGTGCGCAGGATCGCTTCGTCCAGGAATGGTTTGCCGTCCAGTGTGAGCCCCGCCGCTTCTTCCGGAACGAAGCGGACCACCCCCTTGCGCAGCTCGATCATGCCGATGTGCGCCGGGCCCTTGGCAAGGCGGATGCCGTTGTCGGCGTCGCTGCCCAGGTAGTGGCCGCCCGGCTCGATCCAGTGCAGGCCGACCAGGCTGGTCCAGCCGTCGGGTGCCAGCAGCCGCTGCAGGCGATGGTCGCGCCAAGCCTGCTCGGCCTTGGCGAAGGCTGCGGCCGCAGCCTCGGCATCCGGGTCCGGCGCCGTTGCCCCATCGCCCTTCTGGCAGGCGACGAGGGTCACGACAAGGGTGGACAGGGCCAGCAGGATGATCAGTTTCGGCATTGTCAGCGTCCTCGCAGGAACCAGCGGTCGATCTCGGCCAGGTCGAATCGTGCCCAGGTCGGACGACCATGATTGCATTGTCCGGAGCGTTCGGTGGCTTCCATCTCGCGCAGCAGGGCGTTCATTTCGGGAAGGGTGAGCCTGCGGTTGGCGCGAACCGCGCCGTGGCAGGCCATGGTCGACAGCAGTTCATCGCGCTGTTCGGCCACGCGGCGGCTTTCGCCATGTTCGCGCAGGTCGGCCAGCACGTCGCGCAGCAACGACACCGTATCGCCATCGGCCAGCAGCGCCGGCACGGCACGCAGCAGCAACGCCTGCGGCCCGGCGCGCGAGACCTCGAACCCGAGCTCGGTCAGGGTCGCCGCCTCGCGTTCGGCGGTGTCGGCCTCGCGCTCGGACACGGCGACCTGCTCGGGTACCAGCAGCGGCTGGCTGCGCATGCCGGTGCTGTCGTGCGCCGCCTTGAGCTTCTCGTAGCCGATGCGCTCGTGTGCGGCGTGCATGTCCACCACCACCAGGCCTTCGGCGCTCTCGGCCAGGATGTAGATGCCATGCAGCTGGGCGATGGCGTTGCCCAGCGGCGGCAGGGTCGCATCCTCGCTTTCCGGCAGCGCAGCCGCCGACGGCGCGACCGCATACAACTGCGCATAAGCGGCGCGCGCCTCGTCGACCTGCAGGGACAGGCGCGACTGGGGCATGGCGAACGCCGCAGGGTTCGCGGCTGCCGTTGCTCCCACATGCGCGGGCGATTGCACCGTTCCGACCGAGGCCCCCGCCCTGGTTTCCGCCAGGGCTTCCTGCAGGCTGCGGAAGACGAAATCGTGCACCAGCCGCGATTCGCGGAAGCGCACTTCGTGCTTGGCCGGATGCACGTTGACGTCGACGCCGCGCGGATCCAGTTCCAGGAACAGCACGTAGGCCGGATGCCGGCCGTGGAACAGCACGTCGCTGTAGGCCTGGCGTACTGCGTGCGCGACGTTGCGATCGCGCACGCTGCGGCCGTTGACGTACAGGTACTGCTGGTCGGTGCTGGCGCGGTTGTAAACCGGTCGCGCGATCCAGCCATGCAGGCGCAGGCCGGCGCCGGCATGGTCGATGCGCAGCGCATTGGCGGCGAACCCGTCGCCCAGGGTTTCCAGCAGCCGCTCGGGCGACGATTCCGGCGTGGCGTCGGCGTCGAGCAGATCCAGCGCGCGGTAACGGCGCGAGGCCTTGCCGTTGTGGGACACGCGCAGCTCGACGTCCGGGCGCGCCAGCGCCAGCGAACGCAGCCACTCCTCGATGTGCGACAGCTCGGTGCGCTCGGCGCGCAGGAAGCGGCGCCTTGCCGGCACGTTGTAGAACAGGTCGCGGACCTCGACCGTCGTTCCGCGCGGATGCGCGCGCGGCGCGACCTCGCCGATGCGCCCGCCTTCGACCTGTAGCGCGGCGCCGTGCTCGGCACCGTCCAGGCGCGAGGCCAGCAGGAAGCGGCTCACCGATGCGATCGATGGCAGGGCTTCGCCGCGGAAGCCGAGGGTGGAGACCGATTCCAGGTCGTCGAGCGAGGCGATCTTGCTGGTCGCGTGCCGGGCTACGGCCAGCGGCAGGTCGGCGGCGGCGATGCCGTTGCCGTCGTCGCGGATCCGGACCAGGCGGACGCCACCTTCCTCCAGGTCGATGTCGACACGGCGCGCGCCCGCATCGAGCGCGTTTTCCACCAGCTCCTTGACCACGGACGCCGGACGCTCGACGACCTCACCGGCTGCGATCTGGTTGATGAGGACGTCGGGAAGCTGTCGGATGGCCACGCCCCGATGATACGGGACCGGCCCTGCCCCGCTCCATGGGTGCCCGCTCCACGGGCGTGTTACGGACTGCCGCCCTGGCGTGCGCTGCGCGCGGCTTCGGCGCGCAGGGCGTACAGCGTGCCCGGCGGCGACTGGCGCGAGAAATAACGATCGACGCCTTCCAGGATCGCCGAAGCCAGCCGGCGCTGGAAGACAGGGTCGCGCAGCTTCTTCTCTTCCGACGGATTGGAGATGAAGCCCGTTTCCACCAGCATCGCCGGCATCTTGTCGGAGGTGCGCAGCACCGCCAGGTTGGCGCGCTCGATGTGGTTCTTGTGCATGTTGCCGACCGTGGCGAGCTGGCCGAGGATGTGCGAGGCCGCGTCCTCGGAAGCCTTGAGGTTGCCGCTCTGGGTGAGGTCGAGCAGCACGCTGGTCAGCACCGCGTCGCCATTCTTGCCCGCCGGCACCGCGCCGCCGATGATGTCGGAGGCGTTTTCCTTGTCGGCCAGCCAGCGCGCGCGTTGCGAGGACGCGCCGCGGGTCGAGAGCACGAACACACCCGCACCCTTCGCCGACGGGCTGGTCCAGGCATCGGCGTGGATGGACAGGAAGATGTCGGCACCGGCGGCGCTGGCCTTGCGCGCACGCTGGTTGAGCGGAATGTAGTAGTCGGAGTCGCGGGTGAGGTAGGCCTTCATGCCCGGCGTGGCGTCGACCTGGCGCGCCAGCTCCTTGGCGATGGCCAGGGCCACGTCCTTCTCGCGGGTGCCGCTGGGACCGCGCGAACCGGGATCCTGGCCGCCGTGGCCGGCGTCGATGGCGATCACCAGCGGGCGCATCACCGCTGGCTGCGGGAGAACCTCGGGAGCCTTCGCCGGCTGCGGCGCTACCTCGGGCGCCTGGGCGCCGGTAACCGCGCCCTGGGTGAGGATGGCAAGCGGGTCCGTCGCCGCCGGGGCGGCAGTCGTGGGAGTGGCGGCGGCAGCGGCGCCATCACCTGGCCACTCCAGCACCAGGCGCGGACCGTTGCCGCCCGGCTCGAAGCGCGGGCGCAGGGCCGCGACCTTGTCCGAGAGGTCGAAGACGATACGGGTGGTGCCGGGCACGGGGTGGCCGCTGCGGACCGCGCGGACCAGGCCGCCGCCGGACGGCAGGGCAAGCCCCTTGCGCAGGGCGACCCCGGGAAGGTCGACGGCCAGTCGCTCGGGCGACGACAGGGGGATCAGGCGGTACTCGACCTCGCGATCGAGCTGGATTTCGGCCCGGGTGCCGGTGGCGCCGGTATCCACGGTGACGCCACGGAGCTCCCCGGCGCGCGCCAGGTTCCAGCACACCCCGGCCAGCAGGGCCAGGGCGAGCAAGAGCTGCTGGATGGGGATCCCCTTCGTGCGCATGGGCGGATTCAAGCACCCCGCCAAGGATTTTGCAACCAGTTTTCCCTTATTTATCCGCCATCTGCCGCACTTTCCTCCGGGCTGGATTCAGGTAACGCCCGCAACTGCCCCTTTTGCGCCAGGCGCGTGAGCCAGCCTCGGCCCGCGGGAGTCGTGGCGGCCAGGTCCGCCGCGCGCCCGGTCCCCGAGATGGCCAGCGCGATCTCGAGGTCGGGCACCGGCAGCGCATCCCCGCCCCGCTCCGGCCATTCCACCAGCCAGAGCGTGGCTTCGGCGTCCTCCAGGGCCAGGAATTCCAGCTCCCCGGCCGCCCCGATCCGGTACAGGTCCAGGTGCATTGCCAGCCCGCCGCCCGGCAGCGGGTAGTGCTCGACCAGGGTGTAGGTGGGGCTGCGGATGGCCCCGGTCACACCCAGCGCCCGCAACCAGGCGCGGGCCAGGGTCGATTTGCCGGCGCCGAGGTCGCCGTGCAGGAACACCACGGCCGGCACCGGCTGGTGGGCGGCGAGCAGCGCGCCCAGCTCTTCGGTGGCTTCCGGATTGTCTAGCTGCAGGCGCATGCCGGTCATGCCGTCATGGTGCGGGATTCGCGCAACGGCGCAAGTGCGGGAGCAGGTCGGAGGGCAGCATGCCGCGCATGCCGTCGACCGCCGCCGCATCGCCGGCGTCGGCGTGCAACCGGGCACCGAGGGACGCCGCTTCGTACGCATCCAGCCCTTGCGCGTGCAGCGAGGCGATCACGCCGCTGAGCAGGTCGCCCATGCCGCCGACGGCCATGCCCGGATTGCCGCCGGTGACGACGGTGGTGTCGCGGCCCGCCGCGCCGACCAGGGTGCCGGCGCCCTTGAGCACGACGACGCAGTCGTAGCGCCCGATCAGCGCACGCAGGGCCGCGGGTCGATCGGCCTGCACCGTAATGGCGTCGCTGCCGAGCAACCGGCCCGCCTCGCCCGGATGCGGCGTGAGAATGGTGCCGGCGGGCAACGTGCGCGCGGACTGCGCCAGCAGGTTGAGCGCGTCGGCATCGAGCAGCAGCGGCTTGCCGCTGGCCAGGGCGGCCTCGAGCAATGCCCTGCCCCATTCGCCGGTGCCCAGGCCCGGGCCGATCGCCACCATGTTCGCCCGCGCCAGCAACGGTGCCAGGCCGTCGGCGGATTCGACCGCATGGGCCATGATTTCCGGCTGCCGTGCGAGCGAAGCGGGAACATGCGAGGCGCGCGTGGCGATGCTGGCCAGGCCTGCGCCGCTGCGCAGGGCCGCCTGCGCGCACAGGATGATCGCGCCGCCGCTGCCATGGTCGCCGCCGATGCACAAGACATGGCCGTGGTCGCCCTTGTGGCTGTCGCGCGCGCGTGGCTGGAGCATGCCGCGATTCTATACTTGCAGCGTGGAAATCCCTGATCCCGCGACGCTTGCAACCCAGCTCAAGGCACTGGCCGCGGAAGCCGGCTTCCAGCGGTTCGGGATCAGCGGCGTCGACCTGGGCGAAGACGAAGCGCACCTGCGCGACTGGCTGGCACAGGGCCTGAACGGTTCGATGGAATGGATGGCACGGCACGGCGACAAGCGCTCGCGGCCGCCCGAACTGGTGCCGGGCACGGTGCGGGTCCTGTCCGTGGGCATGGACTACGGCCGCGATGCCGACGAGGCCTGGGCCAACCTGCGCGCGGGCGAACGCGCCTACGTGGCCCGCTACGCACTGGGCCGCGATTACCACAAGCTGATGCGGCAGCGCCTGCAGCGCCTGGCCGACCGCATCGCCGCCGAGATCGGTCCGTTCGGCCATCGCGTGTTCGTCGATTCGGCCCCGGTGCTCGAACGCGCGCTCGCACGCAATGCGGGGCTGGGCTGGATCGGCAAGCACACCTGCCTGATCGACAAGGACGGCGGCAGCTGGTTCTTCCTCGGCGAGATCTACCTCGACCTGCCGCTGCCGGTGGACGCGCCCGCCGGCAACCACTGCGGCACCTGCCGGCGCTGCATCGACGTGTGCCCGACCCAGGCGATCACCGCGCCGTACCGGCTCGATGCACGCCGCTGCATCTCCTACCTGACCATTGAGCATGAAGGCGCCATCGACCCGGAACTGCGGCCGCTGATCGGCAACCGCATCTTCGGCTGCGACGATTGCCAGCTCGTGTGCCCCTGGAACAAGTTCGCAAAGCGCAGCGACGAACCGGATTTCCGCGGGCGCAACGACCTGGACCGGGCCACCCTTGTGCAGCTTTTCGCCTGGACCGAGGAAGAATTCATGCAGCGCAGCGAAGGCTCGGCGATCAGGCGCAGCGGCTACCAGCGCTGGCTGCGCAACATCGCCGTTGCGTTGGGCAATGCGCCGACGTCGGCGGAAGTGCTGGCGGCACTGCAATCGCGCCGCGACATCGAGGACCCGGTCGTACGCGAGCACGTCGAATGGGCGCTGGCGCGGCACCACGCGTAGGAGCGGCGGAAGCCGCGACCCGATTCCCTCTTTCGCGGCTTCCGCCGCTCCTACGCGGCTTGCGCGGGAATCGAGGTGTTGGTGTGGGTCAGCGCGTTGTCGCGGTCGACGTAGACCAGCGTCGGCTTGAACTTCGCCAGTTCGGCTTCGTCCATCGCCGCGTACGCGCAGATGATGACCAGGTCGCCGGGCTGGGCGCGGTGCGCGGCGGCGCCGTTGACCGAGATGATGCCGCTGCCTTCCTCGGCGCGGATCGCATAGGTCACGAAACGCTGGCCGTTGTTGACGTTGAAGATGTGCACCTGCTCGTACTCGCGGATACCGGAGATGTCGAGCAGCCGGCCGTCGATCGCGCACGAACCTTCGTAGTGCAGTTCGGCGTGGGTGACGGTGGCGCGGTGGATCTTGGCCTTGAGCAGGGTCAAATGCATGGTGTGGGGGCTCCTTCCCCGCCGATTCTAACGCGATTTGACGCAGTGCAGCATCACACTGGCGTGATCATGCCGGTACGCCGTCCAACCTGAATTCAAGATTGTCGATCAATCGGGTCCGGCCCAGGCGGGCCGCGACCAGCGCCACCAGCGACGCGCCCGGCGCGGCCGGGCCCGGGTCCGGCACGTCCAGCCCGGGTTCGCGCACCACGACGTAGTCGACGTCGAATCCCGCCGACAGCAGGCGCGCCCGCGCCCCGGCTTCGGCCTGCAGGCGCGGCGCGCCCGACGCCATCGCGTCGCGCATCCCCTGCAGCACCTGGTACAGCAGCGGCGCCAGCTTGCGCTCCTCCGCCGAGAGGTACTGGTTGCGCGAACTCATCGCCAGCCCGTCGGCCTCGCGCCTGGTCTCGCCGGCCAGCACCTCCAGCGGGAACGCCATGTCGCGGACCAGGTAGCGAATTACCGCCAGCTGCTGGTAGTCCTTGCGACCGAACACGGCGACATCCGGCGATACCTGGTTGAACAGGCGCGCCACCACCGTGGCGACGCCGTCGAAATGCCCGGGGCGGTGCGCGCCCTCGAGCACCTCGGTGATGCCAGGAACGCCGACGCGCACGCTGGCATCGACGCCATGCGGATACATCGTCTCGACCGAAGGCATCCACGCCACGTCGCAGCCCGCGTCGCACAGTCCGTCGACGTCGGCCTCGGGCGTGCGCGGGTAGCGCGCGAAGTCCTCGTTCGGACCGAACTGGGTCGGGTTGACGAATACGCTGGCGACGATCCGGTCGGCGTGTTGCCGGGCCAGGTGCACCAGCGAATGGTGGCCGGCGTGGAGGTTGCCCATCGTCGGCACCAGGCCGACGCGCAGGCCGTCGCGCTTCCAGGCGGCAACACGCGCGCGCAGCGCTTCGAGCTGGTCGACGGCCTCGATCATGGCTTACGCGTAGGAATGCGATTCGTCGGGGAAGGCGCCGCTGCGGACCGCGTCGGCATAGGCGCGGAAGGCGCCGTCGACCGAACCGCCTTCGGCGAGGAAATCCTTCACGAACTTCGGTCGCCGGTGGCCGCCGTCCAGGCCGAGCACATCGTGCAGAACCAGCACCTGTCCGTCGCACTGCGGGCCGGCACCGATGCCGATGGTCGGGATCGCGAGCGCCGCGGTGATCGATGCGGCCACGGGCGTCGGTACGCATTCGAGCACGAGCATGCTCGCGCCCGCGTCCTGCACTGCCCTGGCGTCTTCCATCAGTTGCGCGGCGGCGCGTTCGTCGCGCCCCTGCACCTTGTATCCGCCCAGGCGCAGCACCGACTGCGGGGTCAGCCCGAGGTGCGCGCAGACCGGGATCTCGCGCTCGACCAGGTATCGGATGACCTCGAGCTTGTGACCCGCACCCTCGATCTTGGCCATGCCCGCGCCGACCTGCAGGCATCGCGTCGCGGCGTCGAGTGCGCGTTGCGGCGACGCATCGGCCTGGAACGGCAGGTCCGACAGCAGCAGGGCCGTCGACAGTCCGCGCGCAACGCAGGCGGTGTGGTAGACGATGTCGTCCACGGTGACGGGCAAGGTGCTGTCGTGTCCTTGCATGACCATGCCCAGCGAATCGCCGACCAGCACCAGGTCGATGCCGGCCGCGTCCATCGTCCTGGCGAACCCGGCGTCGTAGGCGGTGAGCATCGCCAGCTTGCGCCCTTCGCGCTTGGCCTGGGCGAGCATCGGCACGGTCCAGGGCTTGCGGTCGGCGGCGGTAGCGGGTTGCGTGTACATGCGCCGATTATGCGTCGAGCGGCAGCGGCACGCAGCCTTGGCTGTCGATGGCGCGCAGCAGCGCGGCAACCGTGCCCCTGCCCGGCACCTGCAGGCCGGGCCCGACCTGCGCCAGCGGCACCAGGGCGAAGGCGCGCTCGTGGAGATAGGGATGCGGCACCCGCAAGCCGGGTTCGTCGATCACCGCGTCGCCGTAGAGCAGCAGGTCCAGGTCGAGGATGCGCGGACCCCACTGCACCGCGGCCTCGCGCTCGCGGCCGAACTGGCGTTCGATGCCGAGCAGTTCGTCCAGCAGCGCCCGCGCGTCAAGCCGCGTCTCCAGCAGCGCAGCGGCATTGACGAAGTCGGGCTGGTCGGTATTGCCCCACGCCGCCGTGCGGTACAGCGGCGAGGCGCGCAGCAGGTGCGTGGCCGGGAGATCGTCGAGCGCACGCAGCGCTTCGCGCACGGTCGATGCCGCGTCCCCTAGATTGCCGCCGAGCCCCACCGCGGCGATCGTGGCCGGGATCATGCCGCCCCGGTGCTGCCGGTGTTGCGGCGGCGCCTGCGACGACGGCGGCGCGGTTCGCCATCACTGTCGCCCTCGCCTTCGGCGTCTCCAGGCGCGGTTGCTTCGGCGTCGTCGCCCTCTGCGACACCGGCGGACGCTTGGGCATCCCGCCAGAAGCGGGCCTCGTCGGCGTGTTCGTCCGAGGCTGCCTGCCTGAGCACCAGGAAATCGTAGGCGGCGCGGAACCGCGGATGCGCCAGCAACCGCCCGACCCGCTTGCGCTGGGAGAAGCGCGACTGCAACAGCCAGATCTCCTGCATCGGCAGGGAGAAGCGGCGCGGCAGCGCAATCGTCTCGAGCTGGTGCACGGTCACCCGGTCGGCGGCGCGACGCTGCGCCTCGGCAGCGTGCATGCCTTGCGCCTGCAGCGCCATCAACGCACGGCAATAGGCCGGCCACAGCAACAGCGCGAACAGGAACGCCGGCGACACCGGTTCGCCCGCGGCCACGCGCGCATCGGTACTGCGCATGCCTTCGAGCAGCATGTTGCGCAGCGCGCCGCTGCGGTTGGCCTTCATCGCGGCCGCGCTTTCCGGCAACAGCACGGACAGCAGGCCGTGGCGTTCGAGCCCGAGGAAACTCTGTTCCGCGTGCCCGGACAGGAACAGCTTCAGGCATTCCTCGAACAGGCGCGCCGGCGCCGACTCGCGCAGCAGCGGGGCCAGCACCGGCAGCGGCGCCGCAGTAGCCTCGTCGATGCGGAACCCGAGCTTGGCGGCCAGGCGCACAGCGCGCAGCATGCGCACCGGATCCTCGCGGTAGCGGGTTTCCGGGTCGCCGATCAGCTTCATCATCCGGTTCTGCACGTCCTCGAAGCCGCCGGTGTAGTCGCGCACCGAGAAGTCCTCGATCGCGTAATACAGCGCGTTGGCGGTGAAGTCGCGCCGGATCGCATCGTCCTCGATCGTGCCGTAGACGTTGTCGCGCAGCAGGCGCCCGCCCTCGTGCAGCTGGCGGTCGCCGCTGCCGTCGTCGCTGTTGGCGCGGAAGGTCGCGACCTCGATGATCTCGCGGCCGAACACCACGTGCGCCAGGCGGAACCGGCGGCCGATCAGGCGGCAGTTGCGGAACAGCGCCTTGACCTCTTCCGGGGTGGCGTCGGTGGCCACGTCGAAATCCTTGGGGTGGCCGCCGACGAGCAGGTCGCGGACCGCGCCGCCGACCAGGTAGGCGCCGAAGCCGGCGTCGCGCAGGCGATAGAGCACCCGCAGCGCGTTGGGGCTGATGTCCTTGCGCGAAATGGTGTGCCCGTCGCGCGGAATGACGCGCAACGAGAGGGGCGCGCCGTCGGTGTTGGAAGGTTCTTGTATGGGCATCGGAAGCGGCTGGGCCGCGGGCAGGCGCCGGACGGCGGGACGGGTGCAAAGCGCGTTGCCTGCGGCAGGCGCGGCCCATATACTACCAAGCCTCGTGCACGGCCCGGCCGTCCACGAGGGCCGGCCGTCCAGCCGGGGTCCTCCGCGGACCACCCCCGCTCCCTTCGTCTAGAGGCCTAGGACGTGGCCCTCTCAAGGCTAAAACACGAGTTCGAATCTCGTAGGGAGCGCCATCCACCAGAAGCCCGCGCCACAAGCGCGGGCTTCGTCGTTATAGAATTACCCCATGCCCTTCGTCGTCACCGAGAACTGCATCAAGTGCAAGTACACCGACTGCGTCGAGGTGTGCCCGGTCGACTGTTTCCACGAGGGCCCGAACTTCCTGGTGATCGATCCGGACGAGTGCATCGACTGCACCCTGTGCGAGCCCGAGTGCCCGGTCAACGCGATCTACCCGGAAGACGACGTGCCCGCCGGGCAGGAACAGTTCCTGGCGCTGAACGCCGAACTGTCGAAGGAATGGCCGGTGCTCACCACGCGCAAGGACGCTCCGCCGGATGCCGCCGAATGGGACGGCAAGCCGGACAAGCTCAAGCTGCTGGAGCGCTGAGCGCCTCCTAGCCGCCGAGGGCGGCCTTGAGAGCGGCCACGACCTTCTGCGGCGCCTCGCCGGTCGCCGGCAGGCCGCGCGGATCCACCGCCGACACGTAGGTGCCCGCCTCGGCCTGGCTGACCCGCACCAGGAAATTGGCGCCTTCGTAGCTGACGTCGTACGCGCCCAGCAGCTGCGCCTTGCTGGCGATGGTGAGGCCTTCGATCGCGGTCAGCGCGTTGCCCACCCGTTCGAACACCTGGTCGCGGGTGCCGGCGACCAGGAAGCCGTTGGTGGCGGCATTGGGCGCCGGGGCCGCCTGCGGCGCACCCAGCGACGAGCGGGTCACCGAGCCCGTGGCCTGGCCGGGCAGCTGCATCGCGCCATCGGTGCCGGGGCGGTCCAGGTCCGGCGGGACTTCGAGCGGACGCACCTCGACCGGCTGCTGGTAGCCGGTTTCCTTCTTGAACCAGCTGCAGCCGGAGGTGGCCGCGACCAGCACCAGGGCGGCCGTGGGCAGGACGATGGAATGACGCATGGGTATCTCTCCTGGTCAGGCCGCGAGCAGGTCGCGGCAGGCTTGTTCGAGTTGCTGGATCCGGGTGGCAATGATGCCAGCCTGCGGGTCGTGCGCAGGCGAAAGCGTGGTCAGCGGCAGCCGCAGCCCATGGCCGAGCTGCATGCGCGCCAGCAAGGCCTTGAGCGGAATGGGGTTGGATTCGATGCCGAGGAAGTCGAAGACCGGCTGCAGGCCGGCGTCGAGCGCGCGCGCATCGACGGCCTTTTCGCCACGCGCAAGATCGCACAGGCGACGCATCGCGTGCGGCAATACATTGGATGCCACCGAGACCACGCCGTCGGCACCGGCGAGCATCGAACGCATCGCGGTGGCGTCGTCGCCGCTGAGGATCGCGAAGCCGTCGGTGCGCAGCGGCAGCAGCGCCTGCATCCGCGCCTCGTCGGCCCGCGCTTCCTTGATGCCGGCGATGCGTTCGTGCTCGCGCAGCGACGCGGTGGTGTCCGGCAGCATGTCGCAGCCGGTGCGTCCGGGCACGTTGTACAGCACGACCGGCAACGCGCCGTCGTCGGCGACCGCACGGAAGTGCGCGACCAGGCCCTGCTGGGTCGGGCGCACGTAGGGCGGCGTCACCACCAGCGCCGCGTCGGCGCCGAGCGCGCCGGCACGACGCGTCTGTTCGATGGTCCTGGCGGTGCTGGAGTGGCCGGTGCCGGCCAGCACCGGAACGCGCCCGCCGACCGTTTCCACCGCGACCCGCAGCAGCGCGTCGTATTCGACGTCCTGGAGTGCCGCGGCCTCGCCCGTGGAGCCGGCCACGACCAGGGCCTGGGTGCCGCCGTCCAGCTGCAGCTGCAGCAACCGGCGCCAGGCGTCGAGGTCGATTTCGCCGGCGGCCGTGAATGGCGTCGCCAGCGCAGTGATGCTGCCGGAAAGTCGCAAGTGGGGTGCTCTGGAAGGGACGGCGGTGCCTCGGCGATGTTACTTGCGGCGCCGAAGCACGGGCAAGTATGCTGGCCCCCGGGTTCCCGGCCCCTGCGCCGGGCCCGTTCAGCCCCCAGCAGCAGGCGCCGCCTTGACCGATCCAGACACCGACAATCGCGATTCCGCCGCCCGTCCGTCACCGAACGAGAACCACCTGCTGATCAACGCCTACACGACGCATCCGCGGTCCCCGTTGCTGGCGGTGACGCGGCGCATCGCCGACAGCGGCTGCAACCTGGTCGACACCCGGCTGTCGACGGTCGGCCGCGATGTCTCCGTCACCGCCCTTGCAACCGGTTCCTGGGATTCGGTCGCCAAGCTCGAGACCATGCTCGGCAAGCTCGAGCGCGAGGAAGGCCTGAAGCTGGTCTGGTACCGCACCGGCCCCAAGCCGATCCAGTCGAACCTGCTGCCCTACGTGATCGAAGTGGTCGCGGCGGACAAGCCGGGCATCCTGTTCCAGCTGGCGGACTTCTTCGACCGCCAGTCGATCACCATCGAGAGCCTGCACTGTTCGCGCTACCGCGCGATGCAGACCGGCGCGGAAATGTTCACCGCCCAGGTGACCATCGGCATCCCGGCGGACATGCACATCGCCGCGCTGCGCGACGACTTCCTCGAGTTCTGCGACCACCTGAACCTCGATGCCATCATGGATCCGATGAAGTTCTGAAGGATGAAGTCCTGAGCATGGTCGCCATCGGCAAGAAGCTCGCCAAACCGGTCCTGTCGATGCCGATGGCCTTGTCCGGCGGCGCCACCACCACCCTCGCCGACCATGCCGGCAAGTGGCTGGTCCTCTACTTCTACCCCAAGGATTCCACGCCTGGCTGCACCACCGAGGGCCTGGACTTCAATGCGCTGTTGCCGAAGTTCCGCAAACGCAATGCCGAAGTGCTCGGCGTCTCGCGCGACTCGGTCAAGTCGCACGACAACTTCTGCGCGAAGCAGGGTTTCCGTTTTCCGCTGGTGAGCGACCCGGACGAGCGGCTGTGCAAGGCCTTCGACGTGATCCGCCCCAAGAAGCTCTACGGCCGCGAATTCATCGGCGTGGAGCGCAGCACTTTCCTCATCGGTCCCGACGGCGTGGTCCGCGCCGAGTGGCGCAAGGTCAAGGTTCCCGGCCATGCGCAAGCCGTCCTGGACGCACTGGAGCAGCAATGACCCACGGCAAGCGGATCTACGTGCTGGACACCAACGTGCTGATGCACGACCCCACGGCGCTGTTCAAGTTCGAGGAACACGACGTGTACCTGCCGATGCAGGTGATGGAGGAACTGGACAACGCCAAGAAGGGCACCTCCGAAGCCAGCCGCAACGCACGCCAGGTCAGCCGCTTCCTCAACGAACTGATCGAAAGCGACGCCGACAGCGACATCACCAACGGGATCGTGCTGCAACGGCCGCAGGGCCTGCAGCTGCGCGGCGCCCAGAGCAAGGGCCGGCTGCGTTTCCAGACCGGCAATTTCGATTCGGGCAAGCGTTTCGGCGCGGTGATCCCCGACAACCACATCCTCGGCGCGATCCTCGCGCTGAAGGAAGCCGAGCCGAAGGCGGCCGTGGTGTTCGTGTCCAAGGACATCAACCTGCGGATCAAGGCCTCGATCGCGGGCATCGTCAACGAGGACTACGAGAACGACCGCGCGCTCGACGACTTCAGCCTGCTCTACACCGGCGCCACGGCGCTGCCCGCGGACTTCTGGCAGCGCCACGGCAAGGACCTGCGCTCCTGGACCGAGAAGGGACGTACGTTCTACGAGGTCGCGCGCATTCCGGGCGCGGCGCCGGAGGACGACAGCTGGTACCCCAACCAGTTCCTGTACCTGCCCGGCGACGAGGAAGCCGAACTCAAGGTGGTCAAGGTCGGCGAGACCAGCATCACCCTGCAGATCGTCGACGACTTCCGCCACGCGCAGCACGCGGTGTGGGGCATCAACGCGCGCAACCGCGAGCAGAACTTCGCGCTCAACGCGCTGATGGACCCGGAGATCGACTTCGTCACCCTGCTCGGCACCGCAGGTACAGGCAAGACCCTGCTCGCGCTCGCAGCGGGCCTGGCGCAGACCATGGACGCGCAGCGCTACCGCGAGATCATCATGACCCGCGCCACCGTCAGCGTCGGCGAGGACATCGGCTTCCTTCCCGGCACCGAGGAGGAAAAGATGACGCCGTGGATGGGCGCGCTCACCGACAACCTGGAAGTGCTGACCCACAACCAGGAAGGCGGCTCGTGGGGCCGTGCGGCGACCAACGACCTGCTCGCCTCGCGGATCAAGATCCGCTCGCTCAACTTCATGCGCGGCCGCACCTTCCTCTCGCGCTACCTGATCCTGGACGAGGCGCAGAACCTGACGCCCAAGCAGATGAAGACGTTGATCACCCGTGCCGGCCCCGGCACCAAGATCGTCTGCCTCGGCAACGTCGAACAGATCGACACGCCTTACCTCACCGAGACCACTTCCGGCCTGACCTACGCCGTCGACCGGTTCAAGGACTGGGCGCACAGCGCGCACGTCACGCTGCGCCGCGGCGAGCGTTCGCGGCTGGCCGATTACGCCTCTGAAGTGCTGTAGCGCAACGCGGTGGCGAGATCGGTGAAGTAGCCGGGGTCGTCGCGCTTGACGATCTCCACGCGCACCAGCTTGCGCAGCACCGCCAGGTTGGCGCCGCACAGCAACACCTGCACGCCGCGCTTGCGCAGGTTGCCGATGGTGGACTCCAGGCGCTTGAGCCCGGTGGCGTCCATGAACGGCACCCGGTCCAGGCGCAGGATCACGAAACGCGGCGGCTGGCGCGACCACGACAGCGCGCGTTCCAGCGAATCGACCGAGCCGAAGAAGAACGGGCCGTCGATGCCGTAGACCAGCACGTCCCTGGGCAGGGACTCCAGGCCGGCCTCGGCCAGGTCCGTGCGCAGGCTGGCATGGTCGTGTTCGACCACCGCGACCGACGCGCTCATGCGGCGCATGAACTGGAACATCGCCAGGATCACGCCGATGTTCACCGCCACCACCAGGTCGGTGAAGATGGTCAGCAGGAAGGTGATCAGCAGGATCGCCACGTCCGCGCGCGGCGCCTGCCGCACCAGGCGCAGGAAGCGGCGCGCCTCGCTCATGTTCCAGGCCACCACCCACAGGATCGCGGCCAGCGCGCACAACGGCACCTTGCCCGCGTACGGCGCCAGGAACAGCAGCACCATCACCAGCAGCAGCGCATGCACCAGCGCCGCGAGCGGCGAACTGCCGCCGTTGCGGATGCTGGTGGCGGTACGCGCGATCGCGCCGGTGGCGGCGATGCCGCCGAACAGCGGCGACAGGATGTTGGCCACGCCCTGCCCGATCAGCTCCTGGTTGGAATCGTGGCGGGTACCGGCCATGCCGTCGGCGACCACGGCCGACAGCAGCGACTCGATCGCGCCGAGCATGGCGATGGTGAACGCCGACGGCAGCAGCAGCATGACCTGGTCGAAGGTCGTGTCCGGCCACTGCAGGCTCGGCAGCGCGCGCGGGATCGCGCCGAACGTCGATTCGATCGTGGCCACGCCCGCCGGCGCGAACACGGTCACGGCGATGGTGGCGACCAGCATCGCCAGTAACGGTCCCGGCATCCGCGACAGGCCGGGAATGCGCGGGCCCCACAACGCCAGCGCCAGGCTCACCACCGCCAGCAGCGTGGTCGCCGGATGCAGTTGCGGCAGCGACAGCAGCAGCTGCCCGGCCTTGGCGTAGAAGCGCTCGCCGCCGGGTGCGGGCAGCCCGAAGAAGTACTCCCACTGCCCGATCCAGATGATCACCGCGATGCCGGCGGTGAACCCGACGATCACCGGATCCGGGATGAAGCGGATCACCGAGCCCAGCCGCGCCGCGCCCATCAGCACCAGGATCACGCCGGCCATCAACGTCGCCAGCAACAGCCCCTGCACGCCGAACTGCGCGACGACGCCGGCGAGGATGACGATGAAGGCGCCGGTCGGGCCCGCAATCTGGATCCGCGATCCGCCGAACAGCGCAACCGCGACGCCGGCGATGATCGAGGTGTACAGCCCCTGTTCGGGCTTGACCCCGGACGCGATCGCGAACGCCATCGCAAGCGGCAGCGCGACCACGCCGACGATGAGTCCGGCAACGATGTTGGGCGCCCAGTGCTCGCGCTTGAACCAGCCCGCGCGCCAGGCTTCGACCGCTGCGATCATCCGCCGCCTTCCATCCGCCGGTCCCCCGGCTCCGCGGCTATGATAAGCCCGTGCGCCATTCTCCGACCCCGCCCTTGGCCTGTGCCCTGACCATCGCCGGATCCGATTCCGGCGGCGGCGCCGGGATCCAGGCCGACCTCAAGACGTTCGCGGCGCATGGCGTCCACGGCCTGTGCGCCATCGCCGCGCTGACCGCGCAGCACACCCGCGGGGTGGTCGCCGTGCACGTGCCGCCGGTGTCCTTCCTGCGCGCCCAGATCGATGCCTGCTTCGACGACTTCCGCATCGGCGCGGTCAAGCTCGGGATGCTGGCCACGGCCGAAGTGATCAACGTCGTGGCCGATGCGCTGGAGGCGCGGCCGGGCGTGGACGTGGTGGTCGACCCCGTCATGGTCGCCACCTCGGGCGCCAAGCTGCTCGCCGACGATGCCCTGGGCGCGATGCGCGCGCGGCTGTTGCCCCTGGCCACCGTGCTGACGCCGAACATCCCGGAAGCCGAACTGCTGCTGGGCGAACCGATCGCCGACGCGGCGGCGGCCGAACGCGCCCTGGAGCGCCTGTGCGCGACCGGGCCGGCGTCGGTGCTGCTCAAGGGCGGGCACCTGGACGAAGGCAGCGTCGTCGTCGACCGCTACCGCGGCACCGGCGGCGAAGCCCGCTTCGCCCACGCCCGCGTTCCCATCGAAGGCCATGGCACCGGCTGCACCCTGGCCTCGGCGATCGCCGCCAACCTGTGCCTGGGCATCGCCCCGCGCGAAGCCTGCGCGGCCGCGGCCGACTACGTCGCCGCCGCCCTGCACCACGGCTATCGCCCGGGACGCGGCGAGGTGATGGTGCTCGGGCACATGGACGCGCTGGCGTCGGCCCGCCGACCTACGGCATCGCGACCCTGAGGCCTGCGCCGAACCCGCGCCCCGGCGCCGGTTCGAAGTAGCGCCCGTTGCCGTCGTTGACGATCACCGAACCGATCGCGCGGCGGTCGAACACGTTGTCGATGCGCAGGAAACCGGTCATTGCAAACGCGCCGGCGCGCCATTCGCGCTCGACCCCGATATCGAAAGTCGCATGCCCGGGCGCCCAGGCGCTGTTGTCGTCGTCGGCATACAACCGGCTCGATCCGTTGCCGGCGATGAAGAGCTGCAAGGCGTCGTGCGGATGCCAGCGCAGCTCCGCCCATCCGCTGCGCGCGGTCGTCCCGGGGATGCGGCGGCCGTCGGCGAAGCGCGCATCCAGCGCGGTGGCCGCCAGCGCGTATTGCCAGTGCCCGCCCAGCCAGCCCGAGGCGGAAACCTCCAGGCCGCGACGGCGGGTGTCGGCGGCATTGGCATAGATGCTGCGCCCGCCGCTGCTGGCCGCGACCACCAGTTCGTCCTCGGTGCGGCTGTCGAACACCACCGCGTCCCAGGCATGGTCGCCGCGTCGCACACGCACGCCCAGCTCCTGGCTGCGGCTGCGCGCGGGGCGCAATTCGAGGTTCAGGCCGCTTGCGCCGTCGGGGCGGTACGCAAGTTCCGAAGCGGACGGCGTTTCGTAGCCGCGGCCGGCGTTGGCGTACCACTCGATGCCTGCCGACGGCCGGTACAACAGCCCGAACGCCGGCGTGGTGAAGCCGTAGTCCAGCGCGCCGCTGTCGTCGGGATTGCCGGGCGCGATGTAGTCGTCGTCGGAACGGAACGACACGCTGCTGCGGCGCACGCCGAGCGTCGCCTGCCAGTCCGGCAGGAAACGCCACCTGCCCTCGGCGTAGACGTCGCGGCTGCGCACGCTGTCGCGCTGGTCGCGGCGCAAACGGCCAACGACACCGAGCTGCGTCCCGGTGAAATTCTCGAAACCCAGCCGATGTTCGGAGGAACGCTGCAGCTCCGCGCCCAGCGTGATCCCGGCGGGCTTGCCGGCGAGGCTGCCGTCGACTTCCCAGCGCGCGTCGATGCCGCCGTACTCGCGCGCCAGGTCGATCACGCCGCCGCCGCTGCCGGGCGCCGCCTGCGCGAACACCGGCACCGACAGCATCTGCCAGGTGTCGCGACTGCCCGCGTGC